>CAZENI010000086.1:0-21467 GCA_964513055.1 uncultured Opitutus sp.
AAGGCCGCGGCGGCGAAGAAGAAGTAGTCCGAAGCTCCGGGCTCGCGGCGACCGCGCACTCCGAACGGAGGGCGGTCGCCTTTTTCTTGGGAGGGCGGGCGTCACGCCTTCGGGGCGAGCGCGGTGTGGATCATGCCGAGCATGGCCTCGGCCGAGTAGGGCTTGAGCAGGAAGTGTTTCACGTGGGCGTGCGTGACCCGGGCCTCGTTGCCGTGGAGGCCGCTGGCGGCGATGATGCACACGTCGGCGTCGATGCGGCGGAGGGCGTTGATCAGCGTCGCGCCATCCATCACCGGCATCATCATGTCGAGGAGCACGGCCGCGATTTCGGTCCGGTGCAGGGCGAACAATCCCATGGCTTGCGCACCATCCTCCGCGGTGAGCACGCGGTAGCCGAACGCCTCGAGGGTCTGGCGCGTGATCGCGAGCACGGTGGTGTCGTCGTCCACGACGAGGATCGTCTCGCCCCGCCCGCGCGGCGGCGGCGGCGCATCGGCCGCGGTCGGCTCGGAGGCGGTCACGTCGGCCGGGGCCGGCAGGAAAATGCGGAAGGTGCTGCCTTTGCCCGGCTGGCTGTCGACGCCGATGTGGCCGCCGTGGCTGCGCACGATGCCGAGCACGGTGGACAGGCCGAGGCCCGTGCCCTTGCCGGGAGACTTCGTCGTGAAGAACGGCTCGAAGATGCGGTCGAGGACGGGTTTGGGGATGCCGGCGCCGGTGTCGGTGACCTCGAGCAGGACGTGGCGGCCGACCGTCAGCCCGCGGTGCATGGCGGCGTATTGCCCGTCCACCTTCACGTTCCGGGCCGTGACATCGAGGAGGCCGCCGTCGGGCATGGCGTCGCGGGCGTTGACGCAGAGATTGAGCAGCACCTGGTTGAGCTGCGTGGGATCGCCCTGGACGAGCCAGGTGTCCTGGGGCACGTCGGTGCGGAAGGTGATGTTCTTGGGAAAGGTGTTGCGGACGAACGCGTGGATTTCGCGCACAACGTGGCTCAGGTGCACCGCCACGCGGGCGCCCTCGACGCCGCGGGCGAAGGACATGACCTGCTTGACCAGGTCGGTGCCGCGGCGGGAACTGCGCTCAATCGCCTCGATGACGTTGCGGCTGTCCTCGTCCATCGCGCTCAGCTTGAGCAAGCTCACACCCATGACGATCGGTGCGAGGATGTTGTTCAGGTCATGGGAGATGCCGCCGGCGAGGGTGCCGATGCTCTCGAGGCGCTGGGCGCGGAGGAACTGATCCTCCAGGCGCTTCCGCTCGGAGATGTCGGCGATGACGGAGATGAAGTATTTCGGCTCGCCGGCGGCATCGCGGAGGAGCGTCGTCACGACGCTGACCCAGTAGACCGTGCCGTCGCGGTGGTGGTAGCGCTTCTCCGAGCTGTAGGCGGCCTGTGTGCCCGCGAGCATGGCGCGCCGCGCCCGGTCGCCCTCGGCCCGATCCTCGGGCACGGTCAGATCGAGAAACGTCTTCTGCAGCAGGTCCTCCCGCGAATGGCCGGTGATCTCGCAGAGCTTGTCGTTCACGCGGAGGAACCGTCCGTCGGCGCCGACGTGCGCGATCCCGACGGCGACCTGCTCGAAGGTGGCGCGGAAGCGCTCCTCGCTCTCGCGCAGTTTCTCCTCGGCGGCGCGGCGTTCGGCGATGTCGCGCTGGAGGATGCGGTTGGCTTCTTCAAGCTGCAGGGTCTTTTCCTCGAGTTTGCGGATCAGCGTCTCGCTGTAGACCTTGAGCATCGTGTGCTCGTCGCCGACGGGATGTTTGGGCGGGGAGGCCACCGCGGCCTGCACCGCACGCACGCGCGCGAGAAAATCGTCGGGCTCGGCGGGCTTGAGGATGAAGGCGTCGGCGCCAAGGCTGAGGGCGAGTTGCTCGTCCTCCACCTCGGTGTAGGTGGCGGTGTAGACGATGAAAGGCGCGCGGTTGAGCCGGGGGTCGGCCTTCCAGTGGCGCAGGAGGGTGTAGCCGTCCATCACCGGCATCAACAGGTCGGATACGACGAGGTCCGGCGGCTGCTGCCGGGCGAGGACGAGCGCCTCGGCGCCGTGGCGGGCGGAGTCGACGGTGCAGCCGTGGCCCGTGAGCAGGGCGCGCAGGTAGTAGAGGTTCTCCTCCTTGTCGTCGACGATCAGGACGCGGGTCATGGGATGGGCGGAGCGGAGGGCGGGAGGAAGCGCTCGATCTCGGCGACGAAGGTCTCCGGGTTGATGGGCTTCTCGATATAGCCGGTGCAGCCGGCGGCGAGCGACTTTTCGCGATCGCCGACCATGGCGTAGGAAGTGACGGCGATGACGGGGGTCGCCTGCAGTTGCGCCACGGCGCGGAGGGCGGAGGCCACGGCGTAGCCGTCCATCCCGGGGAGCTGGATGTCGAGCAGGATGAGATCGGGGGCGAGATTGCGGGCGAGTGCGACGCCGCGGGGGCCGTCGGCGGCGGGGACGACGCGGTAGCCGTGGCGTTCGAGCAGGAACGTGGCGAGGTAGCGGTTCTGCTCGTTGTCTTCGATGAGGAGGACGGTGCGGCTCATGAGGCGGGTGATTTCCGGCAGGGCAGGATGACGGTGAACTCGCTGCCGTGCGACCATTCGCTCGCGGCCGTGATCTCGCCACCCATCAGATGCGCGAGGCGGCGGCAGATGGCGAGCCCGAGTCCGGTGCCCTCGTGCTGGCGGGAGAGGCCGGTGTCGATCTGGCGGAAGGGCAGGAACAGCGAGGAGAGATGCTCGGGCCGGATGCCGATGCCCGTATCCGTCACGCGGAGGCAAACCGCCGCGACCGGGGCGGCGTCCGGGGCCGGGCGGTGATCGGGGCAGGGCCCGGCGTGGAGGGTGACGCGGCCGCGCTCGGTGAACTTGATCGCGTTGTTGAGCAGGTTGAGCAGAATCTGCTCCACGCGGCGGCGGTCGCCCGTCATCTGACCGAGCCCGGGCGCGAACTCCGCGACGAGTTCCAGCCCCTTCTTCTCCGCCAGCGGGCGGACGGAGCCGGTGACGCGCGCGAGGGATTCCGGGAGATCGAAGGGCTCGGCGCGCACCTCGAGCTGGCCGGCCTCGATCTTGGAGATGTCGAGCACGTCGTTGATCAACTCCAGCAGGTGGCGGGCGCTCCCGCGCACCATGCCGAGCTGGCGGGTCTGCTCGGCGTTGAGGGGGCCGGCGAGGCCCTGGAGGATGATGCCGGTGAAACCGATGATGGAGTTGAGCGGGGTGCGCAGCTCGTGCGACATGGTGGCGAGGAAGGCCGACTTGATCCGGTCGGCGGCCTCGGCGCGCACGAGGGCGGCCTGGAGTTCCCCGGTGCGCGCGGCGACCTTGTGTTCGAGGCTGGCGTTCAGTTCGCGGAGGGCGGCCTCCGCCCGCTTGCGCTCGGTGATGTCGCGGAGCGTCATGAACGCCAGGGTGCGGCCGCCCGAGTAGCTGATGAGAGAGCCGGTGTAGCTGAAGAGGCGCTCCCAGTCGGTGCCGGTGCGGCGCACGCGGATCTCCAGGCCGTCGAGCGGCTCGCCGCGGCGCACGCGGGCGAGCGGCCAGCGGTCGGCGGGGAGCGGGGCGCCGTCGAGGGTGGAGAGTTCGAAGAGACGCGAGAACTCGCGCTGGTGCCGCCGGCCCTCCTCGAGATCCGCGAAGCCGAGCAGCCGGAGCGCGGCGGGGTTCCAGTGCAGGAAATCGCCCGCGGGGTCGGCGATGATCAGGCCCTCCGTGAGATGTTCGACCACGATTTGGAGCCGGCCCTGCACCTCCTGCAACTCCGCCTCGGCGCGCTTGCGCTCGGTGATGTCGATCGCGAAACCGCCGACAAAGCGCCGGCCGGCCGGGTTGCGGAAGGGGAATTTGACGCAGTTCCAAAAGACGGGCCGGCCCTGCAGCACGCTGCGCTCCTCGGGAATCTCGAGGGCGACGTCGTGCGCGAGCACCTGCGCATCCGATTCCCGGATGCGCGCGGCGATCTCCGGCGGCACCAGGTCGTCGGCGGTTCTCCCGAGCCAGTCGGCATGGTTGAGGCCGAACGCCGCGTCCCACGCGCGATTCATGTAGAGGTGCCGGCCGTGCTCGTCCGTCATCCACGCGATGGCCGGGGAGGCGTCCATGAAGGCGTGGAACCGTTCCTCGCTCTCGCGCAGCGCGTTCTCCGCCTGCCGGCGCTCCGTGAGGTCGATCCCGACGCCCACCAGGCAGACCTGGTCACGAAACACCACCCGCCGCCCGGTGAAGAAATACGGCAGCAGGCGCCCGTCCTTCGTGCGGAACTCCGCCTCCAGGCTGGATTCGCCCTGCGCAAACACCTCCGCGATGCGCTCGCGCAGCCGCGCGCCGTCCGCGGCCGGGAAGAACTCCGCCGGCCGCATGCGCGAGATCTCCTCCGCCGAATAGCCCGAGACGCGCTGGAAATTCCGGTTCCAGCGCAGGAACTTCCCCGCCTGATCGTAGAGATAGAGGATGCCCGGCATGCTCTCGATGATCGTCTCGGAAAAATACATCTCGGTCCGCGCCATGCCCTCCGCCAGCCGGCGCTCCCCGTCGCGCGCGAGGTGGTCCAGGGCGAGGGCGAGGTCGGCCGCGACCTCGGTCAGCAGCACCAGTTCCTTGTCCTGAAAGAACCCGGGTTCGCCCGCGTAGACGTTGAGCACACCGCCGACGCGCTCGCCGTGGCGGATCGGCAGGGCGGCGGAGGAGCGGAGTCCGTGCCGCTGCGCCTCGTCCCGCCACGGCTGCATCCCGGGATCCGCGAGGAGGTCCTGGCAAATCTCGGGCTGATTCCCGCGAAAGGCGCGGCCGGAGGGGCCGCGGCCCTCCGGCCGGTCATCGGCGTAGACGGCGATGGTCTTGATGTAGTCCTGCCCTTCGCCCCACGCGGCCGCAGGCTCGAGCTGGTGCGTCGCCGGATTCTCCCAGCCGATCCAGGCGAGCCGGAAGCCGCCGTGTTCGACGAGCACCTCGCAGGCGCGCCGGAAGAGCTCCTCGCGGCCCGGGACTCGCACGATGGCCTGGTTGATGTGGCTCAGCGCCGCATTCAGCCGGTGGAGGCGCTGGATCTCGGCCT
Source organism: uncultured Opitutus sp. (assembly GCA_964513055.1). GTDB lineage: Bacteria > Verrucomicrobiota > Verrucomicrobiia > Opitutales > Opitutaceae > ER46. The sequence continues at coordinate 5,043 of CAZENI010000086.1, forward strand.
GTTGCGCGGCCAGCCGGGTGAAGCCCGACTCGAGCGCCCCGAACGTCCGGACCATGAGCAACAGCAGCAGTCCGGTGGTGACGGCGACGAAGATCAGGCCCTTGTAGACGCTCCAGCGCATCAGTTGCCCGGGCTCCGTGGTCAGCAGGCCGAGCAACTCGTCCGAGAAGAGTATCCAAAGGCTCGCGACCGCGGCGTAGGCGGCGGCGATCCCGCCGGCGCGCGAGAACAGGCGCGCCCGCCCGGGGGGCGGGGCCGGCGGGGCTGGCGCGGGCGGGCTCATGCGGGCGGGCGCGCCGGCGGAGCGCCCGGGGCTCCGGCGAGCGCTTCCTTGATCACGCTGAGCATCGTGTCGGTCGAGTAGGGCTTGGGCAGGAAGTGTCGCACGCCCCCCACGCTGGCGCGCGCCATGTTGCCGTGGGCGCTGAGGCCGCTCGCCGCGATGATCCGGACGTGCGGGTCGATGCGGCGGAGCGCGGCGATCAGCGCGGGTCCGTCCATCACCGGCATCATCATGTCGGTCAGGACGAGCGCGATTTCCGCGCGGTGCAGGGCGTAGCGGCTGATGGCCTGCGCGCCGTCCTCGGCGACGAGGACGCGGTAGCCAAAGACCTCGAGGGTCTGGCGCGTGACGTTGAGGATGGGCGCCTCGTCGTCGACGACGAGGATGAGCTCGCCGGCGCCGCGGGGGAGTTTTTCCTCGAACGGACTGGCGCTCCCCGCCAGCGCGGCGTCCGGCTGGGCCGGCAGGTAGACTTTGAAGGTGCTGCCCTGCTCCGGCTCGCTGTAGACGTTCACGAAGCCGCCGTGGCTGCGGACGATGGCGAGCACGGTCGAGAGCCCGAGGCCGGTGCCCTTGCCGGTGGGTTTGGTGGTGAAGAACGGCTCGAAGATGCGATCGATCACCGCGGGCGGGATGCCGGTGCCGTTGTCCGTGACCTCGATGACGATGTAGTGGCCGGCGGCGACGCCGCGGTTCATCACGGCGTATTGGGCGTCGACCTCGGCGTTCGAGGCGCGCAGCAGCAACTGCCCGCCCTCGGGCAGGGCATCGCGGGCGTTCACGCAAAGATTCAGCAGCACCTGGTTGATCTGGGTGGGGTCGCCCACGAACGGCCAGAGGTTGGGGGCGATGCGGCTCTCGAAGGCGATGTTCTTCGGAAACGTGTTCTCCACGATGTCCTCGATCTCACGCACGATGTGCCGGAACTGCAGCGGCACGCGCGAGCCCTCGACGCCGCGGGCGAACGAGAGCACCTGTTTGACGAGGTTCGCGCCGCGCCGCGCGCTGCGCTCGATGTTGTCGATCACGAGCTGGCTCTTGGGATTGAGCTCGTTCATCCGCAGCAGCTCCACGCCCATGGTGACCGGCGCGAGCAGGTTGTTGAGATCGTGCGCGATGCCGCCCGCGAGCGTGCCGATGCTCTCCATCCGCTGGGCGCGGAGGAATTGTTTCTCCAGTTTCTTGCGCTCGGTGATGTCGGTGTTGATCGCGAGGACGGACTGGGGGCGGCCCTGGTCGTCGCGCACGAGCGTCCAGCGGCCCTCGATGTCGAGCTTCCGGCCGTCCTTGCCCATCTGCAGCAACTCCCCGGTCCATTCGCCCTCGGCGAGCAGCGCAATCATGACCTGATCGAAGATCGCGGGATCGAAATAGAGCAGCTCCCGCACGCGCCGGCCGAGCACCTCCGCCGCCGTCCAGCCGTAAAGGCGCTCCGCGCTCTTGTTCCAGAAGGTGATGCGGTGCTCGAGATCGCGGACGAGGATGGCGTCCCGGGCCTTGTCGAGCAGCGCGGCCTGCTCGCGCAGCTTTGCCTCGGCGCGCCGCCGCTCGGTCACATCCTGCGCCAGCACCAGCCGGGCGGCGCGGCCGTTGAACTCCAAGCCGTCCGCGAGCACCTCCATCTCGACGACGGTGCCGTCCTTCTTGCGGTGCCTCCGGTGGCCGAAGTCCTTTCCCCGCATCGGGAGCCGCGCGAGGGCCTCGCGAAACTCCGCGGCATCCTCCGCCGGGCGGATGTCCATGACGGTCAGGCCGAGAAACTCCGCCTCCGTGTAACCGTAGAAGGCGATCGCCGCCGCGTTCACCGCGAGGAAGCGCAGGGTCTGCCGGTCGAAGACCCACATCGGGTGCGGATTGCCGGCGAAGAGCAGCCGGTATTGCTCCGCGGAAGCCCGCAGGCGATCGCTCGCGAGGCGGCGCTCGGTGATGTCGCGCACGGTGCCGACGATGCGCTCGACGCGGCCGGCCTCGCTGCGGACGGGGACCGCGCGTTCGCGGACGCACCGGACGGAGCCGTCGGGTCGGACGATCCGGAACTCCGTGTCGGTCTCGAGTCCATCGAGCTGCCGCCGGAAGGCAGCCTCCGCCGCCGGCCGATCGTCCGGGTGGACGCCTTCGAGATAGATCTGGGGGTTGGCGTAGGCGTCGGCGAGCGGGCGGCCCCAGAGCTGCGCAAACGCCGCCGTCCCGTAGAGCAGGCGGCCCAGGGCCGGATCGTAGCTGTAGAAGAAGTCGCCGATGTTCTCGGCCATCTCGCGCAGGCGTTCCTCGCTGGTGCGCAGCGCCTGCTCGACCTGGCGCGAGGCGGTGACATCGCGGACATACACCGCCAGGCCCTCGGCGGAGGGATAGGCGCGGATCTCGAACCATTTGGCGAGCGGCGGGAAATACTCCTCGAAGCTGACCGTTTCGTGGTCCGTGAGCGCGCGACGATACTCCCGTTCAAACACGGTGCCCACGCCCTCGGGAAACGCGGCCCACATGCTGACGCCGAGGAGGTTTTTCCGATCGCGCAGAATCATGCGCTCGGCCGCGGCGTTCACGTAGGTGAAGCGCCATTCGCGGTCCAGCGTGAAGAACCCGTCGGTCACGCTCTCCAGTGTCGTGGCGAGCAGTTCCGCCATCCGCCGCTGCGCCTCCTCCGCCTGTTTCTGCACCGTGATGTCCCGGGAGATGCCGATGATGCCGGCGAGTTGCCGCCGGCCGTCGAGCAGCGGGGAATTCATCACGAGCGCCGGAAAGACCCGGCCGTGCCGGTTCTGGACGAGATACTCCCCGCTCCAGCTTTCGCCGCGCTCCATCTGCACCATGATCTCCGCGGCCTGCGCCGGGGTGGTCTGAGGAGCGGTGACCTCGAGGATGCCGCGGCCCAGCATCTCGACCTGCGTCCAGCCGTAGAGCTCGCTGGCAAAACGATTCGCGTGGATGATGCGCCCGGTGGTATCCGTCGCGATCACCGCCTCCCCGATATGGTCGAGCATCTCGACCTGCAGGCGCATCGCCGCCTGCGTCTGGCGCTCCGCGGTGATGTCGCGACAGGTGCCGACCGATCGCGCGGGACGGCCGTCGTCGTCGGCAAGGACCTGCCAGCGCTCCTCGATGAACTTGATGGCGCCGTCCGGCAGCAGGATGCGGTGCGCGATCGCGTTGGTCTCGGACTGGGAAAGCGACTGGACGAGCGCCTGATCCACGGCCGCGCGGTCGTCCGGATGGACGCGTTCCAGGAAGCCGGCGTGCGTGGGCAGGAAAGTGTCCGGATCGGTGCCGAAGATCCGGTGCGTCTCGGCCGACCAGCTCATCTCCCGGGTGGAGAGGTGGGTCTCCCAACTGCCGACCTTGGACACGGCCTGGGCCCTGGCCAGTTGCGCGACCGCGCGGCGATGTTCGCGCAGTTCGCGGCGGAGCGTGAGCTCCGTCATCACCTGCCGGCCGAGGCACTGCAGCACGCGGAGCTGTCGATCCGACAGGGTGCGCGGGACATGATCGATCACGCACAGCGCGCCGAGCACCTCGCCCTCCGCGGAGACCAGCGGCGCGCCGGCGTAAAACCGGATATGCGGCTCGCCGCAAACCATCGGATGGGCGGCAAACCGCGCGTCCCGCGTGGCGTCGGGCACGAGCATCACCTCGGTGCCGGCGAGTGCGTGCACGCAGAACGCCTGTTCGCGCGGGGTCTGCGCGACGAAGACGCCCACCTTCGCCTTGAACCACTGGCGCGTGGCATCGAGCAGCGTGATTAGTGCAATCGGCGTCTCGCAGACCTCGGCTGCCAGCGCCGCGATCTCGTCAAACGTGCGCTCGGCCGGCGTGTCGAGCACGGCATAGGAATGGAGCGACGCCAGACGTCGCTGTTCCGGATCTCGCGGGGGAATCGTCACGCTGGCAAAAGTTGATTGAACGAACGCTGGACGAACGCGGCGGTGGCGGGAGTCAGGTGCTGGCGGCCATCCCTTCCGCTGCGATCGCCGGATGCTGCCTCCGGCGGAACCCGTCGCAAACGAAAAACCGGACGATTGTTCTGCGACGATCATGGCGCGCGATCGTGGAGAGTGAAAAAACGAGGTGACATCGAGCCGTCGCGACCAAGACTCCGACCAGGAAGCTCCGAACAAACCAAATGTGGAAATCAGGAACTCAGAAAAAGCACCGGATGGCGGGAGAAGAGCACCGTTCCGGGAGGCCGCTTCCTGATCTTCCGAGTTCCACCTTGGCTCGGAGTCATTCTTCAGAGGTTCCCTAACGCCCCCGCATGGTTCGCCCGCATCTGCCCGTCCTCCTCGGTTTCACGCTGGCTGCGACTGCCGCGGCGCAGCCGATCGACTTCAACGCGCAGATCCGACCCATCCTTAACCAGAGCTGCACCTCGTGCCACGGCGGCGTGAAGGCGGCGGGCGACCTCTCGTTTGTCTATCGGGAGGCGGCGACGAAGGTCGGAAAAAAATCCGGCCGTCCGGTGATCGTGCCGGGGAAGCCGGAGGAGTCGGAGCTGATCGCGCGCATCACGTCGGCGGACCGCGAGTATCGCATGCCGCCGGCGGAACACGGGCCGGTGCTCGCGCCCGAGAAGATTGCGCTGCTGCGCGAGTGGATCCGGCAAGGGGCGGCGTGGCAGGATCACTGGGCGTTCGTGGCGCCGCAGTCGCCGGCAGTGCCGGTGGTCGAGCGTAGGGACGCGCAGCCTGCGCGTCCGCGGCCGGGCGGGCCGTCCGTCCCTACCTTGAACCCGATCGATGCCTTCGTGCGCGCGCGCCTGGCGAAGGAAGGGATCGCGCCGTCGCCGGAAGCGTCGCGCGCGGCGTGGCTGCGGCGGGCCTCGCTCGATCTGACGGGCCTGCCGCCGACGCCGGAGGAGAGCGCGGCGTTTGCGGGCGACGCGGCGCCGGGGGCCTTCGAGCGGCAGGCGGACCGGCTGCTGGCGTCGCCGCATTTCGGCGAGCGCTGGGCGAGCCTGTGGCTCGATCTCGCGCGCTATGCCGACTCGAAGGGCTACGAGAAGGACGACCATCGCAGCGTGTGGCAGTATCGCGACTGGCTGGTCGGCGCCTTCAACCGGAACCTGCCCTACGACCGCTTCGTGATCGAGCAGCTCGCGGGCGATCTGCTGCCGGACGCGACGATCGAGCAGCACGTGGCGACGGCGTTTCACCGGCAGACGCAGGTCAACGACGAGGGCGGCACGGATGACGAGGAGTATCGGCTGGCCGCGGTGCTCGATCGCGTGGCGACGACGTGGCAGGTGACGAATGCGGTGACGTTCAACTGCGTGCAGTGCCACTCGCATCCCTACGATCCGATCCGGCACCAGGAGTTCTACCGGTTCGCGGCGTTCTTCAACAACACGCGCGACGCGGATCTGAACAACGAGCATCCGACGCTGCGCGTGCCGAACGACCCGGCCCGTCAGGCGGACGCGGGGCGCCTGCGGCGTGAGGTCGAGACGCTGCGGCACGAGGTCGTCGCGGCCGGGCAGCAGCTCGAGGCGGCGGCGGCCTGGAAGCCGTCGCCGATCCTGGCGGCGCGCGCGCTGCCCGAGGCGAGCGTCGTCGTGCGTGACGGCGGCGTCGAGGCGGACGGCACGCTGGCGGCGGCGGTGCGCTACGAGCTGTCCCTGCCGGTGCTGGCGCTGTCGGGCGAGCCGATCACGGCGTTGCGCTTCGAGGCGCGGCCGATGGAGCCGGAGAAGGCGCGGCACACGCCGGAGCGCGGGTTCATCATCACGCAGATCCAGATCGCGTTGAGCGGGCCGGACGGAAGCGTGGCGCCGGTCGAGGTCGGACGTTATTTTCCGGATACGGAGAACTTCACGGCGAGCGCGATGAAGACGCTGCCGAAGCCGGCGGAAAAGGCGGAGGGCGAAACGCGGCCGGCCGGAAGCGCCGCGCCTGCGCCGAAGGCGGGCCGGAAGGCGGGGAAGACTGCGACGAAGGCGGCGGCCACCAAGGCGGGAGGGACGGCGGCGCCGCCGGACGAGGTGCGGGATGTGACGCTCGATTTCTACTTCGCGGCGAACCCGACGATCAGTGGCGCGCGCTGGGTGGTCGCGGCGCTGCGCGAGCCGATCGTCGCGCCGGCGGGCTCGACGCTTCACGTGACCGTCGTGCACGGCCGGCAGATCACGGAGAAGCCGGCGCCGACGCGGCGGCTGCGGGTCGCGACGAGTGGAGATCCGCGCTGGAACGAGCTTGCGCGCGATCCCGCGATCGCGCGGCGGGCGGCGCGGGTGAGCGAGGCGCTTGCGGAGCTGGCGAAGATTCCCGGCACGGATTTGCCGGTGATGGCGGAGCTCGCGGCGAAGGAGCGGCGGGAGACGCGGCTGTTTGTGCGCGGGAATTTCCTGGAGAAGACGGGCGCGGACCTCGCCCCGGGCGTGCCGGAGCTGTTTCCGCCGCTGCCGCAGGATGCCCCGGCGAACCGGCTGACGCTGGCGCGGTGGTTCTTCCAGCCGGGCCAGCCGCTGACGGCGCGCGTGGCGGTGAACCGTTTTTGGGAGCAGATGTTCGGGACCGGAATCGTGGCGACCCTGGAGGATTTCGGCAGCGTGGGTGACAAGCCGAGCCACCCCGAGCTGCTCGACTGGCTGGCGCTGCATTTCGAGCGCGATTTGAAATGGGACGTGAAGGCGCTGCTGAAGGCGATCGTGCTGAGTGCGACGTATCGGCAGGAGAGCAAGGTGCGGCCGGAGCTGCTCGAGCGCGATCCGCAGAACCGGCTGCTGGCGCGCGGACCGCGGCAGCGGCTGACGGCGGAAATGGTGCGCGATCAGGCGCTCGCGGCGAGCGGACTGCTCAGCCGGAAAATGGGCGGCGCCCCGGTGATGCCGCCGCAGCCGGCGGGAGTCTGGCAGACCGTTTACAGCAACAAGACGTGGGACGAATCGAAGGGCGAGGATCGGCACCGGCGGGCGTTGTATACGTTTTGGAAACGCTCGGCGGCGTATCCGGGCTTCCTGAGTTTCGACATGCCGGCGCGCGATCTCTGCACGGCGCGGCGGACGCCGACGAACACGCCGCTGCAGGCGCTCGTGACGCTGAACGACGTGGTCTATCACGAGGCGGCGGCGGCGCTGGCGGCGCGCGTGACGCGTGAGCTGCCCGATGGCGGCGTGGAGGCGAGGATCGCGCGGGCGTTCGACCTCGTGGTGTCGCGGCCGCCGACGGCGACGGAGACGGCGCGGCTGCGGAAATTGCAGGAGGCCTCGCTCGCAGCCGCGACGGCGGTCGCGCCGACGCCGGACGCCGCGGCTCCGGCCCAGAGTCCGGAGCTGCGGGCGCTGCAGGAGGTGGCGGCCGCGATCATCAATCTCGACGCGGCATTTGTGCGATGAAGGCGGGACTACCAACGACCGGCGCCACCCCATGAACGATCTCGACCGACTTCTCCGCGAACACGACCACGCCCGGATCGGGGCGCAGACGCGCCGGCATTTCCTGCGGACGTGCACGACAGGGCTGGGCGCGATGTGGCTCGGCTCGATCGCGGCGCAGGCGGCGGTGCAGAAGCTGAGTTTCGCGCGGCCCGCGGCGGAGCCTCTCGCGCCGCTGCCGCCGCAGTTCCCGGCGAAGGCGAAACGTGTGATCTACCTGCACATGGCGGGGGCGCCGAGCCAGCTCGAGCTCTTCGATCACAAGCCGGACCTCGCGCGGCTCGACGGACGGGATTGTCCGGCGTCGTTTCTCGAGGGGAAGCGCTTCGCGTTCATCTCGGGCGTGCCGAAGATGCTCGGGCCGCAGTTTCCGTTTCACCAGGCGGGAAAATGCGGGACGTGGATCACGGACCGGCTGCCGTTCACCGAGCGGCACATCGACGACCTGTGCGTGATCAAGTCGATGCGCACCGACGAGTTCAACCACGCGCCGGCGCAGCTCCTGTTGCACACGGGTTCGCCGCGGCTCGGCAGCGCGTCGCTTGGCTCTTGGGTCACGTATGGGCTGGGCACGGAGAACCAGAATCTCCCGGGCTACATCGTGCTGGTGTCGGGCGGCAAGACGCCGGATGGCGGCAAGGGCCTGTGGGGCTCGGGCTGCCTGCCGAGCGTGTATCAGGGCGTGCAATGCCGGGCGAAGGGCGATCCGGTGCTGTTCCTCTCGAATCCGGAAGGCGTGGCGCGCGGGGAGCGGCGGCGCGTGCTCGATGCGATCGGCGACATCAACCGCGAGCAGCACGCGCAGCACGGCGACCCGGAGACGCTGACGCGCATCGCGCAATACGAGCTGGCGTTCCGGATGCAGGTGAGCGCGACCGACGCCATGGACCTGGCGAAGGAGACGCCGGAGGTCCACGCGCGCTACGGCACGAAGCCGGGCGCGGAGAGTTTTGCGAACAACTGCCTCCTCGCGCGCCGGCTGGCGGAGCGCGGCGTGCGCTTCATCCAGTTGTATCACTGGGGCTGGGACAGCCACGGTGTGACCGACCAGACGAACCTGAAGACGGGCTTTGCGGAGATGTGCCGCGACGTGGACCGGCCGATCGCGGCGCTGCTGGCGGATCTGAAGGATCGCGGGCTGCTCGAGGACACGCTGGTGGTGTGGGGCGGCGAGTTCGGCCGCACGCCGATGCGCGAGAACCGCGGCGGGGCGGAGATGAAGTTTGTCGGGCGGGATCATCATCCGGGCGCGTTCACGATCTGGATGGCGGGCGGCGGCGCGAAGCCGGGCTTCAGCTACGGGCAGACCGACGATGTGGGCTACAACGTGGTGCAGAATCCCGTGGAGGTGCGCGACCTGCAGGCGACGATCGTGCGGCTGCTGGGCTTCGATCACCACAAGTTGAGCATGCCGTTCCAGGGGCTCGACCAGAAGATCACGGGTGTGAAGCCGACGCGGATCATTCGGGAGGTGATGGCGTGAGGTCGGAACCGCGGAGTGAGGGAGGTCGCCGGCGAAGGACGCGAGGAGAACCCGGAGCGTGGTGGGGGGTGGCCGTCGCGCTGCTCGGTGCGAACTCCTTGGGCGCGGCTTCGGCGTATGACGAAGTGATCGCGCCGATCTTGCAGGCGCGGTGCGTCGAGTGCCACGGCGAGCAGAAGCAGAAGGCGAAGCTCGCGCTGCACACGTGGGAGGGACTGGTGAAGGGCAGCGACGCGGGGGCCGTGGTGATCGCGGGAAAGCCGGGCGAGAGCGCGCTGGTCGGGCGGATGAAGCTGCCGGTGACGGATGAGGAGCACATGCCGCCGGCGGAGAAGCCGCAGCCGGCCGCCGAAGAGGTGGCGCTGCTGGCGCGGTGGATCGAGCACGGCGCCTCGCGGACGGCGACGCTGGCCGACCTCGGGTTGCCGGAAGCGCTGGCGAGGAGCGCGCGGGAACTGCCGGCGAAACTGGCGGCGGGCGCGCGGGCAGCGGCGCACGCGGATCCGCTGTGGGAATTCGATCCGGCGGCGGTGGCGCGGGAGCGGGCACCGCTGGCGGCGGCGGTCGCGGAGCTGCAGCGGCGGTTTCCGGGCGCGCTGAGCTACGAGTCGCGGACGTCGGCCGCGCTGCATTTTACCGCGGCCGGATTCGGCCGCGACTTCGGGGACGCGGAACTCGCGGGGCTCGCGCCGGTGCGCGCGCAGATCGTGGTGCTGGATGTTTCCGGCAGCGGCGTGACGGAGCAATCCGCGGAGGTGATCGGCGGTTTTTCAAGACTGCGCGTGTTGCGCGCGGGCTCGACGCGGGTGGGCGATGACACGGTGCGGCGGCTCGCCGGGCTGCCGGCACTGGAAGCGGTGAGCCTGGCGGACACGGCGATCACGGAGGCGAGCGTGGGGATGCTGGCGAAGCTGCGGACATTGCGCGTGCTGCGCGTCGCGGGCACCGCCGCGGAGCGCGCGGCGCAGGCGGCGAATCTGCCGGTGAGTCCGAGCGCCGCCGATCTGATTCCGCCGGTCACGGCCGAGCCGCCGACCAAGCCGGCGCCCTGACGCCGCGGCCGGCGGCGCGCGAGCGCCATTCCTTTCATGCCCCTCCGCCTCCTGTTCATCCTGATTGGCTCCTGGATCCTGGCGGTGAGCGGCGCTTCGGCGCAGCCGCTGACCGCCGGGCAGATCGACGCCATCCGCGCCGCCAGCGGGCAGCGGTGCGAGGAGTTTTTCCGCAGTCAGGCCGGGAAACCGCTCGTGAAGGGTGCGATCAAGGCGGACTGGAACGGGCGCGGCGACTACACGCGGGACTACGGGCAGTCGATCGTGTTGTTCGCGATGCGGGCGCTGCAGCTCGACGAGCAGGTGGCCGAGGCCAACGCCGCCCTGCGGGAATTCTGCGCCTATCATCTGGCGCGGCCGCAGACGCTGCTCGAGGTGCACAGCTTCCCCTCGGTGTGCGATGCCTTGCTGCGCCTCGGCAAATTCTACGGTCCGCGCGGCTCGAAGGCGGCGGGGCGGCTCTCGGCCGAAACCTACGGGACCTTGCTCGAGACGATGTGGGCGTGGGCCCGGGTGAAGTCGAAGGTGGCGGATGCCGAGGTGGCGAACTCGCAGACCTGGTGGCTCGAATACTCGGAGAATCACCATGCGCAGCATTTCTCGACGTGCTGGGCGTTCTCGATGCTGCTGAAGGACGAGGCGGCGTATCGTGACCGGCCCTACGAGGACGGGCGGACGGCGCGGGAGCACTACCGCGCCTGGACGGAGTATCTCCGCGAGTATCTCCGCCAGCGGGCGGCGAAGGGCGCGTTGATCGAGATCGACTCGCCGTCCTACGCGGCGGCGACGCTGAAGGGCATCTACAGCCTCCACGATCTGAGCGACGACGAGGGGCTGCGCCGGCGGGCGGGGCAGTTTCTCGATCTCTACTGGGCGCTGTGGGCGGAGCAGCAGATTGACGCCGTGCACGGCGGGGCGAAGACGCGCACGTATGCGGACTCGGCGCAGCGCGGCACCGACTTCGTGCGGCGGGCGGCGTGGTATGCGCTCGGCATCGGCGACCCGAAATTCGTGCATGCGTCGATGCTGCCGTTTGTGACCACGACGTGGCGGATGTCCGACGTGGTCATCGCGCTCGCGCTGGAGCCCCGCGGGCCGGCGCCCTATGAGGTGCGCCAGCGGCGGATGGGGCTCGCGCTCGAGGGATTTTCGAGGCCGCCGCACTATCGGTTGCGCACGGACTTCGGGGGAATCCTGCGGACCAGCCATGTCACGCCGGACTTCATCGTGAGCGCGCTGCAACTGGAGGCGCGGCCGGAGCAGGACTGGGCGGCGATCAGTGCGCAGAACCGGTGGATGGGCGCGATCTTCCGCGGGCATGCCGATGCGCGGATCTATCCGCAGGGGGTGAGCCTCGCGGGCGAGTCCCTCTCCAATCAGCACTGGGGAGTGCAGGCGCGCGGCACGTTGATCGCGCAGCAACTCCGCACGAGCCGGAACGTGGACGAGTGGCGGGTGTTCTTCGCGCGGGCCGGGTTGTCGGCGCCGGTGCGCGAGGGGGAGTGGTTTTTCGCGGAGGCGGCGGGCGCCTTTGCGGCGGTGCGCGTGGTGGAGGGCGGCGCGGCGTTTCTGCCGGACGAGGCGTCGCGCTTCGGCCGCTGGCTGAAGTGCGCGGATGCCTTTTCGCCGGTGATCCTCGAGGTGGCGTCGAGAACCGACGGGATGAGCTTCGCGGACTTCCGGCGCGCGGTGCAGGCGTTGCCGGTGCGCGTGGAGCAGCCGGTTCTCACCTACACGAGTCTGGCGGGCGACCGTTTCACGTTCGATCTGAGTCAGGCGAGCCGGCCGCGCGTGAACGGCCAGCCGATCGACCTCGCGCCCGAGAAGGTTTTCGACAGTCCCCACGTGCAGTCGGTCTGGAACAGCGGCGTCGTCACCGTGCGGCACGGCGCGCGGGAACTGGTCCTCGATTTCAACCGGTAGGTCGGACGGAGGATCGACGAGGGGGATGCGGCGGCTTGACGCCGGGGGCTCGTTGCGGAACTTCGAGTCCCAACCCCACCGAACCCCATGAAATCCACCCGCTGGATTGGCGCGTGCCTTGCCGCCGCATTTCTCCCTCTCGTCCTGGTTGCGCAGACGGTCGCGCCGCCGCCGGCTGCGGCCGAGGAGAAGGTGGTCACGATGACGGAGTTCGAGGTGTCGACCGATCGCGACACGGCGTATCGGGCGAACCACGCCGTCTCGTCGAACCGGTCCAACACGTCGCTCTTCGACACGCCGCAGGCGATCACGGTGCTGACGGAGGCGTTTCTCCGCGACCTCGAGGCGATCAATGTGAACGAGGCGCTCGTGTTCATTCCCGGTGTCGTCGAGGGCGAGGCGGGTGCGGGCGGTGGCGAACAGATCCAGATGCGCGGCCAGGCGGTGCCGGAGACGCTCCTGGATAACATGCCTGACCTGAACACGAACGTCCGGCCCGACCCGGCGATCATCGAGCGCGTCGAGGTGATCAAGGGATCGTCGTCCTCGCTCTACGGCAGCTCCTGGCCCGGTGGCGTGGTGAACTCGATCACGAAGAAACCGAAGGCGAAACGCGCGACGGAGATCGCGCTGCAGTTCGGCAGCGACCATCTGCTGCGGCAGACGATCGACTTCACCGGTCCGATCAACGCGAGCCGGACGCTGCTCTACCGCTTCGTGGCGGCCTACGAACAGGCGGACAGCTTTCGCGAGCACGTAAACTCGGATCGGTGGACGCTTTTGCCGGCGCTGACGTATATCCTGAAACCGGGGACGCAGGTCACGGTGACGCACGAGCATCTCGAGTCGCGGCAGACGGCGGATGCCGGGCTGGCGATCTTCACCGGCGACGTCACGGTGCGGCTCCCGCGCGAGCGGTTTCTCAGCCTGCCGGATCGCGACTTCGAGATCTTCAAGCGGGCGTCGCGGGCGTTTCTCGACCACCGGTTCAATCCGAACTGGTCGATGCGCGCGGGGTTCGTCTACTCGAGTATCGTGGCGGACAAGCAGCTCGGCCAGCTCACGGGTAATGCCAATGCGGTGACGCGCGTGCAGGCGCGCCGGATCAACCGCCAATACATCACGACCAAGACCCACGTGGCGCAGGCGGACGTGCTGGGGCGTTTCAAGACCGGGCCGTTCTCGCACCGCACGCTGATCGGCGTCGACGCGCGGTTTCAGGACAACGAGCTCGCGACGTATTTTCAGAACATCGCGCCGGCGAACGTGAACGTCGATCGTCCGGCCTACACCTATGCGCTCTCCGGCGCGCAGACGACGAACGTGCGCAACACGGCGAAGTCGGAGTCGTATGGCGCGTTCGTGCAGGACCAGGCGTCGCTGTTCGAGGAGAAGCTGCAGTTCGTGGTCGGGTTCCGGCTCGACGCGCTGGAGCAGGAGACGACGAGCCTCACGCGTCCGCTCCCGAGCGCCTACACGCCGCCGCGCGTGGTGACGCCGCGCTACGCGGTGCTGTGGCACCCGACGCGCAACCTCACGCTGTATGCGACCTACGGCGAGTCGTTCCGGCCGGATGTCTCGGGCCGGCCGATTTTCGGCACCGATCGAAAACTGGATCCGACGACGGGCGTGCTGCATGAGGTCGGCGCGAAGGCGCGGCTGTTCGACGGACGCCTGGGCGTCGAGATGGACGTGTTCGAGCTGTCGAAGGAGGGGATTGTCGTCGCCGATCCGGATCATGCGGGCTTTGTGCTGCAGTCGGGGCTCGAGCGCTCGAAGGGCTACTCGATTTCGTTCAACGCGGATCCGCTGCCGGGTTTCACGGTGTTCGGCGGCTTCGGCTACACCGACGGGCGCGTGATCAGCGACTCGAACCCCACGCTGGTCGGCCGCCGGCTGCAGGGCACGCCGCAGAACATGGCCACGCTGTTCGGCAAGTATCGCGTGCCGTCGGGGCGGTTGAAGGGACTCGGCGCGGGCGTCGGCGTGCGCTGGCTCGACGATCTGCCCGGCGGCACGAACAGCACGCTGGTCTGGCCGAGCTACACGGTCGTCACCGCGCAGGTGAACTACACGTGGCGCAACTACGGCTTCAACGTCGCGGTGAACAATGTGTTCGACGAGCACTACTGGGCGAACGTCGCCTCGTTCAACGGCAACCGCGCCGGTGCGCCGCGGTCGTTCCGCGCGTCGGTGCGGGCGCGGTTTTGAATTCGACGGAACGGCCCGCCCGGAGGTCGGGCACCACCGCGCGACGGGGAAATCTGACCGGGCGCGAGGGGCCTGAGCGTCGTTTGGTCAGCGTATTGTCACCGCCGCGCCCTCGTGCTAGCCCAGTGCCGGTGCAACCCTCCCTTGGATCGTTTTCCCCGTCTCACCTGTTGGTGCGGCTGCTTTCTCCGCTGGTGATGCTGATGGTTGCCGCCGGGAACCTGGCGACCGTTGCAGAGGCGGCGTCGGCGGGCAGGCCTCGGGTCGTGGTGTCGACTGACATCGGGGGCACCGACCCGGATGACTTTCAGTCGATGGTGCACTTCCTCCTTTACGCGGACCGGTTCGACGTGGAAGGGCTCGTGTCGTCGCCCTTTGGGCCGGGGAGGAAGGAGCACATTTTGGAGGTGGTTGATCGCTACGAGAAGGACTTTCCCCACTTGCGCAGCCATTCCGCGGACTACCCGGCGCCGGCGGCGTTGCGCGCGATCACCAAGGAGGGCGCACTCGAGGGCGCCCGTGGTGGCGCGGGTTTTGCCCAGCCGACGGAAGGTTCCGAATGGATTGTGCGCTGTGCACGCCGACCGGATCCGCGGCCGCTGTGGGTGCTGGTGTGGGGCGGGATCGAGGACCTCGCGCAGGCGCTGCACGACGCGCCGGAGATTCTGCCCAAGCTGCGCGTGTATTTTATCGGCGGGCCGAACAAGATGTGGAGCGTCGATGCGTTCGACTACGTGGAGCGGGAGCATCCGAAGCTCTGGCTGATCGAGGCGAACTCGACCTATCGCGGCTGGTTTGTCGGCGGCAACCAGACGGGCGACTGGGGCAACACGAGTTTCGTCGCGGCCCACGTGGCCGGGCGCGGGGCGCTCGGGGAGTATTTTGCGACGCACCTGCGGGGGACGATCAAGATGGGTGACACGCCGGCGGTTGTTTACGTGCTCCAGCGTGCGCCGGAGGATCCCACGCAGCCGGGGTGGGGCGGCCGTTTCGTGCGGGTTTGGGAAGGGCGCAAGACGATCTTCACCCGGCTGACCACGGCGGCGGATGAGGCCGAGGCGTTCGGCGTGGTGGAGTTGGCGTTGCCGCGACCCGCGGGGATGAAGCGCGCGCACACGACCCGCCTGTGGATCGACAACCGTATTCCGGCAGAGGCGGACGACGACGGCACGACGCTGCGCTTCCGTTTCTCGCCGCGCGACGCGAAGATCTGGCCCTATGTGATTCAGAGCGATGCGCCGGAGCTGGCGGGGAAGGCGGGCGCGTTTACCGCGGTGAAGCCCTCGGCGGAGAAGACCCGGCGGCTCGATGCGCGGCATCCGAACTGGTGGATCGACGATCCGGCTCCGGACGCGGCGGAGGGCGTGCATGCCGGCGCGAAGCACGTGAGCCGGTGGCGCGAGGAGTTCCTGCGGGATTTCGCGGCGCGGATGGCGCGCTGCCAGTCACCGAAACCATGAAGATTCGCTTTCTCATCGCCGGACTGCTCCTGGCGGCGGCCGCTGTCGCCGCGGAGAAGCGGCGCGTCTTTGTGCTGACCGACATCGAGAACGAACCGGACGACGCGATGTCGCTGGTGCGATTCCTCGTCTACGCGAATCACTTTTCCGTCGAAGGACTGGTCGCGACCACTTCGGTTCACCAGCCATCGCGGGTCGCGCCCGAGCGGATCCGTGAAATCGTCGCGGCTTACGGGCAGGTGCGCGACAACCTGGAGCAACACGAGCGGGGCTTTCCCACGGCTGCGCAGCTCCTCGCGGTGGTGGCGGAGGGTCGGCGCGATTTTGGCCTGAAGGCGGTGGGCGAAGGGATGGACTCGGCCGGTTCCGACCTGCTCATCCGCGCCGTGGACCGCGACGACGCGCGGCCGCTCTGGGTTCCCGTCTGGGGTGGACCCAACGTGCTCGCGCAGGCGCTGTGGAAAGTGCGCGCCACGCGCCCGGCCGCCGCGCTCGAGCGGTTCGTGGCGAAGCTGCGGGTCTACGCCATCTCCGATCAGGACGACAGCGGCCCGTGGCTGCGGAAGACGTTTCCTGCGTTGTTCTACATCGCGAGTCCCGGACTCCACGCGGGCGGCGCGTATCATCATGCGACGTGGAGCGGGATCAGC
>CAZENI010000087.1:0-21466 GCA_964513055.1 uncultured Opitutus sp.
ATGCACGGCACGCGCACGAACTTTCTCACGCCGTCGGACGGCGTCACGAGTTGGATCGAGAACGGCCGGCCCGCCTACAATCCCATCACCGGCATCGCGACGGTGAACGGCCAGCCCGTCACGCTCGCCGGCACGGCGGTGGGATCGTTCGGCAATTTCCAGCTCTGGATCGACCAGGGGCGCATCGACAGCTTCACGCGCAGCCGCTGGGTCGATCCGCGCGACCCGGTCATCAACGTGGGCAATCCCGTCTACCGCGAGTCGGCGCTGCGTGTGCTCTACCCGAACCAGCCGCTCTTCCTCACCTCGCTGCCGGTGACCGACCGGGCGATCTACGACTGGAAGAACATCAATCTCGCCGCGGCCAACTACTACGCCAACACCGCGCAGACGCAGACGGCGACGATCGAGCAGATCTTCCTCGCGACACCGCGGCAGAAACTGGCGGCGCAGCTCGCGGCATTCGTGGAGGACACGGAGAACCAGTCGCGCGTGGCGGTCGGCATTCCACGCAGCAATCCCAGCTCCACGATGCTGCTGGTGGACCTGAATTCGCGGCTGCTCGACAACACGCCCAATCCGAATTTCGGCCGGCCCTACCTGAGCTCTCAGCCCTACCTCGAGGAGCTGACGACCGAACGGGCCAGCTACCGGCTGCAGCTCGCCTACAGCCTCGACCTGCGCGACGAGAAGAACTGGCGGCGCTGGCTCGGGGCGCACTCCGTGTCCGCCTATGGCGAATACAAGAACTTCCTTTCGCGGCGCACCCGCTGGCGGGATGCGATCATTTCCAACCACAGTTGGTATCCGGCGGGCACCGCCCGCGGCGGTAATGCCGGGCAGATCATCGGCGGCCGGCCCGGCATTCCCAGCAACGTCCTGGCGGCGCCCGGCCTCCTGATGTATGTCGGCGACAACGTCGGCGGCAACGTCGACTACGGCTCGTCGTATTTCCCGCGTGGACCGACCACGGTGGTGTTTGGCAACGGGACGAATTTCACGCGGGAGGCGGTCACGATCGGACCCGCGGTGGCGAACGCCACGGGGCTCGGCGGCAACAATCTCACGATCCTCAAGAGCCGCGGTGTCGTCTGGCAGGCGCACCTGTGGCGCGACCGGATCATCCCGACCTTCGGGTGGCGGAACGACGAGAGCTACACGAAGATCGGCGGCGCGTTCGTTTCCCCGGACGGGATCAACCTGGACTACGATTCGTTCAACTCCTGGGCGCCCGGCGACTGGACGAAGGGCGCTGGCCCGACGAAGACGGCGGGCGTCGTGGTGCGGCCGCTGCGCTGGCTGAGCCTGTCGGCGAACAAGTCGGACAGCTTCCGCCCCTCGGCGCCGCGGCAGGATCTGTATCTCAACCGGCTGCCGGACCCGAGCGGCGTCGGTAAGGACTACGGCGTCGCGGTGAATCTCTTCCAGGACCGGCTGGTGTTGAAGTTCAACCGCTACATCACGCGGCAGCTCCAGACGCCGAACGGCCCGAGCGCGACGTTCGTTTCCCGTATCCGCCGGATGGATTTCCTGCTGTTCAACGCGGATTCCAATCCGGCGACCGATGCGTTCACGCTGCAGCGGCAGGCGTCGGAATGGGTGGCGGCGGAGGCGCGGGCGCAGGGGCGCACGCTGACGGCGGACGAACTGACGACGCGCGTGGCCGCGTTCATGAAGGTGCCGGTCGAGTTCCTGCGCGACCCGGATTTCCCCAACGGCGCGGCGGACGACACGCTCGCGCGCGGCTACGAGTTCGAGGCGAACTACAATCCCACGAACGCGTGGACGATGAAGTTCAACCTCACGCAGCAGGAGACGTTGAACGAGCGGATCGCGCCGGAACTGCAGCGGTGGGTCAGCGAACGCCTGCCCGTCTGGCGATCGATTGTCGATCCCACGACCGGGCGGCCGTGGTTCACGACGAACTACGGCGGCACGGCCACGCCGGAGCAGTTCCTGGCGTTGAACATCACCTCGCAGATCAACCAGCTCCGCGCCACCGAGGGCCAGATCCGTCCGCAGATCCGGAGATATCGCGCCAACTTCACCACGAACTACCGGCTGTCCGGGATCACCGAGCACAAATTCTGGCGGCGGTTCAACGTCGGCGGCGCGGTGCGCTGGGAGGACAAGGGCGCGATCGGCTACTACGGCGCGCAACAGCCGCCGGCGATCGTGACCAGCTACGATTTGTCGCGGCCCGTCTATGACAAGGGGCACACCTATTTCGATCTGCTGGTGGGCTACCGGGCGCGGCTGTTCAAGGACAAGGTGAACGCGCGGATTCAGCTCAACGTGCGCAATCTGACGGAGGATGGGCGGCTGCAGCCGGTCGCGGCGTTTCCCGACGGGCGGCCTTATGCGTATCGGATCATCGAGCCGCGCGTCTTCATCCTGAGCACGACTTTCGACCTTTGAAAACGCGCATAACGAAACGATGGACGACTGCGGTGGCACTGGCGCTCGGCGCCACCCTGAGTGCGGCCGAGTCGACCGATCTCAAGGCCGAGGCGACGGCGGCACTGTGGCGCGCGACGGCGTTCATGCAGTCGATCGCGACGGGCGGAGGCTACCTCTGGAGCTATTCGCCCGATCTGCAGCGTCGCGCGGGGGAGAGCATGGCCAACCCCGACCTGATCTGGGCGCAGGCGCCCGGCACGCCGGCGGTGGGCATGGCGTTCCTGCGCGCGCACGCGGCGACGGGCGACGCCCGTTATCTCGACGCGGCGCGCGCGGTCGCCGAGGCGCTGGCGATCGGGCAGCTCGGTTCGGGCGGCTGGCATTACTCGATCGACATGGCGCGACCGGAGAACAACCGCGACGGGCTGCTCGATTACAAGGGGCGGGCGTTTCAAAAAAATCAGCCCGGCAAGCCGATCAACCCGCACTACACGATCGCGTCGACCTACGACGACAACACCACGCAGGGCGTCATCCGCTTCCTGCTCGCGTGTGTCGCGGCGACGAAGCCCAGCGACGCGCCGCGCGATCGGGCGATCCGGGCGACGCTCGACCGGGCGCTGGCGGGACTCCTGCGCGCGCAGTATGCGAACGGGGCGTGGCCGCAGCGTTTCGACGGCAAACCGCACGATCCGGCCGCGCATGCGTCGAGGGCCGCGCGCATCCCGCGCGACTATCCGCGCCAGTGGTCGCACGAGTGGGACTACGAGCACAACTACACGCTCAACGACGACACCCAGGAGGACTGCATCCGCACGCTGGTCGAGGCGGCGAAGCAGCTCGGAGAACCGCGCTATCTCGCCGCGGCGAAACGGGGCGGCGAGTGGCTTGTGCGCGCGCAGTTGCCCGAGCCGCAGCCGGCATGGGCGCAGCAATACAACGCGGCGATGGAGCCGGCGTGGGCGCGCGCGTTCGAGCCGCCGGCGATCGTCTCGAACGAGAGCGGCAGCGCGCTGCGTTCGTTGGTCCTCCTGTATCGGGAAACCGGCGACCGCAGCTACCTCCAGCCGATCGCGGCGGCCGTGGCGTGGCTGGAGCGCTCGACCATCGCGCCCGGCCGCTGGGCGCGACTGTATGAGCTGGGCACGAACCGGCCGATCTACGGGGATATCGATGGCAGAATTCACTACACGCTCGAGGAACTCACGCCGGAGCGGCGCAACGGCTATGGCTGGCAGGGCGAGTATCATCTGCCGGCGACGATCGCGGAGTGCCGCGCGGCGCTGGCGGGCGAATCGAAACCGGTGGTCGCGAGGGAGGATCGGAAGGGCGCACCGCTGGCGAAACGCGCGGCCGCCGCGCGCGATGCGATTGCGGCGCTCGATGCGCAGGGACGCTGGATCCGCGTCGGGCGCATGACGAAGCGCGCGCCCGAGGAGCCGTTGATCATGACGGTCGAGTTTATCCGGCGGAGCGCCGTGCTGTGCGACTATCTGGCGGGCGGCGAGTCAACCCAGCCACGCCAGTGAGGATCATGGCGTCGCAGCGCGTGAGGTCGGCGCGGTGGCGGAGCGGAGCGGTCGCGTGGGTGGCGCTGTTCGTGGCGACGCTTGCGCAGGCCAACGTGGTGCTGGCGCCGATTTTCCAGGACGGGGTGGTGTTGCAGCGCGGGAAGCCGGTTCCGGTCTGGGGCACGGCGGCGCCGGGCGAGGCGGTGCGCGTGCGGTTCGGTGAGCGCACCGCGGCGACCACGGCGGATGCGGCCGGGCGCTGGCGTGTGACCCTGGCGCCGCTGGCGGCATCCGCGACACCTGCGGAGTTGTGGGTCGAGGGCCGCAACACCCTGCGCGTGGCCGACGTGCTGGTCGGCGAAGTGTGGCTGTGTTCGGGGCAGTCCAACATGGCGTTTCGTCTTTCGCGGTCGCACACGGCGAAGGTCGATCTGCCGGCGGCGACTTTTCCGCTGATCCGGCAGTTCGACGTGCGGACACCGAACGGCGCCGAGTCGCAGACGCCGACGCTGGGCAAATGGTCGCACACGACGCCGGAGGACGCGCGGTATTTCACGGCGGTGGGCTATTATTTCGCGCTCGAGTTGCACCGCGCGCTGGGTGTGCCCGTGGGCTTCATCCGCGCGGCCGTGGGCGGTTCGCGCATCGAGGCGTGGATGGGCGCGGATGCGCTTGCGAGCGATCCAGCGTTTGTGAGCGTCGGCGAAAACTGGCAGCGGACGCAGGTGAATTTCCGCAAGCTTCAGGAGGACCACGCGGCGGCGCTGAAGGCGTGGGAGGCAAATCCGGCGGCGAAGAAACGACCCGTCGCGCCGAAGGACATCACGCTGACGGCGCCCGGCGCGCTCTTCGAGGGCATGATTCGGACCGTGGTGCCGTTCGCGTTGCGCGGCATCCTCTGGTATCAGGGTGAGTCGAATCACACGCGGCCGGCGGACTACCGCGCGCTCTTTCCGGCGATGATTCGCGGCTGGCGCGCGGCCTTCGATCAGGGCGAGCTGCCGTTCTATTTTGTGCAGTTGCCGAACTACGAGCAGCCGTCGGATCCGACCGGCAAACTCTGGGCGCAACTGCGCGAGGCGCAGGCGGCGGCACTTGCGGTGCCCGGCACCGGCATGGCCGTGACGATCGATGTTGGCGACGCGAAAGATCTGCATCCGCCGAACAAAGGCGACGTCGGGCGGCGGCTCGCATTGCTGGCGCGAGCGCAGGTCTACGGGGAGAAAATCGTGGCGGAGAGCCCGCGCGCGATCGCGTTCGAACGCGCGCCGGGAGCGCTGCGCGTGCGATTGAGCGCAGCGGAGGGGCTGCATCGGCGCGACGGAAAATCGGCCGGGGCGGAGGTTGCGGGCGGGGATCGGATCTTTCATCCCGCCACGCTGACGATCGATGGCGACGCGGTTGTGGCGCGCGCCGCCGCGGTGCCCGAGCCGGTGGCGGTGCGCTACGCGTGGGCCAACGCGCCGGAGGTTTCGCTTTTCAACGGCGCAGGCTTGCCGGTCGCGCCGTTTCGGTCCGACAACTGGTGACTCCTCTTATGAAACGACTGAGCACGGGCGTGATGGCTGGAATCGGCTGGGCTGTGTTGGCGGTGGTCGCGTTGGCGGCGGAGCCGGCGCGGCCGGTGCACGTGGTCCTCGTGGGCGATTCGACGGTGACGGACGCCGCAGGCTGGGGCGCGGCGTTTGCGCAGCGGCTGAAGCCGGACGTGCGGTGCACCAACAAAGCGCGGGGCGGGGCGAGCACCAAGAGCTACGTGCGAACCCAGCTCTGGCAGGAGGCGCTCGCGCTGCGGCCGACGCATGTGCTGATTCAGTTTGGGCACAACGATATGCCGGGGAAGGGGCCGGAGCGTGAGACCGATGCCGCGACGACGTTCCGGGCCAATCTCGTGCGTTTCATTGCCGAAGCGCGGGCGGCGGGCGCGGAGCCGATTCTGGTGTCGTCGGTCGTGCGGCGGAACTTCAAGGAAGGCAAACTCGAGGACTTGCTCACGGCCTATGCCGCGGGAACGAAAGCGGTGGCGGCGGAGCAGCGCGTGCCGTTCGTCGATCTGCACGCCAGCAGTCTGGCGGCGGTGCAGCGTCTCGGCCCCGAGGGCAGCGCCGGGTTCGGTCCGATGAAGGACGGCAAGCGCGACAACACGCACTTCTCACCGGCGGGCGCGGCGTGGGCGGCGGACCTGGTGATTGCCGATCTGCGGCGCGTGGTGCCGGAGAGTGCGAAGTGGTTCAAGTAAGGCCCCTGTCAACCGATGAAGTCATCTCCGGTCCTGCGTCGTGCGCTCGCCGTCTGGCTGTGGTTCGCGCTGGCGGGTGGCGCGCTGATCGCGGCCGAATCCCCGGCGATCTTCGACCGCGCGAATCTCGTCGCGTGGTGCATCGTGCCCTTCGATTCGACCAACCGCGGCCCCGTGGCGCGCGCGGAGATGGTGAGGCAACTGGGGCTCACCAAGGTGGCCTACGACTGGCGCGCGCCGCATGTGCCGCAGTTCGAGGAGGAGATTCTCGCCTATCGAAAACACGGGCTCGAGTTCTTCGCGTTCTGGAGTTCCCACGACGAGGCGACGCGGCTCTTTGCGAAACACCGGTTGCGGCCGCAATTCTGGCGCACCGCGCCGAGCCCGACGGGCGCGACGCAGGAGGAGCAGGTGAAGAAGGCCGTGGCGGCGTTGCTGCCGCACGTGGAAGCGGCGGCGGCGCTCGGGTCGGCGTTCGGGCTCTACAACCACGGCGGCTGGGGCGGCGAACCGGAGAACCTCGTGGCGGTCTGCGCGTATCTGCGGCAGCATCACGGGGCGGCGCACGTCGGCATCATCTACAATCTCCACCACGGGCATGCCCATGTGGATCGTTTTCCGGCGGCGCTCGCGGCGATGAAACCGTATCTGCTTTGCCTGAATCTCAACGGCATGGTGCGCGACGGCGACAAGCGGGACATGAAGATTCAGCCGCTCGGTCAGGGCGAACTCGACCTGCCGCTGCTGCGCGCGATCGCGGTGTCCGGTTATCGCGGTCCGATCGGGATCATCGGCCACACGAATGACGACGTGGAGCTGCGGCTGCGCGACAATCTCGACGGCCTCGACTGGCTGGTCGCGCAGCTCGACGGGAAGCCAGCCGGACCGAAGCCGCAGCCGCGCGTGCCGTTGCGACCGAAAGCGGCGGCCGCGGCGAAATAATCGCCGCGCCCCGCGCTTGCCCCGACGCGGCGGGTTTCGTGGACTGCGCCATGGCTGCACGCGAACTGGTCATCGGCTTCGATGCCGACGACACCCTCTGGCACAACGAGATCATTTTTGAAAAGGTCCACGAGCGCTTTCGGGCGCTGCTGGCCCACTACCACGATGCCGCGACGGTCGATCGCACGCTGCTCGCGACGGAGCGCAAGAATCTCGCGCTCTATGGCTACGGGGTGAAGGGCTTCACGCTGTCCTGCATCGAGACTGCGATCCATTTGACGGGTGGGAAAATTCGCACCGAAGAAGTGCAGCACATCATCGATCTCGGTCGCGACATGCTGGATCACCCGGTCGAGCTGCTCGCCGGCGTCGCTGAGACCCTCGGCACGCTGTCGGAGCAGCACCGGCTGCTCGTGATCACGAAGGGCGATCTCCTCGATCAGCAGCGGAAGCTCTCGAAGTCGGGCCTCGCGGCGCATTTCCGCCATGTCGAGATCGTGTCGGAGAAGGACGAGGCGACCTACGGGGAAATCCTGCGGCGCCATGGCATCGCGCCGGAGAATTTCCTGATGGTGGGAAACTCGCTGAAGTCGGACATCCTGCCGGTCCTCGCGCTCGGCGGCGCGGGCGCGCACGTGGCGTATCACCTCACCTGGGCGGCGGAGCACGTCGAGGAGGCGCCGCAGCCCGGCGCGCGTTTCTTCCCGTTGGCAACGATGACCGACCTTCTGCCGGTGGTGGCGCGGCTGCGGTAGACCTCGGAGTAGAATCGAGGCTCGCGGCGATCGCCGCTACCGTGGGCCTTCGTTGAACAGCACCCAGAGCGCGCGCTTGCTCGGCGCGACGAGGTCGGGCCGGCCGTCCTTGTTCAGGTCCACAACCGCGAACTGGCGGTTGAGCGCGATGCCCTCGCCGGGCGCGGCGATGGTGTGACGCGTGAACGTGCCCGTGGCGCGGTGCCACTTGTAGTAGTAGATCGCCGGTGGCTCCGCGGCACCGGGATCGCCGCCGTCGTGGGCCCACAGGCATTTGCCGGCGACGAGTTCCTCCTCGCCGTTGCCATCGAGATCGGCGAGCGCGAGCGCGTGGGCCTGCGACCACGTCTCGTCAATCGTGTGCTGCCGCCACTGCGTGGTGCCGTCGGCTGCCGGGGCGAGCTGTTCCCGCCAATACAGGCCGACGTTATGGCCGCGGCCGAAAATGAGATCGAGGCGGCCGTCGCCGTTCAGATCTTTCACGACGAACGGGCAGCTCGGGTGCATTTTCACCAGGTCGGTCTCGGAATGAAACTTCCACGGGCCGGCCCAGGGATCGCCGGCGGGGCGCTCATACCAACCAATCTCGCAGAGCACGTCTTCGCGACCGTCGCCGTTGACGTCGCCAAACGCCATCCCGTGGCCGCCGCCCTCTCGGCCGAGCACGAAGGGCGTCAGCGCGACGGCGCCGTCGGTGGACCGGATGAAGCGGAACACCTCGAGCGGGTGCTGGCGGCGGTAGTTGGCCGAGTGCAGCTCGGGCAGGCCGTCGCCGTCGTAGTCGTGCAGGGCAAACATCTCCATCGTGCCGCGCGTCTTCGTGAGGAGCCGGGGCTCCCACGGCGCGTGCATTTCCCACTCCTTTTTCCGCACGACGGCGCTGTCACCGGGATTCTTATACCAGAAGATTCCATCCTCGTTCCAGCCGGCGGCGATGATGTCGGGCCAGCCGTCGCGATCGACGTCGAGCGTGTGCACGCTGTTCTCGTGCAGATAGCCGGGCGCGAGGTGATCCGGGCGATACAGGCGCGGGACGAAGTCCGGGCCGTCGAAGATAAAGGAGCCGCTGATGATATCGACGTGGCCGTCGCGGTTGAGATCGGCGACGGTCGCGTTCTCGTGCGGGCTGGTGAGGAGCTGGCGCTTGGTCCAGCGCAGGCCGGGGCCGTCGGCCGCGGTCAGCGTCGAGACGGCCAGCACCAGCAGGGCAAGGCGGGGCGGGGGCATGGGGGCGTTCATCGGAAGATTGGGGCGCGTTGTCGACGCTGCGGCGGAGGCGCGGGTGCTTTTTCGGCGGACTTTTTCCGGGGCGCTGTTTCGCTGGGCCCACCCATGAACCCCTCGAAGTTTGTTGCTGGCGTGATCCTCACCGTGCTGCCGCTCGCCGCGGCCGAACTCCCGGCGCTGCGCATGCGCGCCCAGGTCATCGACCCCGCGATCCAGATTGGCTACGGGCTGGCGGTCGCCGATGTCGACGGCGACGGCAAGGACGACGTGCTGCTGGCCGACCAGAAGCAGATCGTGTGGTATCGTGCGCCGCAGTGGGAGAAATTCGTGATGGCCGAGAACCTCACGCCGAAGGACAACGTGTGCATCGCCGCGCGCGATCTCGACGGCGATCGCAAGTGCGAGGTCGCGGTTGGCGCCGAGTGGAACCCGAGCGACACGCTGAACAGCGGCGCGGTCTTCCTGCTCGAGCCGCCGGCCGATCGCACGCAGCGCTGGACGCCGCGAAAACTGCCGCACGAGCCGACGACGCACCGCATGCACTGGGTCCGCGGCACCGATCGTGTGCCCTTTCTGGCCGTGCTGCCGCTGCACGGCCGCGGCAACAAGAACGGCGCGGGCGAGGGCGTGCAGTTGCTCGGCTACCCGTGGCCGTGGCGCGAGACGAGCCGGCCGGTGCCGTTGTGGGCGCACCAGCCGCCGCTGCACCTCACGCATAACTTCGATCTCGTGCCGGGCTCCGGCCAGGGGCGCGATGGGGCCGACACACTGCTCGTGGCGACGAAGGAGGGCGTGCG
Organism: uncultured Opitutus sp.; assembly: GCA_964513055.1. Taxonomy (GTDB): domain Bacteria; phylum Verrucomicrobiota; class Verrucomicrobiia; order Opitutales; family Opitutaceae; genus ER46. Next base: position 9,872 of record CAZENI010000087.1, read on the forward strand.
CTCGGTCGACGCGCTGGCGAATCGTTCGGCGGCACAGCCGGTGACGTCGATCAGCGCCGGCGAGGTCCGGCGTGGCGCGCTGCCGGGCGGCGGGCGCTTCGTCGCGACGATCGAGCCGATGCACGGCAGCGAACTCGTGGTGTATCGTGGCCCGGCCACGCAGTTTTCCAGCGGGGCGGACTGGACGGGTGCGCGCACCGTGCTCGACGACAAGCTCATCCAGGGTCACGGGCTCGGCACGGGCGACCTGCTCGGCGTCGGCAGCGATCAGATCGTCGTGGGCTGGCGCGGCGCGCGAGCCGGCGACAAGGTGGGGCTGCGGCTCTACGCCGCGGCCGACGCGGCGGGTGAGACGTGGAAGCTGCATGCCACGATCGACGACAACCAGATGGCGTGCGAGGATCTGAAGGTGGCGGATCTCAACGGCGACGGCCGGCCCGACATCGTGGCGGCGGGTCGGGCGACGAAGAACGTGATCATCTACTGGAACGAGACAGGTAAGGCCCGGCCGTGAATCCGAACCTGTGGCTGGCTGCGCGCGCCGGGGCGGCGGGGCGCGCACGATGAACGCCGGGCGTGCAGTCCGGGCGATCGCCGCGGGCGGGTTCGCCGCCGGCGCGCTCGATATTCTGTATGTGATCGTCTACTACGCGTTTCGCGACGTCCCGGCCGGGCGCATTCTCCAGAGTGTGGCGGCGGGGTTGATCGGACGCGACGCAGCGTTCAAAGGCGGGACGGCGACGGCCGCGCTCGGTCTCGGGCTGCACTTCCTGATCGCGTTCGGCGCGGCGGCGGTTTTCTACGCGGCGAGCCGGTGGTGGCGCGGGCTGGTGGAGCGTCCGATCGTGAGCGGCCTGGCCTATGGCGGAGCGGTGTGGCTGTTCATGAACCTGGTGGTGCTGCCACTCTCGGCGACGCCGACCAAGTCGTTTCCACCCCCGCAGTGGGGCGTGGTGCTGGCAGCGCACCTGCTGTGTGTCGGCCTGCCGATTGCGCTGCTGGTGCGGCGGTGCGAGCGCTGAGCCGCCGGGCCGCGACGGGTGGGTGAGGTCACGATCTTCTCGCGATGATGAGGTGCCGCAAGAAATGCGTCGCACCCGACAAGAAGCGGCCAGACGGGACTAGCCATTCGGCCTAGAATTGGCACCGTCCTTCCATCCCCGGGGATGTGCCTGCGCGCCTCCACTCTTCTAAAACCTCAAACTTGGAATACTCGATGAATACTCCGCTCCGTCCCGATCTGTCGCGTCGCGACTTCGTGAAACTCTCCGCGGTCACCTCTGGTGCCGCGGTCCTCTCCGGCCTTGGTAGCAACACCGTCATGGGCGCCACCGCCGGCTCGGACAAGATTCGCGTGGGCGTGATCGGCGCCGGTGGCCGCGGTCGCGGTGCCGCGCAAAACTGCCTCGAGTCCGCCCCGGGCATCGAGATCGTGGCGGTCGGCGATTTGTTCCAGCGGCAGGTCGACGGCGCCGAGACGGCGATCAAGAAGTTTGCCGAGAGCAAGAAGCTGCCGGAGCAGAAGATTCAGAAATTCTGGGGCTTCGACAATTACCAGAAAGTTCTCTCCGCCGACATCGACATGGTGATCCTGGCGGCGCCCCCCGGCTTCCGCCCGACGCACTTCGAGGCGGCGGTCAACGCCGGCAAACACATCTTCACCGAGAAGCCCGTCGCGGTCGATCCGGCCGGCATCCGCCAATTCCTCGCCGCCGCCAAGAAGGCGAAGGAGAAGCGCCTGGCGGTCGTGTCCGGACTGCAGCGCCGGCACCAGCCCAGCTACCTCGAGATGATGAAGCGCATCCACGGGGGTGACATGGGCGAGCTCGTGGGCGGCCAGTGCTACTGGAACGGCACCGGCATCTGGTTCCGCGAGAAGAACGACCCGAAATTCCCCGAGCTCGCGAAGATGAGCGACCTCGAGTGGCAGTGCTGGAATTGGTATCACTGGGACTGGCTGAGCGGCGACCAGATCGTCGAGCAGCACATCCACAACATCGACGTGATGAACTGGGCGTTCGGCGGGCCGCCGACGAAGTTCTACGGCATGGGTGGCCGCCAGACCCGCGACGACGCCAAGGGCAACATCTGGGATCACTTCGCGGTGGAGATGGAGTATGCAAACGGCGCGCGCGTCTCGAGCATGTGCCGGCACACGCCGAAATCCACGCAGCGCGTGTCGGAGCGCATCGTCGGCACCAAGGGCTGGTCGCACACCGAGCAGTCGGGCGAGGCCTTCATCAAGGGTGCCAACGCGTTCAAATACGCCGGCGCGCTGCCGAACCCGTATGTCGTGGAGCACACCGATCTGATCGCGAGCATCCGGAAGAACGATCCGCTCAACGAGGGCGAGCAGGTGGCTTACAGCACGCTGACGGCGATCGGCGGCCGCATGTCGGCCTACACCGGCCGCGAGATTTCGTGGAAGTGGCTGCTCGAGGGCTCGAAGCTCGACATCTTCCCGAAGCAGATCGCGGCCGGCGCCGGGCATTTCCCGGCGATCGCGATGCCGGGCAAGATCGACCTGGTCTGAGCCCGCAGCGAACGAAATTCTGAAAGCAAAGGGCCGCCCTCGGGCGGCCCTTTTTCGTGATTCGAGATAATCCCAACCGCACGGTGGAGCCCGATGTCCTCCGCATCGGGCTGGATTGGGAGCGCGCAAGCCAGAGCCCGATGCGGACATCGGGCTCCTTCACCGTTACAGCTTCCCGGCGAGGCGCGTCCTACAAACGCCGATACTTCTGCGGCGGGATCTTGATCCGGTGTCCGGAATCGAGGTCGGTGAAGATGTGCCAGGTGGTATCGTGCGTGTCGTGCACGGCCACCTCGATGCGGTGGCCGGCCGGGTAGGTGTATTCCTCGAAGGCGAAGCCGTGGTCCTCGTGCAGGATCGCTTCGCCGAGTTCGCCGCTGTGCGGCTCGGTGATTTCGATTTTCCAGGTGTCCATGGGAGTAGCGGATGGAAGGGTTTATTTCTCGTGCGCCGCGGCGCCGTTGCGCTTGGCGCGTTCGGCGAGGATCTTCTGGGCGAACTCGGCGGGGACTTCGTCGTAGTGGCTGAACTCTTCGGTGTGGCGGCCGCGCCCGCTGGTGAGCGAGCGCACGACGGTGCTGTAGTGGTAGAGATCCTTTTGCGGCACGCGCGCGCGGATCATCTGGAAGTGGCCGTCCGCCTCGACGCCGACGATATGCCCGCGGCGGGCGGACAGATCGCCGAGGATCGCGCCGACGTGATCCTCGGGCACCGTGACCGTCACGTGGTAGATCGGTTCGAGGAGGCAGGGCGTGGCGGCCTGGAACGCCTCCTTGAACGCGTGGTAACCGGCGACCTGGAACGCGATGTCCTTGGAGTCGACCGGGTGCATCTTGCCGTCGTAGAAGTCGGCCTTCAGGTCGGTCACGCGGAAGCCGGCGAGGATGCCCTCGCGGCAGGCGGTCGCGACGCCCTTTTCCACGGAGGGAACGAAGACGCGATCGACGTTGGTGCCGACGAGCGACTGCTTGAACTCGACGCCGGTGTCGCGCGGGCCGGGCTCGATCCGCAGCCAGACCTCGGCGAACTGGCCCGCGCCGCCGGTCTGCTTCTTGTGCCGGTAGCGCGAGTCGCCGCGGCCGCGGATCGTCTCGCGATACGGGATGCCCGGCTCCTCGAGCGCGACCTGCACGCCGAAGCGGCGCGCGAGGCGCTCCACGATCACCTGCAGGTGAATCTCGCCCTGGCCGGAGACGATCGTGTGGTGCACCTCGTCGTCGACGCGGTAGTGAAACGTCGGGTCTTCCTGGTGCAGCGTGGCGAGGCCGACCGCGAGCTTGTCCTCGTCGCCCTTCGAGCGGAGGCGGAGCGAGCCGTGGATGTTCGGCTTGGGATAGTCGACCTTGGGCAGCACGACGGGATACTTGGGGCTGCAGAGGGTGTCGCCGGTGTGCGTCGCGCGCAGTTTCACGACGGCGCCGAGGTCGCCGGCGTGGAGCTGGGGCACGGGGGTGCGGTCGTGGCCGTTGAGCACGTAGAGCTGGCCGAGGCGCTCGGTGGCGTCGCGCGAGGTGTTGAGCAACTCGTCGCCGGACTTCACGGTGCCGGAATAGACGCGGAAGAGGGAGAGCTCGCCGACGCCGGGCTCGTTCATCGTCTTGAAAATAAACACCACCGGCTCCGGCTGCGAAAGCGGCACGGAGCCGGTGACTCCACTCGCATCCCGCGCCGGCACTTCGGCGCGGTCCAGCGGCGACGAGCCGTATTTTGCGATGAAATCCATCAGGCGGCTGACGCCGACGTTGGTCTCGGCCGAGACGGCGAAGAGCGGCACGAAGACCTGGTTCTGGATCGCCTTGTGCAGGCCGGCGCGGAGTTCCTCCTCGGCGAGCGCGCCCTTCTCGAAAAATTTCTCCATCAGCGAGTCGTCCGATTCCGCGACGTATTCGATCAGCTCGCGGTGGAGCTGCTGGACGCGTTCGGTGAGCGCGCCGGCGGGCGCCTCGGTGTATTTGCCGCTGCCGCCGGGCGCGTAGTGGGTCACCTCGTTGCGCATGACGTCGAGCACGTGGCTGAAGCCGGGGCCGGCGTTGAGCGGGATCGCGAGGGGAAAGACGTTGCGGCCGAAATGCGCGCGGGCGTTCTCGACGATCTCGTCGAACTTGACGTTCGCCTTGTCGAGGCCGTTGACGACGAGAATTTTTGGCAGGCCGAAGCGCGTGGCGTAGTCCCACACGGCGTCGGTGCCGACGCCGAGGCCGTGCGCGGCGTTGATCACGATGAGGGCGAAGTCGCCGACGCGCAGGGCGCCGAGGCCCTCGCTGATGAAGTCGCTGTAGCCCGGCGTATCGAGGAGGTTGAACTTGCGGCCCATCCACTCCGTGTGGAGGAGCGAGCAGTGCACGGAGATCTGGTGCTGCTTCTCGCTGGCGTGGTAGTCGGACACCGTGCTGCCGGCGGCGATACTGCCCATCCGGCCGATCCGGCCGGAGCAGGCGAGCATCGCCTCGCATAACATGGTTTTGCCCGAGGAGGCGTGGCCGAGGACGGCGAAGCTTCTCAGGTCTGAAGAGGCGTAGTCTTTCATGAACCGAGGGAGTTGGGGGTTGGTGCCACGGGGCGCGCGGCGTTCTCTTGCCACAGCCTATGCGGTGTGGGGCGCGGCGGCTCCGCGTCGGTTGCAAGAGTGTGCGCAGAGTTTGCTGATTGGCATGGCAAAGCCAAGTCCAACGGCGGCGGCTGGGGTTAACTCCCGGGCTCCGGAAACGCCGGAAACGCCGGCGGGCGTGCGGCTCGCGGCACTACACGCGGTGGCCGGCATGGTCGCTCCCGGGCGCGCGGGCGGCGCCGGGCGATTCCGGCCGCGTCAGAGGCGGTCGCGCTGATGCGGGGCGCCGAGGTCGAGGTCCGGACCGAGGGGCACGATGCGCGTGGGGTTGATCTCGGTGTGCGTCACGTAGTAGTGGCGTTTGATGTGGTCGAAGTTGACCGTCGGCGCGACGCCGGGCGTCTGGTAAAGGTCCTGAAGATAGCCTTGGAGATGCGGGTAGTCGGCGATCCGGCGGAGGTTGCACTTGAAGTGCCCGTGATAAACGGCGTCGAAGCGCACAAGGGTGCAGAACAGCCGCCAGTCGGTCTCGACGGCCGCGGAGCCGAAGAGAAACCGCTGCGTGGCCAGGCGCCGCTCGAGCGCGTCGAGCAGGGCGAAGACGTCGCGCACGGCGCGTTCATAGGCGCGCTGGTGGGTGGCGAAGCCGGCGCGGTAGACGCCGTTGTTCACGCGTTCGTAGATTTCCCGGCTCAACGCCGCCTGCGCGCTGGCCAGCGCGGCGGGGAAGAGGTCGGGGGTGGCCGCGCCGCCCGGCGCAAACTCGTCGTTGAACATCCGGCAGAGGTCGTCCTCCGAGTTGTTGACGATCCGGCGCGTCTGCCGATCCCACAGCACGGGCACGGTCCAGCGTCCGCGAAATCCGGGCTTCGTCGCGACGTAGGCTTCGCTCAGGAACGCGAAGGCGTTGATCGGATCGCGCGAATGCCCGGGGCCGTCGCGAAACGCCCAGCCGCGTTCGTCGCGCACCGGATCGACCACGGTCACGCCGATCGCGTCCTCGAGCTGCTTGAGGCGTCGGACGATGAGCGTGCGGTGCGCCCACGGGCAGGCGAGAGAGACGTAGAGGTGATAGCGGCCGGGCGTGGGCGGAAAGGGCGTCGAGCCGTCCGCGCGCACCCAGGCGCGAAACTCGTCCTCCTGGCGCTGGAATTCGCCGTCATCGGATTGCTCGTCGGGAAACTGGCCTTGGCTCATGCGCGAAGGTGAGGCGGCAACGCGCTGCGGGCAAATCTCGCGTTCGCAGCGGCGCGGTTCGGGGTGGCGCGCTCCGGGCCGGAACGGACGCGGCGGGCCCGGTCAGTCGCGCAGAATGATGTCGACCTGTTCCCCCGGGCGGAGCGCCAGCTCGGCCGGCGGGGAGACATGCACGCGCAGGCCGAACTCCGTGGGGATGGTCGAGACCGGGAGGCGCAGCGCGGCGAGCAGGCTGGGCGAAATGGGTTCGAGCTGCCGGCCCACCTGCGCGATCGTCGCGGTCGCGGACTGGCGCAGGAAGGTCCGCGTGCGGACCTCGACGCGCATCCCGGGCTTGAGGTCGACGGTGACGGGCTGGCGGATGAAACCGATGATCCGCTGGCTGCGGGTGGCGCTGATCTGGAGGATGGGCTCGGCCGTGGAGACGTTTTCGCCGGAGCGGCGGTAAACGAGCGTCACGACGCCGTCGATGGGGGCGAGCAACGGGATGGGCGCGAGCTGCGCCTCGATCAGCCGGAGCTGTTCCTCTTTCTGACGGATGGCGACGCGCAGTCCCTCGGCGGCGATGGGGATCGCACGCGTGTCGGGTGCGTTGCCTTGGCGAATCTCCGGCTCCATCCGGCCCATGAGCTCGGTCTGCGCCCGAAGCTGGGCCTCGACGGCCTCCTTCGCATTCTTGGCCTGCTCGAACTCCTGATCCGTGACCAGACTGTTGCGGTGCAGAATAACGGTGCGGGCGAGCGTGGCCTCCGCCTGCTGGAGCTGGCCCTGGAGGGCGGCGAGTTGCACGCGTTTGTTCAACCAATCGAGCCGCAACTGCTCGATGGTGAGCCCGGTGGAGTTGCGCAGCACTTCGATCTCCGCGCGAATCACGGCCAGCGAGGCCTCGAGGATCTTGGGATCGTTGACCACGACCCGGCCGATGGTCTGGCCGGCGGTGACGGGCTCGAGGAGATCGACGGACAGGCCGGTGAGCAGCCCTGCTTGCGAGGAGCGGACCTCGGTGCGGACGGCCTCGGCCTCGGCGACGAGCGTGGGCGGCGCGACCCAGCGGGTCCAGATTACCGCCGCGGCGGCGACGCCCACGACGAAGACGACCACGGGGAGATATTGCAGCCGGAGCTGGCGCCACAACTGGGCCGGCGGCGTGGGAATGGGCGTGAGGCGCTCGCTCATGGCTCAGACCTCGGATTCATCCTCGGCCTTCATGCTCGTGACCTGATCCACGCCGCGCAGCATCGCGAGTTCGCGCAGGAGGTCCGGCACGCGTCCGGGATCGCGCAGCAGCAGGCGATAGGAAAGGTCGGTGCCGACGGCCTCGGAATCGAAATGCCGGTTGGCGCAGTGGGCCTTGAAGCTATGCCGTTCGAGCACGCGTTCCAGTTCGGGCAGTTCCGAGATCGCGCGCGCCCAGTGCAGGTTGAGGATCAGATCGTAGCGATGGCGGCTGCCGAAGGACGTGAACCACAGGTAGAGCATCAGGCCGACGATCAGGAATGTGCCGACGATCGCGGTGGAGAACTTCTGCGTGCCGCACGCCATCCCCAGGACGATCACGGCGAGCACATACGAGGTATCGAGGGTGTCGCGCAGGATGTTGCGGAACCGGACGATCGCAAAGACGGCCATCAGGCCGAACGCCGTGACGAGGTTGTTGGAAAGCACCATCAGCACCAGTGCCACGATCACGGGCATCAGGATCAGGGAGACCACGAACGAGCGCGAATAGGAGATGCCCGAGTGGGTGAACATGTAGACCCAGGCGATCAACTGGCCCATGAGAAAGGCCAGCAACATCGCCAGGAGCACCGTCTGGAAGCTGGTGGGCGCAATGCCGTAGTCGCCCTGCAACAGCGCGTTCATGCGGCTCCCAGCAACCCGAAATTACGCGCTCAAGCAACAGCAACCGAACTCGCCGCGGAATAAGCTGCAGCGCCAGCCCGGGTCCGGGCCGTCGCAGGAACCCGAAGGCCGACGTCGCGATTCGACACCCGGTGCTCCCCGAGCAGGAGGACGCCCTGCGCATATTTCGGGGCGCCGCCGCGGACGAGGCCGAAGGAACGCACCATCTCGACGCACCAGTTCGGCAGGCGATCGACGAACTTCAACTCGAGGATCACCTTTTTGTCGAACGGGGTGATCGCGGCGCCCAGCCCGGTCGTCAACGCGCAGCTGAACTCCGGCTCGCACTGCACCTGACGGTCGAACGTGGCGCGAATCGAATTGCCCAGGGGACTCATCCACGCCTCGCGCTGGTAGGCCACGTGGGACTTGGGCGCGGCCTGCAGCTTGTGCATCAGCCGGCAGAATTCCTGGAGCGCGGCCAACTGTTTGCCGTCGGACTTGGCGAGATGCTTCAACTGCGGGGGATGACCGTCGAGGAGCGACTGGACCGCCTCACGCCGCACTTTCGCGCGCATCTTGGAAATAACCTCATTGGTGCGCCGCTTGATCTCGAAATACACCGTCTTGTCGTCGTCGCGATAGTAACGGATCCGCAGCTTGAACCGGTTCTTCTCGCCGCATTGCACCGCCTGGTAGGTCGCGAGGTCCGGCGAATCGAGATAGAGCGAGTGGACCGGGTAGGAAAAATTCGGGAGGTTCGCTGCAAACTCATCCGGTTTCAGATAACAACTGACGAACTGCCGGATCGCCAACGCCGTCTCTTCGCGAACCAGGTATTTTAGTTCGAAGCGTTGGGTCTGGAGGCGGTCCGTTGCCATGGTCGGGGAGGTGACGTTATCGTTACGAGATTGTTTCATCAGGCGAAAAAATCCCGTGTGGCGGAAAAACTTTCGCGCCGGCTAATGCAGCGCGTGTGTCAGGGTTATATGGCAAATTTCGCTTGGGCAATAACGACTTGCGGCGCGATTGCGAAAGAATGGAGAAATTGGGGTGCGTAGCGACCGCACGTCGCGAGCGGGTTTGGCGTCCCGGGGAGACGGGGTTTCGCTGCCGCGGGCCGTCCGTCGGAAGCGATCCGGGCGCGCAGCCCGGCATGGCGAAAGACGGCCGGGAGCAGGCCGCCATGGGGACGTGCGCCCGCGAGGCGCGAGCGCGTCGCAGCGGGCGACTCAGCGCGACGCTTTGTCCTGAATCTTCTCGCCGACGCGCTCCGTGTCCTTGCCGAGGCCCTTCATGGTGTTGCAGCCGCTGGCGAGGAGCATCAAGGCGGTGGCGAGGACGAGGGACACAAGCGTGGTTTTGCGGAGTGAATTCATGGTAGTCGTTTGAGTTTCGAGCGTAGGCTACCGGACGCGCCGGGGTGTCACGATGGGGTTCAACCCTACTGCCGGGGTGGGTCGAGACGCGGGAAAGCGTCCGCCATGCAGAACGAAGCGACGCGCCGGGGGTCTGCTGAACGCATGTCTGCCTCCATCGGTTTCCAGTTGCGGCAGCACTGGCACGACATCAAGCGCGGGCGGCCGGGCCGGCGGTTTCGCGATCGGTTCGAGAAATCGCGGCGTGCCACGGGAAAAAAGGCCGGCCCGGGACGGAGAGCCCTGTTCCTGGCCGTCGGTGTGGCGGCGCTGGCCATCGGCGTCGTGCTGGTCGTGATTCCGGGGCCGGCCATTCCGTTCCTCTTTCTCGGTGGCGCGCTGCTTGCCACCGAGTCGCGCATCATCGCGGGCTTCATGGACTGGGCCGAGGTGCGACTGCGCGCGGTGGCCGGCTGGGTCGGGCTGCGGTGGAGGCGGCTGCCAAAAGCGGTGCGGGCGGTCTTGCTAGTGCTGGGAGCGGGGGCGTCCGCCGCTTCGGCCTATTTCCTGTTCCAGTGGATGCGAGGATGAGCCGATGGACCTGCTGTCTTCGCGACCCTTCTGGCCAATTCGCGACGGTCTGCCCGCGGCGTTTCCACCGCTCGAGGCGGACACGGCCTGCGAGGTCGCGATCATCGGCGGCGGAATCAGCGGAGCCTTGACGGCGCAGACCTTGGTCGAGGCGGGTCTTGACGTTGTCGTGCTCGATGGCCGCGAGACCGCCCACGGCAGCACCGCCGGCAACACCGGGCTGATGCTCTACGAAACGGACGAGATGCTGCATCGCCTCGCGCGCCGGCTCGGCCGGGCGGGCGCCGAGCGGGTCGCGCACCGGTGTCGCGCGGCGATCGACTCCCTGCAGCACCGCGCGCGACAGTCGCGGATCGACTGTGGCTTCGCGCGCAAGGCGAGCCTGCAACTGGCGGCGGTCGCCGCGCATGTGCCACGGCTCCGGCGCGAATACGAGGCGCGACGGGCGGCGGGACTCGCCGTGGAATGGTGGCCGCGCAGCCGGCTCGCGGCCGGAAGTTCGCTGCCGCACGCCGCGGCCATCCTCTCATCGGGAGCGGCGCAACTTGATCCCTACCGGCTCGCCTACGGCCTGCTGCTCGCGGCGCAGGGCGGCGGCGCGCGCGTCCACGAGCGGACGTCCGTGACGGCGCATCGGCTGCGGCGGCATGACGTGGAACTCACCACCTCGCGCGGCAGCCGCGTGCGGGCCCGGCACCTCGTGGTCGCGTGCGGCTACGAGTCGGTGGCGTTTCTGCCCGGTCCGGTCGGGGCCCTGCACAGCACCTATGCCCTCGCGAGCGAACCGATCCCGGCCAAGGCGTGGAGGGGCTGGCCGGCGGACCGTGCGTTGATTTGGGATACGGGCGATCCGTATCTCTACCTCCGGGCGACTGCGGACGATCGGGTGATCATCGGTGGCTACGACGAGCCGTTTCGCGATCCCCGCGCCCGTGACCGGCTGCTCGTCAGGAAATGCGCGGCCCTGCAGCGCGCCTTCCGGCGGTTCTTTCCGGAGATTCCGCTGGAGGTGGCGACAGCGTGGGCGGGCACGTTTGGTGTCTCGGCCGACGGCCTGCCGTTCATCGGGCAGCATCCCGGCGTGCCCCGGACGTGGTTCGCGCTCGGCTTTGGGGGCAATGGGACGACATTCAGCGTGATGGCGGCCGAGATCATCGCCGCGGGCATCCGCGGGCGCCACGATCCGGACGCGGCGCTCTTCGGCTTCGGGCGCGCGAGCTGAAAACGCGGGCCCGCGCCGGTGGGCGGCTGGACGGCGATGGCGATTCGCCCGGCGCCATGCGATCCCTGCTGCCCGGGCCGCTCAAGCCCGATCACCGGGCGGTATCCGCACAGTGCGGACGCGGGGGAGGGGCACTGGCCGCTGACGGCGGGGCCGGTCAGACGGCCGCGGCCATCGGCTGCACCGTGCCGAGAAGGCGGCCGGTGGTGGCGTCGAGGCGCACGTGGACGCCCGCGGTCGACAGCGCCACCAGCGCACCGCCGTCTTCACCAACAATCGCCGCGCACGGATCGGCGGGATCGGG
>CAZENI010000088.1:0-21156 GCA_964513055.1 uncultured Opitutus sp.
ACGCCGTAGAACGGCACCCGGTTGGCGAAGTAGAGGAACGCCTGGCGGATCGACTCGATGCCGTCGTAGTGGTCGAGGTGCTCGCGGTCGATGTTGGTGATCACGGTGACCGCCGGTGCCACCACGCAGCGCGAGTTCAATCTCCGGCGCGAGGGTGCGCCGCCCACCGAGGGCGAGGTCGTGCAGTTGCAGCGCTTCGATGTCGTCGCGGAGCGCGAGTTGAGCGCCCAGGCCATCGCGATGAACGAGCAGCGCCAGGCCCCAAACATCAAGAACGTCGTCGCGATCGACGAATACGGCGACCAGGGCGACGAGAGCATCATGAGCTTCCTGCGCTTCCTGCCCGGCGTGGCCATCGCCGACGACGCGCCGGGCGCGGGCTCGGTCTCCCTGCGCGGGTTTCCCTCCGACAACACCGTGGTGCAGTTCGACGGCGGCGATTTTTCCAGCGCCCGCACCCCGAACTCGCGCGGGATTGTCCTGATTGAGGTCCCGATGAGCAACGTGTCGCGCGTCGAGGTCACGAAAGTCCCGACCCCCGACATGCCCGCCAGCGGCCTCGGCGGGTCGATCAACCTGATCAGCAAGTCGGGCTCCGAGACGCGGCGGCCCACCCTCTCCTATCAGGTGACGTCGCTGTTCGACAATCGCACCGGGCTCACCTTCGACGGCGGGCCGCGCAACCACATCCCGGAGGTGAGCCCGAACTACACCCAGCCCTCCTTCAACCTCAGCTACCTGTATCCGGTAAACAAATCCCTCGCGCTGAGCGCGGGCGTCGCCCGCACCTGGCGGATCAAGCGGATGATGCGCGACAACGACTCGGACGAGACCAGCACCTGGGACCTGGTGCGGCTCGTTCAGACGGCGGGCACGTCGACGAATCTCGCCCAGGTGCTCGCAACCTGGTCCGGCCAGCTCGGCGCGGAATGGCGGATCTCGCCCAAGGACACGCTCAGCACGAGCGTGCAGTATCGCGACACCTCGAACATCACGACGCGCAGCCCCTTCGTCGTGAACTACGGCGCCGGCGCCACCGGCGATGCCACCTACTCCCAGGGCGCGGCCACCGGCGTCGGCACGGTCACGCAGGCCAACCAGGCCAACTGGGTGCGCCCGAACCAGAACACCCACGCCACCGTGAAATATTCCCATCGCGGCGACGTGTGGCGGTTCGACGCGTCGGGTTCGTATTCGCTGGCCCAGGGCCGGCTGCTCGACGTCGACCGGGGCTTCTTCGCCACCCTCCCCTCCTCGATCACCAACCTGATCATCCGGGGCGACGGCCGCCCCTCCGAGGGCGGCAACCTGCCGACCCGCTACACCGCGACGACCCGGACCGGGACGCCGGTGGACATCTACGACGGCGGCAATTTCTCGATCAACACCGCGACCTCCGAGCAGCAGAAGAACAGCACCGCCAAGACCTCGGGCCGGCTCGATCTCGCCCGGGATTTTTCGTGGCGCCTGCCGGTCACGCTCAAGACCGGCATCTCGCGCGCCCAGATGGAGCGCGACGAGCGCCGCTTCACCAAGACCTGGGACTTCCGCCCGAACGGCGCCTCGGACGTGACCTCGCGCCTCGCGTCGAGGTTCGACGTCTTCGACGAGGCGTTCAACGCCGTCGCCCCCGGCCTCTACGGCACGCCCGTGCGCTGGATCAGCACGACGAGCGGCTACCAACTCTTCCAGCAGAACCCCGGCTGGTTCGTCCTGCAGGCGCCGGGCGCGCATCAGAATCTCGTGAATGGCTCGCGCAAGTTCCGCGAGACGGTGTCCAGCGCCTACCTGCGCGGCGATGTCCGGCTCTTCCAGAATCGACTCTGGCTGGTGACGGGCGCCCGGGCGGAAAAGACCGAGGTCGAGGGCTGGGGCCCGCTCAACGACGTGTTCGCCATCTACCGTCGCAACGCCGACGGCAGCTTCGTGCGCGATGCCGCTGGCGCCCGCGTGCTGGTCACGACGGATGCGCTCGCCCGCGCCCAACTGCAGTTCAAGGAGCGCGGCGCGCATTCGGATAACAACTACAGCGGCCTGTATCCGAGCCTCAACGCCACCTACAACCTCACGGAGAATCTGCTGCTGCGCGCAGCCTACGCGCGCACCATCGGCCGGCCGGACGTCAGCTTCATCGTGCCCGGCACCACGATCTCGGACCCGGAGGCGGTGAACCCCACCATCACGGTCACCAACACGGCGCTGAAGCCCTGGACCGCCGACAGCTACGACCTGTCGCTCGAGTCGTATTTCCTCAAGGGCGGCTTCGGCTCGGTCGGGGTGTTCCAGAAGAACATCAAGGATTTCTTCGGTTCGGTCCGCACCCGCGCCACGCCGGAGCTGCTCGAATTCCACGGGCTGCCCGACGACCCTGCCTATCTCAATTACGAGATCGTCACGCAGGCCAACAGCGGCGATGCCACGGTGAAGGGCCTCGAGTTCAGCTACCGGCAGTCGCTGACATTTCTGCCGCAGTGGGCGCGCGGCTTCCAGGTCTGGGGGAATGCCTCGAAGCTCTGGCTGAACGGCACGCGCTCCGCCGATTTCGCGGGCTTCACGCCGAGCAGCGTCGCGGGCGGAATCAATTTCATCCGGTCGCGCTACGCCCTCAAGGTGAACGTCGCCCGCCAGGCCGAATCGCGCCGCGCGCTGGCCACGGCCAACGCCACCACCCCCGCCGACACCTACAACTATCTCGCCGCCCGCACGCAGTGGGGCGTGAGCGCGGAATACAGCTTCAGCAAGCGCTTCGCCGTGTTCCTGTCGGCGACCGACATCGGTGGCGGCGTCAACGCCACGCTGCGCTATGCCCCGGGCACGCCGGACTACGCGAAGCCGGTGCGGGTCCAGGAAAACGTCTACTACACCACCCTCGGCGTGAAGGGGCAGTTCTGAACGGAGATTCTCACCATGCCGATCATTGAAAACTCGCTGCGGCGAAAACTCGAAGCCGGCGGGCTGGCGGCGTCGCTCAACGTGGTCCACTGGCGCACCGTCAACATCGCCGGCATCGCACGCGAGTGCGGCTTCGACTGGCTCTTCCTCGACCTCGAGCACAACACGATGGACCTGGACACCGCGGCGCAGATTTGCGTCGCGGCCCTGCCGCACGGCATCGCGCCGATCGTGCGCGTGCCGTCGCACGATCAATTTCAGGCCACGCGGATTCTCGACGGCGGCGCGATGGGCGTCGTCGTGCCCCACGTCGACACGCCCGAACAGGCCCGCCGCATCGTCGAGAACTGCAAGTATCCGCCGCTGGGCAGGCGCTCGTTCACCGCGCCGCTGGCCCAACTCGGTTTCGCCCCGCTGTCGCCGCGCGAGGCGATGGAAGTGATGAACCGCAACACCATGGTGATCGTGATGCTCGAGACGCCGACCGCGATCGCCAACGCCGACGCAATCGCCGCGGTGCCGGGAGTCGACGGCCTGTTGATCGGCACGAACGATCTCGCCGCCGAGATGGGCCTCCCCGGCGAGTTCGGCCACGAACGGATCGAGCGCGCCTATGCCGCGATGATCGCGGCGTGCGCGGCGCACGGAAAATTTCCCGGCATGGGCGGCATCTACGATCACGTCCTCATGGAAAAATACATCCGCATGGGCGTCCGCTTCCTCCTCGGCGGCGGCGACGTCGCCTTGATGATGAGCGCGGCCAAAGCCCGCACCGCGTTCCTGAAAAGTCTGCCGCTCAGCCCCCGCCCCGAAACCGACCGCAACGGCGCGCACGCCCATGACATCGCCCAACCCTCGTAAGCTTTCGTCCGCACCCGCGCCCTGTTCTCCCCGCCACGTGCGAGCCGCCCGGGTCCGCGCAGTCGCGTGCTCGCTGTTCGTCCTGCTGGGCTCGAGCGCGTCGCTGCGGGCAGCGGAGGCGGGATCGGGCGAGTTGCTCTACAACGGGATCCGGCTCGATCCGGTCTGGCCGCCGCGGAATCTCGACTCCACCAGTCGCGCCGTCCGCCCGGTGCCTTATCTGCAGAACCGGCCCCCGGTCGTCCCCATCGATGTGGGCCGGCAGCTCCTCGTGGACGATTTCCTCATCGAACGCACGACGCTGCAGCGCGTGTTTCATCAGCCGCGCAAGTTCGAGGGCAACCCGGTGCTGAAGCCGGAGACGGCGCTGGAGCTCAACGACGGCATCTGTCCGACCGCCGCGCCGTTTTCCGACGGCGTCTTCTTCGATGCGAAGGACCAGCTCTTCAAGCTATGGTATATGGCCGGGTGGTTCGACACCGCCGCGCTGGCGACGAGCAAGGACGGCATCGCCTGGCAGCGGCCGGATTTCGGCGTGGTGAAGGGGACCAATCAGGTCGTCGTTTCACCCGAAGGCCATCGGCGCGACGGCGTTTCGGTGTGGCTCGATCACGAGGCGGCGGATCCGCAGGAGCGCTTCAAGATGTTCTACTACGCCCGCGCCCGCCACGGCGAGAAGGGCGCTCCGCCCAAGGAAATCGGCGGGTTCCTGCTCACTTCGCCGGACGGCATCCATTGGCAGTGGCGCGGCCGGACGGGCTCGACCCGCGACAACACCACGATGTTCTACAATCCGTTTCGGAAAGTCTGGGTCTTCAGCCACCGGCTTCGCAGCGCCAATTCGGAGCAATGGCGCACCCGCGGCTACTGGGAGAACAAGGATTTCCTCGCGGGGTTGAAGGACTGGGACGACTACAAGCCGGTGTTTTGGGTCGGCCCCGATCAGCTGGACCTCCCGCATCCGCAGATTGGAGACGCGACGCAAATCTACAAAGTCGATGCGGTGGGCTACGAAAGCCTGCTACTCGGCCTCGTGCAAGTGCACTACGGTCCGCATAACGGCGTCGCGGCGAAGCGCGGCGTGCCGAAGCTCACCGAACTGCAGGTGGCGTTCAGCCGCGATGGCTTCCACTGGGATCGCTCGGCGCGCGCGCCCTTCATCGGGGCAACGATGCAGCCCGGAAACTGGGAGCGTGGCTATGTGACCTCCGCCGGTGGCGTCTGCCTCGTGGTCGGCGACAAGCTGCACTTTTACTACACGGCCTTCGAGGGGGACGAGAGCCGCACCAGCGAAATGATGGACCCCTCCACCGGGAAGAAGATCTACGAGTCGTGGACGGGGATGTATTCGAAAGGCTCCACGGGTCTCGCGACGCTCCGCCGCGATGGTTTCGCTTCGATGGAAGCATCCGCGCAGGAAGGCAGTCTGACGACGCGGCCGGTCCGGTTCAGCGGGAAGCACCTCTTCGTCAACGTCGCGTGCCCGCAAGGCGCGCTGCGCGTCGAGGTGCTCGACGAAAACGAGCAACCGATCGCGCCCTTCACACTCGGCGAGTGCGCGCCCGTCGCCGTCGATTCGACGCTGCACGCCGTGCGGTGGCGCAGTGGCGACGATCTTTCGGCGCTCGCCGGGCGCAACGTCCGGTTTCGTTTCACGCTGCACCAAGGCAGCCTGTTTTCGTTCTGGATTTCACCCGACCGCTCGGGCGCCAGCCACGGCTATGTCGCCGCGGGCGGGCCCGGTTTTCGCGGCGCCACCGACGACGCCGGCCGGGCGGCCTACCGCCGGCAGCCGTAACCCACTGAACGCTCAAACCCCATGCACCAGACTCGCTCTCACCGTTTCCGCTGGCTCGCCGCGCTCACGCTCGGATGCGCCCCGCTCCCATTCGCCGTCTCCGCCTTGGCTCAAACACCCGCCGCGACCGCACCCGCCGCGAGCGGCGTGATCGAAGGACGGGTCTTCAATGCCGGCACCGGCAACGCCCTCGCCCGTGCACGCGTCACCGTCGAAGGCACCGGCCAGGAGGCCTTCACCGATGACACCGGCTCGTATCGCCTCGTGGGCGTGCCGTCCGGCGAGGTGCGGATCGCGGTCTCCTATATCGGCATGAACGCGCAAACCGCCGCCGTGACGGTCGCGCCCGGCCTGGTGGCCCGCCGGGAGTTCGAGCTGACGCGCGGCGCCGATGCCGCCCGACCGGGCGGTGAGGTCGTGCTCCTGCAGGAGTTCAACGTGGTGGCGGATCGCGAAATGAGCGCCCAAGCCGTCGCGATGAACGAGCAGCGCTACGCGGCGAACCTCAAGAACGTCGTCGCCCTCGACGAATACGGCGAGCAAGGCGAAGAGAACGTCCTCAGCTTCCTGCGTTTCCTGCCCGGCGTTTCCATCGCCGACGACGCGCCCACCGCGGGCTCCGTGTCGATGCGCGGCTTCCCCGGCAACAACACCGACCTCACGGTCGACGGCGCCGAGTTTGCCAGCGCGCGCACCAGCGGCACACGCACGACGGTGCTCGTCGAAGTCCCGCTGAGCAACATCTCGCGGATCGAAGTCACCAAGGTGCCCACGCCCGACATGCCCGCGAGCGGCCTGGGCGGCTCGATCAATCTCATTAGCAAGAACGGCTTCGAAACCCGGCGCCCGCTCTTCACCTATCAGGTGTCGACCATGTTCTTCAATGAAACCGGACTCAGCCTCCGGGGCGAAGGGCGCAACCAAATCGGCAAGACCAGCCCGGACTACATTCAACCCTCCTTCAGCCTGAGCTACCTGCGCCCGATCAACCGCTCCCTCGCGCTCAACTTCGGCTTCTCCCGCACGTGGCGCCAGACACCGGAGCGCCACACCCTCGTGGAGACGCCGACGTGGAATCTCGCCAGCCTCATCCAGACCAGCAGCGACCGGCAGATCGTCACGCGCGTCCTGCAGACCACGTCGGGCAAGGTGGGCGCGGACTGGCGCATCACGAATCGCGATACGCTGAGCACGAGTCTCCAGTATCGGGAGACCTCCAACATCACCACGGGCGACCGGTTTCTCATCGCCTACGGTGCGGGCGCCACGGGCGGCGCGACGTTTACCCAGGGAGCGGCCACCGGCGTGGGCACCGCGACCCAGCAAACCAGGGCGAATCAGAACAACCTGAACAAGAACACGCACGTCACCCTGCGCTACAAGCACGAGGGCGACACCTGGCGCATCGGCTCGTCCGCCGCGTATTCGTTTGCGAAAGGCCACCTGCGGGACATCGACAGCGGATTCTTCAGCACGACGCCCGCGACGATCGCGAACATCATCATTCGCGGCGACGACATCGGCAATACTCCCGGTGGAGACATCCCGACGCGCTACAGCGCGGTCACCCGCACGGGTGCCCCGGTCGATCTCTACGACGGCCGGAACTACACCCTGAACAGCGCCACGTCCGCCCAGGACAAGTTCCAAACCACCAAGACCGCGGCGTCCTTTGACATCGCCCGCGAGTTTTCGAGCTGGGTGCCGATCACCCTCAAGACCGGTCTCGCGACGACGAGAAACCAGAAGGAGGCGCGACGCTTCCAGCGGACCTGGACCTTCCGCCCCAACGGGGCCTCCGACGAGGCTTCGCGGCTCGCTGGAAAATTCGACGTCTTCGACGACGCCTACAACGCCACCGGTCCCACGCTCTACGGCAGGCCGGTGCGCTGGATCAGCGTGCCGAAGGTCTACGCGCTGTATCAGCAACACCCCGACTGGTTCGTGCTGAACGAGTCGAGCTACCATCAGGCGCTGGTCAACAACTCGACCAAGTTTGACGAGATCATCTCGGCCGCGTTTCTGCGAACCGATGTGCGTTTGCTGCAAAAGCGCCTCTGGCTGGTGGCCGGCGCGCGCCTCGAACGGACCGATCTCGAAGGCTGGGGCCCGCTGAACGACATCTTCGCCGAATACCAGCGCGCTCCGAACGGCGACTTCATCCGCAACGCCGCCGGTCAGCGGATTCTCGTCACCACGGACGCGCTGGCCCGCACCAAGCTGCGCTTCAGGGAACGGGGAGCGCACGCGAAGAGCGACTACACCGGCCTTTATCCGAGTCTGAACTCGACGTTCAACCTTTCCGAGCAGCTCGTGCTCCGCGCCGCCTACGCACGCACGATTGGACGTCCCGAAGTCAGCACGATCGTCCCGGGCACGACGATCTCCGATCCGGAAGCGGCGAATCCGACGATCGCGGTTTCGAATCCCGGCCTGAAGCCCTGGACCTCCGACGGCTTCGACCTCTCGCTCGAGTCGTATTTCCTCAAGGACGGATTCGGTTCGATCGGGGTGTTTCAGAAGAGCATCAAGAACTTCTTCGGCGTCGTGACCACACCCGCCACCCGCGAGTTGCTCGCCGTCTATGGTCTGCCCGACGACGACAGCCTGCTCGACTACGACATCACCACGGAGACGAACGCAGGCGATGCAAAGGTGCAGGGCTTCGAGTTCAACTACCGGCAGTCGCTGACCTTCCTGCCCGCGTGGGCGCGCGGCCTTCAGCTTTTTGCCAACGCCACCAAGATGAACCTCGACGGCAGCAGCACGGCGAACTTCACGAGCTTCAGCCCGAAGAGCGTCGCGGGTGGCCTCAATTTCATCCGCCCGCGCTACTTCATCAAATTGAACGTGACGCATCAGGGCCTGACCCGCCGCGCGCTGGTCGCGCCGAGCGCCACGGTCCCCGCGAACACCTACAACTATCTGCCCGCGCGCACGATTTGGTCCGTGAGTGCGCAATACAGCCTGAGCAAGCGGTTCGCGCTCTACGGCGCGTTCAACGACATCGGCGGCGGCACGCGCGGCACCTTCCGCTATGCGCCGACGACTCCCGAGTATGCGCGGCGGTCGGCCATTGCCGAAACCGGCTGGTATAGCACGGTGGGCGTGAAAGGAGAGTTTTGATCGCGCCCGCAGTGGCTGCCTTTCGCCCTCGATCACAGCCGGCATCGCGCCGCTTAAATCGCTGCCAAGCTTCCCCCTCGACCGAAGTAAATCCCCCCCCACGTCCCGTTGGTGCCTCTGTGCCTTCATGAAACAAAGCCCCCGCCTGCTCCCCTTTTTGCGCACGCGCCACCTCCGGCCACTGGCGCTCGCCCTGCTGCTCGCCGGTCGCGAGGCCCCCGCCGCCGAACCGGCGCCCGCCGACTATCTCGGCGTCGTCCAGCGCTTCGCCGATGCGATGATCGACCAGAGTCGTTCGCGGTTGCCGAACCAGGATCTCCCACTCTTCCCGATCGTGCTGACGCGCGACACCTACGAGATTCCGAAGGGCAACGTGCAAAATCTCGTCACGGCCCGCGTCCCGCAGGAATTCAAATTCACCGCCAATCCGCACCACGATCAGAACCTCTACCAGATCCTCTACGCCCTCACCGCGGTGACCGGGCAGAAGAAATACGCCGCGGAAGCGGACCGGGTGCTCAGCTATTTTCTCAAGCACTGCCAGGACCCGCGCTACGGCTTCTACACCTGGGGCGAACATCTCGGCTGGGACCTGACTCGCAACGAAATGGGCGGGTATCCCGGAGCCGACGCCGCCAACGGCGCGATCCACGAGTTTTACCGGCCGTGGATCTTCTGGGAGAAGTCCTTTGAGCTCGCGCCGGAGAATGCACTGCGGTTCGCGCAGGCCCTGTGGAAACATCAGATCGACCACAAGGGCGGCACGATCTCCTTTTCGCGCCACGCGATGGTGTCCAAGGGCGACACCCCCAGCCGGCGCGGCTACGAGTTTCCCCGGCACGGCGGCTTCTATATCGCCACGTGGGCGGCGGCGTATCGCAAGACCAAGGACGCGGAGATGCTGAAGGCCATCGAGGCCCTGGTGGGCTACTACGAGTCGCGCCGCGACCCGAAGACCGGAGTGATTCCGCACTACACCGGTCATGAATTCCTGAAGAGCGGCCAGGGCGTGCAAAACGTCTACACGCCCAGCAACGCTTCGTTCGCGGTTGACCTGCACGACGCGGCGCAGTCGATGCCGGCGGCGTTGAAGGCGCGGATGCTCGAGCTCGCGCGCAGCCAGGACCGCGCGATCCTGGCCATGCCGCACGACGCCGGTCCCGGTGGGAAGGGCTTCGTGATGTTCTCGCGGCCGGAAACGCTGGAGCCGACGGAGTATTGGTCGAAGGCGGTGGACATCACCAACGGCCTGCCGCCGCGGCGCATGCCGTATTCGGGCGGCTGGCGCTCGGCCTACATCGGGCAATATCCGCACGCGTGGATCATGCCGTCGCTGATGGCCCGCTTTGAGCAGAACCAGGATCCCAACTTGAAACGCCTGATCCTCGCCTGCGCGGACAACTACCTCGTGTCCGAGCCGGACTTCAAACCGGACGAACGCGGTCGCCCGCCGGACGTCGAGGCCGGTGTCATTGGCAACGTCATGCTGGTGCTGAACAACGCCTATACCCTCACGCGCGAGGCGAAATACCTCGCCCGCGCGGAGTGGTTCGGCAACTGGGCGGTGAAGAACTTCTGGCCGGACGCCCATCCGCTGCCGCGCGCCTCGGTGCGCGAGAACGTCTACTCCGCCCCGTCGCGCAGCGACACGCTGGTGATGGCGCTCCTCCAAACCTCGCTGCTGCGCCACCAGCCGGAGCGCGCGAAGACGGTGAAGCTGGTCGCCTCGGATCGGAGCTGATCAAATCCCCCTGCCGCCCATGCCTTCCCTCACTTCTCTCCCCCAGATTGCGCTCTTGACCTGCGCGCTCGCACTCGCGACGGCGGCCCGCGCCGCCTGGCCGGCCGCGGCCGCCGATCTGCTCGGCCGCACGGGTAATACCGACGACGACCGCGAGCGGCATACGTTGCTGCAACAAATGGCCCGCCTCCCGGACCTTGATGCCGCGGCGAAGGCGGACGCGGAGGCACTGGTGAAGTTCGTCGCGCAGTGGAACGACGGCGGGCTGAAATTCTTCAATGCGCAGCACCGCGGCGTGCCCCCGAAGGATCAGGTGCGCTACGATTTCGGCCTCACGCCGGGTTCGCCGCTGCAGCCGCTCACGGATCTCTACCTCGGCCGGATCATCGCGTGGAAGCTGATCGAGAACAGCACGGTGCGCTCGAGCCGCGAGCTCGGCAGCCTCTACAAGGAGAGCTCGCTCGCCGCGTTTCGCCGCTACAGTGCAGTGTATCCGCAAAACAAAACCGCCCGGATGTATCTGGGCGAGGCCATCCCCTGGCCGAAGGAGTATCCGGCCGTCGCCGGCGCGCCCGAATGGGCCGTCCTCCAGCGTGAACAGCTCGACCGGCTGACCGACATCATCCTCTGGTGGATTGACCACCGGCAGAAGGCCGACGGCCAGTTCGGCGGCGGCTGGGGCGACGACTGCGAGATGTGGCGCTGGTGGTCGTCGGTGCTGCTCGGTTTCGAGCATCCGAAGATCGTCGCCGGACAACTCAAGTTTTCACGCGCCGCGGTCGAGCGCCCTCATCTCGCCGGCGGATTCAACGTGACGGTGACCGACGTCGAGCACGCCGCCGAAGACACCACGGACAATCTCGTGCCGTTGATCGCCCTCGAGCCGGACAACCTGCGCTGGGAAAAGTGGGCCCTCAAGCTGGGCGACTTCGCGCGCGATGTCTGGACCGGACGCAACGCCCGCGGTGAACTCCAGTTCAAGAGTTTCTATTTCAGCGCGACGGAAGTCAGCCCGGCGCCCGCGCGCGCGCTCGACGTGATCGCCGATGTGGGCGCGCTCCACCCCGCGCTGCTCGCGTGGCAGAAAACCGGCGACGCGAAGCTCACCGCCATTCTGACGGACTGGCTCGATACCTGGGTCGCGGCCACCGCGCGAGCGGAGAACGGCAAGCCCGCGGGGATTCTGCCCGCGGCGATTCGCTGGCCTGACGGCCAGGCCGCGGGCGCAGATGGGAACTGGTGGGAACCCGTGAAACCCGGCGGCTTCATGCATTCGTATTATATCTGGCCGAGCGTCATCACCGAGATGACCGACGCGCTGGTTATGGCTTTTCTCGCGACGAAGAACGAAAAATACCTCGCGCCGATTCGCTCGATGGCCGCGATCCGGTTGCGAGCCCTGAAGCAGCCGCCCGCCACCGCACCGGCGCCGGGCACCGAGGCATGGTGCGGCCTGCAACTCGCGCCGCGGCCGAACGCCAACAGCAACACCGGCGGCCTCGTCAAAACCGTCGCCCGGCTCAAGGCGCTCACGGGCACGCAAGAGTTCGACGAGTTGCTGCAGCTCGAGGGTGGCGAGTTCGTGATTCGCGCCGACGCCGCGGGCCGTCGCGCGATCGTGGCGGCGCTGCGCGAGAGCGCCGCGGCGCTGCGGGTGAATTTTCCCGGCTTCACGAACGAAGTGCGGTCGACGGATCGCGTGATGCGCTTCGTGCAGTTCTTTTCCGAAGACTACCAGTTCGACGACTACAAGGGCGTGATGCAGCCGAAGCACGAGTTGCTCTACCGGATGGTGACGGGCGACGCCAATGCCCCACGCTTTCCGCAGATGGCCGTGCGCTGGCTGACGCCGCCTACGGATATCGCGGCGTTCGTCACCAAGGCGAACCTGACCCAATTCGAGGCCGAGCTGTTTCATTTCGGCCGCGAGCCGCGGGCGATGACGGCGGAGCTGCGCATGCTGCAACCGGGGCGTTACCAGGTCGTGCTCGTGCGCGAGACGGAGAAGCGCAGTGAACGCATCGGCGAGGTCACGCTGGAGCGCGGGCGATTCGGCCAGGTGCAGTTCACGCTGCCGCCGCAGACGACCTGCACGCTGCGACTCGAAGCGGTGGCGGCACGATGAGCCGCCGGCCGGCAGAACTCCCGCCGCTGAAAGACAGCGCCGCCTTCGTGCACGCGCCGCACGCCGATCAGCGGCGCGCGCTCGTGGAGCTCTTCGCCGGACAGATCGCCGCGCTGCCGATCGAGCGCGTTTCCTTTGCGTTCGAGCATCAGCGGCCGGCCGCCGGCGCCACCGTCACGCGCGTGCCGCGGCTCTCGCTGCCGCTGAGCGGACGGCACCCGTTTGAACTGAATCGGGGCGACGGCGCCGAAACCGTGCGCCTCGCGCCGGGCGAGGCGTTGTTCATGTTGCCGGGGTCCTGGCGGCGCCCGCTGTTCGACGAGGTGCGGACGCACACGGCGATTGTTTTCGAGGAGGGCTACGTCTGGTTTTTCGCCCAGCATTGTGGACCGGCGCGGCCGGAGCAGCCGCAGCTCTGGTTTCACACCGCGCTTCCGATCGTGTCGGAGGGCCGGGCCTTGATCCACGCGCTCGTCGCCATCGCCCGCAGCGGACGCAATGCCCCGGAAGCGGTGCCGCTCGTGCGGAGCCTGGTGCGGATCGCGCACCGCCAACTGGCGGACTCCCCGGCGGTCGACGGCGACGCGAGCAAGGCGCTCTGGCAAAGCATGTGCGCGACCATTCGCGATCGTTTCGGCCAGGCGCTGGATCGCGAGACCCTGGCCGCGGCGTTCGAGGTGCACCCGAACCATGTGTCGCGGTTGTTTCGCCGGCACGGCCGCGAAGGCTTCAATCGCTTTCTCGTGCGAACGCGGCTCGAACAGGCGACCGCCCTGCTGCAGCACCCGGCCCTGACCATCGAGGACATCGCGCGGCAATGCGGCTTCAACGACGACAACTATTTCCGCTTCGCCTTCCGGAGGTCTTTCGGGATCTCCCCGGGGCGCTTTCGCGAGCAAAGCCGCGCCGGGAATGAACCCGCGCAGCCCTCCCTCACCTGACATGCCACGCTATTCCTATTCCGAACTCCTTGAATGCGGCACCAACGTGCTGCAGGCCGCGGGTTCCTCGCGCGCCGAGGCGGCGGTGGTCGCCGAGGGACTGCTGATCGCCGACGCGCGCGGCGTGTCCTCACACGGCTACACGCGGCTCCGGGCCTTCGCCGAGCGCGTGCGGCGCGGCATCGTGCGGCCGGATGTCGCGATATCATTGATACGCGACACGCCGGCCTTCCTGCACGTCGACGGCGGCAACGGCCTGGGCATCGCGATCGCGCGGCAGGCAATGGCGCTCTGCATCGAGCGAGCGCGGACGAACGGCTGTTGCTTCGCGGCGATCGCCAACGCGAATCACTTCGGGATCGCCGCGCACTATACGCTGCAGGCTGTCGAGGCGGGGATGGTGGGGATCGCGATGTCGAATGCCCCTGCCTCCACCGTGCCGATCGGCGGGCGCGTGCCGAAACTGGGCACGAATCCCTTCGCGGTCGCGGTGCCCGCGGGGCGGCGGGTGCCCTTTTGCCTCGATATGGCGACCAGCGTCGTGGCGCAGGGCAAGGTCATCCTCGCGCATCGGCAGGGCGCGACAGCGATTCCCGAAGGCTGGGCGGTCGATCCGGACGGACGGCCGACGACCGATCCGGCAGCGGCCCTGAAGGGCGCGATGCTGCCGTTCGGCGGCGCGAAGGGCTACGGTATCGCGCTGATGATCGATCTGTTCTGCGGCGCGCTCGCCGGCGCGAACACCGGCACGACGATCAGGAGCTTCTGGACCGACTTCGAACAGCCACAGGGTCTTGGGCTGTTTCTGGGCGCGTGGAATCTCGGGGTGCTCGGCGAACCCGCCGCGGTGCGCGCGCGAGTCGACGCCTTGCTCGACGACATCAAGTCGACGCCTCCGGTCGAGGGCACCGCGGAGGTTTTCTATGCCGGCGAGATCGAACACCGGCGCGCGGAGCAGGCGCGGCGCGACGGCATCGAGTTCGATGCCACCGTGGCGCGGCAGATCGCCGAGGCGGCGGCGGCCTATGGGGTGGCGCCGCCCGCGCCTATTTCAGCGACCTGAGATAGAGCACGATCGACTCGAGCTGCTGATCGCTGACGACCCCGCGATAGCTCGGCATCTCGGCTGGTTTCTCGCTGAGGCGGTTCTTCTGGGGATCGAGGATTTTTTCGCGCAGATAGAACTCATCCACGACCGCCGAGCCGCCGGTGGCGAAATCGCGTTTCGCGCCGAATATCCGCCGCCACGTGGGGCCGACCTTTCCCTCGGTGGTGCCATCGGTCGAGTGGCAGACGATGCAGCCGAGCGATTCCGTGAGCGCCCTGCCTTGCGCGACCGTGGGCAGCGGCTCCTTCTCGGGCGCAGTGGCGATGGCGCCCCGCGTGAGATCAATCGGCGGGAAACCGGCGGCCGCGAGATCGAGATCGCGATGCGCGTGGATCGTGAAGAAGACGGCACCACGAGCAGGCTCGCCGCCGGCGAACAGGAAATCGTGTCGCACCTCGAGCTGCATCGTGGGGTGAAGATGGGGCACGTGAATGAAGACGGAGCGGCCATCGCGCGAAAGCACCGTTTGGCCAACGCCGTGGCGATTCACGCCGGGCGAATCGTCGTGCGCGTAACGGCCGCTCCCATACGCGGCGCTCCGGCGATAGTTCCACGAGCGGATGCGCACCGCTTGCGGGGTGACACTCGCGGCAGAGAGCGAATCGGCAAACGTGAGCACGACGCCTTCGCGGCACGAGGTCGCATGCAGCGCCGTCGTGATGGGCGCAGGCCCGCGACGAAGGCGCCCGAGCGCCCACTTGGTGGGCGTCTGCGTGCCCCAGATCTGGAAGCCCGCGAGAAAAACCGCGTCGCCGCGGGGATGCATGCGGCCGTGCAAGAGCGGCAATCCGGTCTTGAATTCGAGCGGAATCACGGCGCCCTGCGGCACCGGAGCGTCGAAGTCCGGTGCGATGAGCAGGAGCCGGCCGGTGCCGTAGGAGAGGTGCAACAGCCGATCGTGCCAGGGCCCCATCCCTTCGCCGTGCATCCACACCTGCGAGCTCGCCGAGATGTCCTGATCGTGCGGAATCCACACCAGCGGCGGCGTGACCGGCGCGGGCTGTTTTTCCAGAAAGCCGAAAGAATCGCCGCGGCGCACGAGATAGACCGGCGTCGACGGAATATAATGGCCCTGCTGATCGGTGCCGGTGACCACGCCGGTGACAGGATGCACCGCAAGGAAGGGCTCACGCGCGGCGCGGGCGAACGCTTCGAGCGAGCGGCCATCGCGCGCGATCTTGAGAAAGGCCCCCGTGTGCGCGGTGCCCGTGCCACCGGAGGCGAGTCCGCTTTGCGTAACAATGCCGCCCTGGGTAACAAACGTGGCTCCGTCGGGCGCGACGGCCATGTCGAGCGGGAAAGAACGCGTGGTCTGGCTCTGGATCACCTGGTCGTTGAAGTTCTCAAACTCGTCGGCCTCGCCGTTGGTATCGCGATCGTGGAGACGGACGATGCCGTTCTTCGTCGCGACCTGAATCACGCCGCCGGGTGCGGCGATCGCCAGCGGCTCGTGGAGTCCCGAGGCGAAGCGCCGCCACTCCAGCCGCGCCAGCCGGGGATCGGCGAATCCGGAGACGAGCCAGACATCACCGTCAAAGGCCACGACCGCGGCAAGGTCGTCGGAAAGAAACGCCAGATCGGCCGGTCGCACGCGGCGCTTCCACGGGTTTGTCTCCGGGACGGCGATGTGATCGAGGATGAGACCGTTCTGATTAAGGTGCTCGAGCATGGCGGGGGCCGTCGCCGACTCCGGCCAGCGGCGCTCCTTCGCGGAACCCGCCCGCGCCCGGGCGGGAGTGAAGTTTTCCTCCGGGAAGTCGAAGATCACGCTGAAGGCCCGCGCCTGCGGCGACGCCGCGATGGACGCCACCGGTTCGCCGTCGCGCTCCGCCAGCGTAACGGATTCCGAGGGGCTCTGGAGGGAAACCCGTGCGCCGGCGGGCCGGCCGAGCGAGAGGTGCAACGCGCTTTCCGTCGCGGCGATATCGAAATGACGAACGACGCGCAGCGCCGGAGCGCCACCGGCCTCGAGGCGATCGCGCACCTCGGTGGTGCCGATCGTGTAGCGGAGGACGACGCCCGCATCGGTCAGCTCAAGCCCGCCGTAGCGCGCGATGTCGGCGGGCAACGCACCGCGGCCCTCATCGCCCTCCCGTGCCGGCTGGCGTGGATCGACGGGCTGAGTGGCAAGAGTCGGCGCCCGGGTGAATCCCGGCCGCATGCGACTCTCGAGGAGCAAGGGACCCGTCGGCCGCGGGTGTTTCGCGGCGGCCTTGCGCGTCGGGGCCGCGTAGGAGATTTGCGCCATCGTCTCGAGCGTCACGAGCGGCGAGTCCGGCGGCACCCGCCACCAGCCCGCCATCCGGAGGAGTTCCTGGTCGAAGACGGCGCAGTGCCCGGCCCCGAGCGGGAGGAGCACACCGCGCACGACAAAGTTGCCGCCCGCCGCGGGGCTTCCGGCCGCCGGCACCACTTCGACCTGCGAATGAAAGAACGGCTGCCCGGGTTCGAAGAACGGTCCCGGCGCCTCCGCGGCGCGGGCGGCCAGCGCCACGAGGGCCGACAGGACGAATCGATGGAGTGGGAAAACGCGCACGGTCACCAGGCGCTCTCAGGATGGGGCCGCCACGGGAATCGAGAAGCCTCCGCGCGTTTCAAACTCGCGGATGAGGGCCTGCCAGCCCTGCGCGCCGGCGCCCTGGCTCGAGAGCGTTTCCATCATCGTTGCGACGAGCCCGCTCCCGGGGAGCGGCAACGCGAGCTGCCCGGCGAATTCGTGCGCGGTGCGGAGATCCTTGCGCATCAGGTCGAGGCGGAAACCCGGCGAGTGATCGCCCGCAATGATCTTGGCTCCCTGCACGCGCACGATGGCGGAGCCGACACTGCCGGAACCGAGAACATCCAGCACCGTCTTGAGGGGAAGCCCCGCTTTCGCCGCCAACGACAATCCCTCGCAGAGCCCGAGCATCGCGCAGGCGGCGGCGACTTGATGGCAGAGCTTGCAGGCCTGACCGCTGCCGGAGCGGCCCACGTAGTGGATCGCCGACGCGAATGCGCGCAGCAGCGGCTCGCAGCGTTGCGCGAGAGCCGGTTCACCGCCGACCATCACGGTGAGCGTGCCGGCTTGCGCACCGGTCGTGCCTCCTGTCACCGGTGCGTCGAGAAAGCCGATACCATGCGCGGAGAGCAGCGCCGCCATCTCGCGTGCGGTCTCGGGCGACACGCTCGAGTTGTCGATGATCACTGCGCCGGCGGGCAGCAGGAGGGCGATTCCATTTTCACCTTCGATCACCGAGCGCAACGCGGCGGAGTCGGAGACGTTGATGAAGACGAATTCCGGGGCGACCTCGCGGAGCGCCGCGAGCGACGCCAGCACGCGCGCGCCGCGATCGCGGAGCGCCACGGCCTTCTCCGCGGTCCGATTCCACACGTGAACCTCGTGACCGTGCTTGAGCAGGTTGGCGGCAATCGGCACGCCCATGGCACCGAGACCGAGGCAGGCAACCCGGTGGGTGGGTGCGGGCGGGGAAGCGGCATTCATCGCGCGAGTGACTCGGGCGGCACCGCGAGAAAGACAAGCGGTGAAATTGGCTGCGCGCTGGGGAAAATGTAACGCGGCCGCCGCCCGGCGCGGTTACGAAATCGGCGGGCGGGGCAATTTCACCGCTTGTCGGCCGCGGCCAATCCCGAATCGTCGCGGCATGCCCCCGCCGCCCCCTGCCGTCCCGTGGAAGTTCAACCTGCACGACCCTGCGCTGGGTTTGCCCCGCAACCTGACCGAGGGGATCAACACCCGGATCGTCTGTGGCGAGCACGTGATGCTGTCGGTCGTGCGGCTCGATCCCGGGGCGAGAAGCGCGCTGCACCATCATCCGGAAGAGCAGTGGGGTGTGTTGCTCCAAGGGTCGTGCACCCGCGTGCAAGGCGATCAGGAGGTCGCGATGCAGCCGGGCGATTTCTGGCACACGCCCGGGAACATGCCGCATGGCATCAAGGCCGGCTCGGAAGGCGCCATGATCCTCGACGTTTTCGCCCCGCCGCGTCCGGAATACAAATCGCCGGGCCAGGGCTACGGGCGCGGCGAGGGCGCGCGGTTGCAGTAGTGGTGCGCGCCCGGGCCCGCGGGCGACCCCACCGATCGCTCCGTGGTTTTCGCGATGGACCGGCCGCGCCCGAACTGAAATAGCTGCAATCCTCCCTGTCCCCACGGACAGGCTCGCTATGACCCTACCCCTCACCGAGCGGGCCCGGCCGGGCTCCGCCTTTGCCTTGCCGCCTGCGTCAGCTGCCCGTCGCATCCGTCCCCTCCTGCAGCCGATGCGCTCGTTCCTCTGCGGCGCGGTCCTCGCGGCCGCGACCCTCTCGCACGCGGAGGCCGCCGCCAGTGATGCGCCGCCCACGACCTCCACGACCTCCGCCACCGGCACCATCTCCGGCCGTATCCTCGATGCCACGTCAGGCAACTACCTCCGCCACGCCCGCGTGACGATTGAGGGCACCACGCTCGAGGCGCTCACCGACGATCTCGGCAGCTTCCGCCTCGACCGCGTCCCGGCCGGCCGGGTCGTCCTCCGCGCCAGTTATGCCGGCCTCAACCCGCAACGCGAAGAGCTGATCCTCGCCGCCGGCGCCAGCCGCACCCAGGACTTCGAGCTCACCGCCGCCCGCGCCGCCACCGATGGCGCGGTGAAGCTCGGCGCGTTCAAGGTGACCGAGGACCGCGAGATGAACCAGGCCGCGATCGCGCAGCAGGAGGAACGCCTCGCCGCCAATTTCTCCAACGTGATCTCGACCGAGGAATTCGGCATCATTCCCGAAGCCAACATCGGCGAGTTCGTGAAATTCCTGCCCGGCGTCGTCGTCGGCGGCGGCCAGGACGCCCGCGAGATTTCCATCGGCGGCGTGCCCGCGGCCTACACCCCGATCAACGTCGACGGCCTCCCGCTCGCGAGCGCCGCCTCGTCCGGTGCCAGCCGCACCATCGAGCTCGAGCAGGTGACACTCACCAATCTCGCGCGCGTCGAGGTCGACAAGACCCAAACACCCGACCAGCGCGCCGACGCCATCGGTGGTCAGGTCAACCTGATCCCGCGCAGCTCCTTCGAGCGCCGCCAGCCGATCTACAACTACCGCTTCAGCCTCACCGCGCTCGAAAGCGACATCCACGACCCGCTCAAGCTCGGCCGCCGCCCGGGCCCCTATCGCAATCCGAAGAGCGGCGCGCTCCCCGCCTATGAGTTCTCCGCCATCGTGCCGCTGAAAAAGGACCGGCTCGGCCTCACGTTCTCCCTCGGCGACTACAACCGCATGACGCGCCTGCGGAACGACACCTTTACCTGGTCCAATCACAGCGCGATCACCGCCGGCTCCGTCACCACGACTCCGGAAAATCCCTACGCGCGCCTCTACACCGTCGTCGACGGCGGCTCGCAGTCGCGGCAGCAAAGCGGGTCCGTCGGCATCGACTTCAAGCTCGGCCGCTACGACGTCTTCAAGCTCGGCCTCGACTACACCTACTTCAGCGCCACCGCCTCCGACCGCTCGCTCGCCCTCGACCCAGGCCGCGTCACCGCGTTCACCGCGACCTCCACCACCGGCGCCATCGGCACCGGCGGCATCAACATCACGATCTCGCAGCGCAATAAAACCGGCACGACCTACACGCCCGCTTTCCGCTACTGGCACCGCGGCCCCGTCTGGACGCTCGAGGGCGCCGCCGCCGTCTCGCACGCCACCAACCGTTATCGCGACATCGACAAGGGTTTCTTCCAGGCGCACAGCTCCGCGATCACCGGCGTGAACATCAATTTTCGCGACCACACCAAGCTCCGGCCCGGCACCTTCGAGGTCAGCCGCACCGTCGGCGGTGTCGCCGTCCCGCTCGATCACTACAACGTCGCCAACTACGTCATCCGCACGGTCGGCAGCGCCCAGATCGAATCGCAGGCCGTCACGAGCTCCGCGAATTTCAGCGGCCGGCGCATGTTCGACCTCGCGCTGCCCATCCGCGTGAAGACCGGCGTGGATTTCCGCCGCATGCAGCGCGACCTCGGCCGCGAGAGCTACCAGTTTCCCGGCGGCAACTGGGTCGGGGCCGACAACCGCACCCTCAGCGCCGACGACAACTCGGCGCCCTACCTCGACGTCCCGCACGCCACCAAACCCGGCCCGTCCGGCCTCCCGTCGATTCCGTGGATCAGCAATTTCCTCCTCTGGGACGACTACGCCGCGCATCCGAACTACGTCGTCGCCAACTACGCCACCGCCTACACCACGCGCGCCGCCGCCTCGCGCTACTTCGAGGAGACCGTTTCCGCCTCCTATCTCCGGCTCGACACCAAGCTGCTCCGCAACCGCCTCGCGCTGACGGGCGGCGTGCGCTGGGAGCACACCGACGACCACGGCGAGGGCCCGCTCACCGATCCCAGCGGCAAGTATCAGAAAGATGGTAACGGCAATGTCATTCGCAATGCCGCCGGCCAGCCCGTGCTCGCCACCACCGACGCGCTCCAGCAGGCGATGCGCACCACCCTCTACCGCGCGACGAAGGCCGACACCGCCTACGCCGGGTTCTACCCGAGCCTGATGGGCACCTACCACGTCACGCCCAACCTCCAGGCCCGC
>CAZENI010000089.1:0-15964 GCA_964513055.1 uncultured Opitutus sp.
CTCGCGCAGCCACTTGCCGCCGGCCGCCTTCACCCGCTCGTCGAGCAGCGCGAGCGTCAGGTTGCCCATCACGATCGCGAGGAGGTTGTTGAAGTCGTGCGCGATGCCGCCGGCCAGCACGCCGATCGACTCCATCTTCGAGGCGCGCAACAGGTCCGCCTCGAGGCGCGAGCGCTGCGTGACGTCGCGCATCACCAGCACGACGCCGATCGCGCGGCCGCTGAGATCGTGCATCGGGGCGCAGCGCCCCTCCACGCGGCGGGCCTCGCCCTCGCGCGGCTGCACGTAGGTGTGCGGCGGCAGATCCACCGCGCGATCGGCGCCCAGTGCGGTCGCGACCGGGGCCGCCAGCGTCTCGCCGGCGCGCTCCGAACCCAGCCGGCAGATCTCGCCCAGCGGCCGGCCGACCGCGGTCGGGTTCGACCAGCCGGTCAGCGCCGCCGCCGCCTCGTTCATGAACTGCACCGTGCCGTCGGGTGCAATCGTGAAGACCGCCTCCGACATCGCGCGCAGCGTCACGCTGAGGCGCTCGCGCTCGGCGGCCAGCGCCTGCTCCGCCGCCTTGGCCTCGGACAGATCAAGCAGCGCGAGCTGCGTGCGCTCGTAGTAGGGCCGCCCGTCCAGGATCGGCACGCACCAGTGGTAGAAGATGCGCAGCACGCGGCCGTCGAGCGTGTTCACCGCAAACTCCCCGCTGGCCTCCGTCGCGCCCCGCCACATCGCGAGCACCGTCTTGCGCCGGGCCTCGTGGACTTCACCGGCGTAAATCCGCCGCAGGTTCGCCACGCCTTCCTCCAGCGAACGCAGGCCGAGCAGCCGCAGCGTCGCCGGATTCGCGCCGACGATCGCCACCCGCTCGCTCGCCGCCCGCCACGCCTCCGGATGCTCCCGGCACCACGCCTCGAAATCCGCCACCCCCGCCGCCCGCAGCTCCTCCAGCCAGCGCACCATCGCCGCGTAGTCGTATTCGACAATCCCGATCGGCAGGTGCGCGAAGAGCACGCGGTAGCGCTCCTCGCTCGCCCGCACCGCCTCCTCCGCCCGCTTGCGCGCCGTGATGTCCGACACGAAGCCCTGCAGGAAACGCAACTGCCCGCGCTCGTCGCGCACCGCGCGCACGTTCTCCTTGATCCACGCGGTCGTGCCGTCGGGCCGCCGGATCTCCGACTCGAAATCCGCCACGTGATCGCTCGCCCCCAGCAGCGCGAAGAACTCCGCCCGCCGCGTGGGCGAAACGTAGATCCGCGCCGTCTGCTCCGGCGTGATCCGCAGCAGCTCCGCCGGACTCGCGTAGCCGAGAATCCGCGCCATCGCCGGATTCACGCTGCCGAAGCCGCCCTCCGGCCGGTTCTCGTAGACGCCCTCGAGCGCGTTCTCAAACAGGCTCCGGAACCGCTCCTCGCTCGCGCGCAGCCGGCGCGTCTGGCGCGCATAGACCGTCAGCCACAGCACCACGGCCGCGACGGAGGCGACCGCCCCCAGGCCCAGCGCCAACGGCAGGAGCGCGTTCGACGGAGGGCTGGCGGCGCCGAGGATGGGCGGCGGCAGAAGGCAGTTCAAGAGGCTCAAGCTGGAGGCGCCGCCGAGAAAACGGCCCGCGTCTCCACTTGTCGAGGACGAGTCCTACGCAGCGTTTGCCGAAAATGCGTCGCCCCGCGGCCCCGGCTTTCCCACCGTCGGGCCATGTCCCCCACGCTCCGCGCCGCCACCACCGCCGACCTGGCCCTGATCCTCGAGCTCATCCGCGGGCTCGCCGCCTACGAGAAACTGCTCCCCGAGGTCGAGGCCACCGAGGAGAAATTGCGGGCGACGCTGTTTCCCGCGCACGGCCGGCCCGCGGCGGAGTGCGTGCTCGCGTTCGCCGGCGAAAGCCCGGCCGGCTTTGCGATCTTCTTCCACAACTACTCGACCTTCCTCGCCCAGCCGGGCCTCTACCTCGGGGACCTCTACGTGAAACCTGAATGGCGGGGCCGCGGCATCGGCAAGGCCCTGCTCCTCCACCTCGCGCAACTCGCCAACGCCCGCGGCTGCGGCCGCATGGAATGGTCCGTCCTCGACTGGAACGAGCCCGCCATCGCCTTCTACGAATCGCTCGGCGCGCGCCGGATGCGCGAGTGGCAAATCTGCCGCCTCACCGGCGAGAGCCTCCGGCGCTACGCGTGAGGAGGACCAGTATAATCAGTAATCGGTAATCAGTAATCCGAGCGCAGACCTCCACTCGGTCACTGATGACTGACCACTGATTACTGATTACTTCCGCCGCCGGCGCCCGCCTCAGCGTTTTCCGCCCCATTTTTGCTTTGCGCCCCGCGCCGGATTCGTTGGCTTCTCGGCGGCATGTCGTGCACTCCGCCGCCCAACGAGGCTCTCGCCGAGCTCGCCTCTGTGCTGGGTGACGACAACGTCCGCACGCTCGTCCGCACCTTCCTGCGCGACTTTCCCCTTTCGTTTCAGGAGCTGGGCAGCAGCCCCGATCGCAAGAACCGCCATCGCGTCGCGCACAGCATGAAAAGCAATTCGCGCCTCATGGGAGCCAACGCCCTCTCGCAACGCATGGCCGGCCTCGAGGAGCGCCTGGCCGACGAGCGTGGCGCGGACGTCACCGCCGCGGATCTCGCCGCCATTTCCGCCGAGTTCGAATCGATCGCCGTCTCGCTGCGCGCCTTCGTCGGCCCGTGATCGCCGTGGCGGCTTCCCCCGCCCGGCTCGGCCTGCCCACGGCGGCCGGCTCCGGGTCCCCGCGGCCGGTGGCCGCGCCCCGCGCCTTACGTATCCACCAAACCCGCCTGGATGCACCAGCGGGTGAGACTCGCGACCTCGCGGACGCCGACCTTCTCCATGATGTTCGCGCGGTGTTTCTCCACCGTGCGCACACTCAGATTCAACTTGGCCGCGATCTCCTTGGACATCTGCCCGGCGGCGACGAGTTTCGCGATTTCCTGCTCGCGCTCCGTCAGCGGCACCTCGAGCGGCGTGCGCGTGATAGGCAGGCCGGCCGCCGTGCCGCCCTTGGCCCGCACGCGGCTCGCAAAAAACATCCCGCCGCTGCGCACCGTCTCGACCGCGCTCAGCACGTATTCGATCGGCTCGGTCTTGTCCACGTAGCCATTCACGCCGAGCACCATCAGATCGGCCGGCAACCGCTCGCTCGGGTGCGCCGTGATGACGAGAATCTTCATGTCCGGCACGGCGCGCCGCACCTCGCGGGCGATCTCCATGCCATTGATGTCGGGCAGCATCAAATCGACCACCAGCATGTCGGGCTTTTCCCGCAGGCAGAAGTCGAGGCCGGGCTTGCCCAGCCCGAATTCTCCGATGACTTGCAGGTCCTTCACCTTGCCGAGCGTCAACAGAATCAACTGACGAAACATGGTTTCGTCTTCGATGAGAACGGCGCGAAGTTTTCGCATGCTGAGTTCGGTCGGAAGCTGGTAAGCGTTATTGCTGGGCGGGCGATCGCACTACTACGGATGCGCGTTCGCAACGCGATTGCTAGCATGTTCCGTCTGACAATCCCCATGACGGAACTCAAGCATACATTGCATCTGGCCTCCCTGCCGACCTTCCGTCCGGCTCCGCGCTTCCGCCCGTCCGCCTCCGCATGAGCATCGCCGTGACCGATTCCAAGCGGGCGCAGATCCTCGTGGTGGAGGACTCCTCGGTGTTCCGCGAGATGCAGGGATTGCTGCTCGGCCAGGCCGGCTACGGCGTCTCCTCGCACGAAAGCCCGCAGGCCGCCCTCGCCGTCGCCGCCAAGCAGCACTTCGACCTTGTCCTGATCGACTACGAACTGCCGGAGATGAACGGCCAGCAGTTCATGCACGCCCTCCGCAAGATCCAGCCGGAGATCGCCGTGGTCTTCGTCTCGGGCTCCCTCACTCTCGATCTCGCGATCCAGCTCAGCAGCCAGGGTGTCGCCGGCATTTTCAACAAGCCGGCCAACCCCAAGACGCTGCTCGAGAAAATCAACGAGACCCTCGCGCGCAACGGCGCCCGCGACACCGCCGCCCGCGTCGGCTCCAACTCTCCCATGGCCGCGCCGCGCCGCGCCGACGCCGCCGCGCCGGCCGCCGCCACCGAGCCGTCCGCCGACCGCCTCGCCTATGCGCCCCGCTTCGTGCTGGGCAGCTCCGAACGTTTCCGTGAGTTCACGCACCGTCTCTGGAAAGTCCGCGATTTCCGCGCCGTCCTGCTGCTGCAGGGCGAACCGGGCAGCCCTTTCGAGCCGATCGCGCGTGAGCTCGCGGAAATCTCGATCTTCCGCGACGGCCCGATCATGGTGTGCCCGGGCGCGAAATTCGACGCCCGCAACCTGATCGAGGTGCTCGCCCCCTCGCTCCTCTCGCACGACGCCGGCACGCTGGTCGTCACCGGGATCGAGGCCTTCACCGCCGACCAGCAGAAAATCCTCGAGAACCTGATCACCGGCCGCGACGTGTTTCTCCCGTTCGCCCGCCGGTTCCGCCTCGTGCTCGCGGCCGGCACCACCCTGTCCGACCGCGTCGATGACGGGACCTTCGGCGAGACCCTCTACTACAAGATCAGTTCGCTCTCCCTCACCGTGCCGGCGCTGCGCGAGATGCGCAGCGACATCGTGACCAACGCCCGCCGCATCCTCGCCGCCCATCGCGACGCCGGTTTCCCCTCGGGCCCCCTGGTGATCGCAGCCGATGCCGCCCGCTGGCTGGAGGAACAGAGCTGGCCGGGCAACTACGACGAGCTCGTCCGCACCGTCCTCTCCGCCGCCCGCCACGCCACCGGGAGCGATCTCACGCTTGCCGCGATTCACGCATCCTCGGCCGGGGAGGAGGTCGCCACCAGCACGGGCACCTCGCTGAGCCGGCCCGTGCCCGTCGCCGAAACCGGCGAGCCCGCGGCGAGCGACGTCCGCCCGCCCTTCCCGATCAAGAGCGATCTCGCCACCGTCCCGCCCCCGGCCGCCGCCATGGCCGCGGGACCGGCCGCTGCGGTGGCCACCGTCGCCGCTCCGCCCGCGGCCTCGATCGCGCGCGCCCCCGCCGGCTCGCTTTTCGCCCGCGCCGCGGCACCGGCTCGCCCGCTGACCGCCCAGAGTCTTTTCCGGCCCGCCTCGAAGAGCTACGATTTCAGCCGCCGGCTCGCGGAATCCCTCGCCACGGCCGACACCGCCGCCGCCCACTGAGTGCTTGCGGCCATCGCTCGCACGGTAACGCTTGCGCCTGCGTGCGTTCGCGTCACCTCCGTGCCAACTGCTTCCCGTTCCGACACCTTCCAACCTGACCGCGAGACCGGTCGGCTTCGCCGCACCGAAGGCACCCGGGTGAATGCGCTGGCCGTGGACACGGTCCACGCCCTCCACCTGGCATTGATCGAACAGTTCGGGGAGGACGCCCCCGACGTCCTTTATCGCACCGGCTACGAATGGGCCCTGCAGGAAATGGTCCGGCGCCACCGGCTCGCCCTCCCGCCCGGGGGCGCCGCCGCCTCGCCGGGAAAACTGCAGTCCGTCCTCGAATCGTGGTGGCGGGAGATGGCCGAAGCCGGCTGGGGCCGTGCGACGTTTGACGTGGGTCCGGGCCCGCGCGGCGTCGTCCTCGTGGAGTTGCAGGCCGGCGCCGTCGCCCCGGCGTTCGCCGGCGCCGACCAGCCCGTCTGCCATCTCTACGCCGGCCTCTTTGCCGGCGCGCTGAGCTTTTGCGCGCGGGCCGAGCGCCACGCGGCCGAGTTGCAGTGCATCGCGTGCGGCGCCACCACGTGCATCTTTGCCGTCGGTTCGGGCCCCGAGGTCGACGCCGCCGAATCCTCGCGCCAGCACGGCGTGGCCGCGGCCGAGATCATGCGCCGCCTTCGCTGAGCCGCTCCGCCGGCCCCCGCCATGCCCGCCAACGCCACCATTCTCCGCGAACTCGGTTTGGAGCACCTGCTCGAAGACGGCACCCTCGCCGTCCGGGCCGACGGCCCCCTCGCCGGACCCGCCGGACAACGCCTCGTGGCAATCAGCGCGGAAGCGATCCGCGCCCTCCACCACGTCCTCGAGCGCGAGCGCGCCGGAGCCTGGCGCGCCGCCCTGAAATCAGCCGGACACTACACCGGCCGGAAGCTCGGGGAGGAACTCGACGCCCGCCTCGCCGCGCTCGGCCAGCCCGCGCTCGCCGCGCTGCCCCTCGAGGCCTGCCTCGCCCTCGTCGAGCGGCATTTCGCCGCCTGCGGCTGGGGCCGCCTCCAGCTCGATCTCACGGACGCCGCCGACTACGGCCTCGTCGTCGCGCGCCTCGAGCACAGCGCCTTCGTGGAGGCGCTGCCGGCGGTCGACGACTTCGTGGACGCCCTGCCGGCCGGCCTGCTGCAGGGATTTTTTGAATACATCAGCGGCCAGACGCTCGGCTGCGAAGAGATCGCCTGCGGCCGCCGTGGCGCGGCCCGCTGCACCTTCGTGATCACGGCGCCGGATCGCCTCGCCACCGTGATGCCCCGGCTCGGCCAGGAAAGCGCCGAGGCCATCCTCGCTGCGCTCCGCCAGTAATCAGGCCGGAGTCCGTCGCGCCGCGGCGTGCAGCCAGCGGCGCAGCATCCGGAAATCCTCCGGCAGAAACACCTCCCGCTGCTCCGCGAGCACGCCCGGATCCCCGCGCCACTCGCGCGCCAGCAGCGCCGCGTGCTCCGCCGGCGTCCGCGCCACCCAGTGCGGGCAGTCGACACAGTGCGCGCCGCTCACGCGCCCGCGCACCCGCTCCAGCTCCTGCCGCCGGCACGCCCCGTCGCGCGCCACCTCCCGGAACGAATCGCGGCACACCGTGAACTCCGGATAAAAACACGCTTTCACCAACTGCCGCGCCACGTCCGCCCAGGCCGCGCCCTCCAGTCCCGCCGCCACTCGCGCGACCAGCGGGGCGCACTCCGCCTCCGTCATGCCGCCCGGCGCGCCGCATTCTCCCATCGCCAGCGCCCGCGGCAGCCCGCGCTCCGCGACGAGCGCGCCGAGTTGCGCGGCGAACCGCTGCAGTTCCGCGCCCGACGGCTGCGTCCGCGCGTTCTGCGCGAAAAAGCGCGTCACCACCGCCGCCACGATCCGCTCGAACTCCACGCCGTCCTTCATCATCGCCGCAGCCCGCCGGATTCCCTTCTCGCTGTCAAACGCCCGTCCGTGGTCCGTCGCGTTTCATTCGGCAATCGCCAATCGGCCTTCGGCAATCTCCCCAAATTGTCATGGTCACACTGCGCCCGACTCTTCAACTGTGCTGGTGGCAAACTCCGGGTGCTAGGTCTGCCGGCCCGGCACAGTTTTCCGTATGGTCTGCGCCCGCCACCCACTGTCTCCCATGATCCAGACGCTCACCGCCCCCGCCCCCGCGCCGCTCTACGTCGAGCTCGCGCGCTCCCTCGAACAACTGATCGAACAGGGCACGCTCCGGCCCGGCCACCGCCTGCCGTCCGTCCGCCGGATGTCGCTGCAGCGCGACGTCAGCATCTCGACCGTCCTCCAGGCCTACACGCTGCTCGAGAACCGCGGCTGGATCGAGGCGCGTCCGCAATCCGGATACTACGTCCGGCCCCGGCTGCCGATGAACGCCCCCGAGCCCCGCATGGCCCGCCCGATGGCCCGGCCCAGCTACGTCGGCGTGAAGGACCTCACCGCCGAGGTCCTCTCGCTCGCGGTCGATCCGACCTACGTGCCCTTCGGCGCGGCCTGCCCCGACCACACGCTCTTTCCCACCAAGAAGCTCGCCCGCATCCTCGCCTCCGTCGGCCGCAACGATCCCGCGCTGCTCGGCCGTTACGCGATGAACTGGGCCTACGACCCGCTCGCCCGCGAGGTCGCCCGCCGCTACCTCCAGGCCGGCTGCCCCCTCGCGCACGACGAGCTCGTCATCACGATCGGCTGCACCGAGGCGATCAACCTCGCCCTCCGCGCCGTCACCAAGCCCGGCGACACCGTCGCCGTGGAGACGCCCTCCTACTTCGGCTTCCTCGAGACGCTCCAGAGCCTCAACCTCCGCGTCGTCGAGATCCCCACCGGCGCCCGCACCGGCATCTGTCTCGACGCCACCCGCGAGGCCCTCGCCAACAACGACGTCAAGGCCGTCATGATCATGCCGAGCTTTCAGAATCCGCTGGGCTCCTGCATGCCCGACGCGAACAAGGAGGCGTTCTACAAGATCGTGTCCGAGTTCGACGTGCCCGTGATCGAGGACGACGTCTATGGCGACCTCCACTTCGGCGAACGCCGGCCCAAGCCGCTCAAGGCCTGGGACACCGACGGCCGCGTGATCCTCTGCAGCTCCTTCGGCAAGACCCTCGCGCCCTCGCTGCGCGTCGGCTGGTGCGCGCCCGGCCGCTACCTCGAGCGCGTGCGGCGACTCAAGTTCACGAATACGCTCGGCACCCCCGTCGTGCTGCAGAAGACCGTCTCTGACTTCCTGCGCAACGGCGGCTACGACCACCACCTCCGCTCCATCCGGCGCGCGTATCACCACCAGCTCCACCTGTTCTCGCAGGCCATCCTGCGGCACTTCCCGGAGGGCACGCGGCTCAGCCGGCCCGACGGCGGCTTCGTGCTCTGGGTCGAGATGCCGACCGGCGTCGACACCCTCAAGCTCCACCGCGAGGCGATCAAGCACCGCATCAGCACCGCACCCGGCGCGCT
This sequence comes from uncultured Opitutus sp., assembly GCA_964513055.1. Classification (GTDB taxonomy): domain Bacteria; phylum Verrucomicrobiota; class Verrucomicrobiia; order Opitutales; family Opitutaceae; genus ER46. The sequence goes on from CAZENI010000089.1 coordinate 8,624, forward strand.
CTTCTCCGTGAAGGACCGTTACCGGAACTGCCTCCGCATGAACTGCGGCGTGCCGTGGACCGAGACGATCGAGGGCGCCGTGCGCACGCTCGGCGAGCTGGCGAAGAAGCAGGTGTAAACCGCCATGCATCCGATCGAAATTCTCCCCGCGCCGCCCGGCGCCGCGGACCTGGACGCGTTGTGCGCCCTGCTCAGGGACGCCGTCGAGGGCGGCGCGTCCGTCGGTTACCTGGTGCCCGTGCGTGAAGCGGAGATGATCTCCTTCTGGGAGGGCGCGTTCGCCGACGTCGCCGCCGGCACGCGCGTCGTGCTCGTCGCCCGCGACGCCGGCCGCATCGTCGGCGGCGTGCAACTCGGCCTCGCCACCCGGCCGAACTCCCTCCACCGCGCCGAGCTCCAGAAACTCCTCGTGCTCCGCTCCCACCGCGGCCGCGGCCTCGGCCGTGCGCTCATGCTCGCCGCGGAGGATGCCGCACGCGCCCGCCGGCGCTCCCTTCTCGTCCTAGACACCAGCGCCTCCGGCAACGCCCTCGGCCTGTATGCGCGTTGTGGCTACACCAAAGTGGGAGTCATCCCTCGCTTCGCGGCGGATCCCGACGGCTCGCTGATCGACACCGTGATTTACTACAAGGAACTCGCGTCATGAAGTCCGACGCCCTCGCCGCCAAGCCGCTCCTCACCGCCGTGCCCACCGCCACCGTGACGTCCGCCGCTCCGACCCGCACTGCGCTCCTGCTCGCCTTCGCCGCGATCTACCTGATCTGGGGCAGCACGTATCTCGGCATCCGCATCGCAGTGGAGACAATGCCGCCCTTCCTCATGGCCGCCGCGCGCTTCCTGATCGCGGGCGCGCTGCTGTTCGGCTTCCTGAAACTCCGCGGCGCCGCCTGGCCCAGCGCCCGGCAGTGGCGGATCAACGCCACGATCGGCGTGTTTCTCCTCCTCGGCGGCAACGGCGCCGTCGTCTGGGCCGAGCAATACGTGCCGTCCGGCATCACCGCGCTGATCATCGGCGCCAGCCCGCTCTTCTTCGTGCTCACGGAATGGGCGTGGCCCGGCGGCACCCGGCCCACCGCCGTCATCCTCGGCGCGATGCTGCTCGGCTTCGCGGGCGTCACGTGGCTCGCCGCACCGTGGGAAAACGGCCCCGGTGGCGGCCTCCACCTCGGCGGCCTCGGCGCGATCCTGATCGGCAGCATCTCCTGGGCGATCGGCTCGATCTACTCGCGGCACGCGAAACACGGCGCCGATCCCTTCCTCGCGTCGTCCCTGCAGATGCTCGGCGGCGGCGGCGCGCTCGTGCTCGTCGCGCTGGTGCACGGCGATTTCGGCCGGCTCGACCTCGCCGCGATCACGCCGCGCGCCTGGGGCGCCTTTGCCTACCTCATCGCGCTCGGATCGCTCGTGGGCTTTTCCACCTTCGCCTGGCTGATGAAGCACAGCACGCCCGCGCGCGTCTCGACCTACGCCTACGTGAATCCGATCGTCGCCGTCTTCCTCGGCTGGCTCATCCTCAGCGAGCCGATCGACTCGCGCACCATCATCGCCTCGATCATCATCGTTGCGGCCGTCGCCATCATCACGACGCAGAAGACCCGCGCCGCGAAACCCCGGTCCGCCTGACCCTCACTCCTTCGGCAGCGTGTGGTAGCCGATCAACAGGCCGCCGTTGTAGATCGCCGCCAGGCCCCCCGTGATTGCGAGCGACTGCGGGTGGTTCCAGCCATCGTAGAACGTGAGGATCGCCGCGAGCATGGCGTTGCCGAACACCGCGAGCCCCGCGATCAGCATCAGGCGGCGGCTCGGTTTCCACTTCGGCGGCGGCGGGGGCGGCGGGGCAAACTGCGCCTCGCGCGCCTGCACGTCGCGCACCATTGCCTCGACTTCGTTCGGGGCCGCCGCCGCCTTCGCGGCGTGATGCGCCGCCAGGTCCGGCGGATGGCTCGGCCGGAGCACGCGTTCCAGGTTGTTTGAATGCGCGATGATCGCGCGCAGATCGAGCGGCTCCGCCGCATCCGGCGTGACGGCGAATTTTGCCTCCGCCAGTCCGATCGCCGCCCGCGGCGGAAAGATCACCGCGGCCTCCGCCACCGCGCCCAGCGCGCCCCACGGCCCCGCGGGCGACACCGCGCTCTCGCTCGCCGGCGTGATCACCTCCACCTCGGCGAGCTGCCGGAGCCGCTCGACATCGTAGGGGCCGCGCACCTCTCCGCCGACGCGCACGAAATATCGGGAAACGGGATTCATCCGCTGGGGTGACCGGTTTGTAGCGGAACGCGCGCGCCTTTCGCAAGGCCACGAAAGCCCCGCGCGACCCCCGACGCCGTCCATTCCGAAACGACCGGCCGAAATCCAGCTTGAGCACCCGCCGCCTCATCGGATGCTTCCGCTACCGATGGTCGATCCCGCCAGCAGCTCGTCCGCGCCGCGCCTCTCCGTCGTCGTCGCGGAGGATCACCCGGTCGTGCTCGACGGCCTCGCGTCGTTGCTGGAGCGCGAAGGCGGCTTCGCCGTGATCGGCCGCGCCGCCACCGCCCCGGCGCTGCGGGCGCTGATCGCGGCCCGCCCGCCCGACGTCCTCGTGACCGACCTGATGCTCGGCGACCACGACGGGCTCGCCCTGCTCAAGGATCTCGCGGCCCTCGCGCCCGCGCTGCGCATCGTGGTGTTTTCGCTGCAAGCCGAGGACGTCTACGCCGAACGCTGCCTCCGCGCCGGCGCGCACGGCTATGTGATGAAAACCGCGCCGGTGCCGGACCTCTTCCGCGCCATCCGCGATGTCGCGGCCGGCGGCATCGCCGTCTCGCCGCGCGTCTCCGCCGCGGTGCTCGGCAGCCTGCAAGGCCGCGCGCGCGCGCCCGCCGGCGGCGAGGCACAACTCACCGATCGCGAGCTGCAGGTTTTCCGGCTCACCGGCCTCGCGCTGCCCACGCGCGAGATCGCGGAGAAACTCAGCGTGAGCGTGAAGACGATCGAGGCGCACCGGGAGAACATCAAAAACAAGCTCGGCGTCGACACGCACGCGGCCCTCGTCGCGCGCGCCGCGCAGTGGTTGCGCGCCACCGAGACGGCGTAGGGGCGGCCCCTAGCCGGAAATCAGAGGCGCGGCCCGACGCGCGCCGACGAAACGGTTGCTAGGATGGCGGCGGAAACGAAATCCACATGAACACCCTCGCCTCCCCCTCCACCCCGACCGCCACTCCCGTCGCCGACGCTCCGCCCCCGCCCGTGCCGCTGCGCGTGCTGCGCGTCATCGCCCTCGTCGGCCTCGCCGCGATCTTCAGCCTGATCGTCGGCCTCCTGCTTTTCTCGCTCGTGCCGATTTTTCACGGCGCGTTCGAAGCCCTCACCACCTGGCAGCCGAAGGCCTCCGAGATGCGCACGGCCGGCCTTGCGACCGTCGGCTTGATCCTCCTCGTCACGACCTCCGTGCTGCTCGCCGCGTGGAAACTGAAGCTGCGCTCCTGGTGGTGGATCGCGGGCGGCTATCTCGCGGTCGCACCCGTGCTCGCCTATCTGGCAACGGACGACCCGGTGTTTCGCCGCCCAGTGACCGTCGAGGAACTGGCGCCGCCCTTCCCCGGGGCCGAGAAGAGCTTCGAGGTGCTGATGCGCTACGGAAAATCCCACCCGCTCGGACGCGACTTCAAGGAGCCGCCTTCCATCGTCGCCGGGAAAAGCGCGCGCGATGGCGCCCCGTGGCGCGAGCTCATCCTCGCGAACCGCGCCACGTTTGAGCAACGCTGGGAGGAGCTGGCGCCGGTCCGCACGTGGTGGACCGAGCTCAACACCTTCGACCGCATCGGCGATCTCACGCCAGCCAGCACCAGCGCGGAGGTCCTCGCGTTCCACCCCTTCCGCGCCATGTCGCAGAACGGCTGCGCGATCGCGGGCCTGCGGGCGATCGACGGCCGCGGCGACGAGGCCATCGACACGCTGATCCCCCTCATTCAAGTCAGCCGGAAACTCCAGCCGGCCGGCCGCACGCTCGTGCGCCTGATGATCGCGATCGTGATCGAGCGCATGGCGCTCGAAACCGCCGGCTTCGTGCTCGACACGACCACCGTCTCGCCGGCCGCCCGCGCCCGGCTGGCCGCGGTGCTGCAGGGCGGCAACGTCGAGGCCGGCGCGCGCCGGCTGCTGATCGTCGACTACGTGATGACGATGGGCGCCTTCGCCGAACGCCCCCTCGGCGACGTGCTCGAGCATGAGGAGCGCTCCTGGCTGCGCCATCCGCTCAATCTGTTGAGTCCGTTCGTCTACAACCCGCGCGCCAGCTTCAATCTCTACGGCGAGTTCATCACCGACCTCGCGGATCTGCTCGCCCGGCGCGAGATGGCGAAATTCGGCCCGCGCGAGATCGCCTTCTACCAGCGTGAGGCGCGGCCCCGCTTCAAGAACTTCATGGGCTCGCTGCTCGTGCGCGGGATCGTCCCCGCCTACTCGAAGGTCTCCGACGCGTTCTGGAAGACGCAGGACGAACGCGCGAAACTGCTCGCGCGCGTCCTGCCGGCCTGAGCGCTCCAGCCGCCCCGTCCGATGCCCTCCGGCGACTATCTGCCCTTTCTGGATACGCTCGGCTGGCTGGCGGCCCTCGCCCTCGCGGCGCTGCTCCCCAGCCTGCCCGGCGTCCCCGGCCGGAGCCACGCCGTCTGGCTGATCGCGTTCTGCGCGACCCGGCTGCTGGTGGAGGCGCAGGGGCTCGTGTTCACCGGCGCCGGGGCCGGTGGCAGCGGGCACGACGGCCGCCAGATCGTGGCCATCCTGGGCTGCATGCTCCTGTGGGAATTCGCGCGGCGAATCTGGAACGAGCCCGGCGCGCGCCGGATTCCGGCCAGTCTCCATCTCGTCGCGGCCGAGTGCATCGCGTTGCTCGTGGCCGTGAATCCGTCCTCCGGCTCCGGCGGCCGGCCGGCATGGTTTGCCCCCGTGGAGGTCTGCGCCTCGCTGCTCCCGGCCGGCCTGGCCGGCGCCGCCGCCTTCATGCTGTGGCGCCGGGCCGGCGACGCGGGCCAGTCGCGCTATCGTGACGCGCTGCGCGTGGCCGCGGTCGGCCTCGGGCTGCATCCGGCGTTGAACGGCGTGCCCGGCTTGTCCGGCCTCGGCGTCCTGCCCCCATGGATCGTGGTGGCGGGGCTCGGCGCGGCCTGTTTCGCCCTGCCCGCCGCCCGCACCCGCGCCGCGCTCGCGTGCGGCGTCGGCCTGATCGCCACCGCCCTCCTCGGGCCCCTCGCCGTGGCGTTCAGCCTCGAGCGGATCGAAGCGACGGAGCAGATCGATCTCCTCGCCCGCGGGCAGCGCGCCGCCGGTCAGGTTCCGCGCTCCGCCATCGCCCGGCTCCCGTCCGAGCCAACCCTGAGCCCCGATCTGGGCCGGACCCTGCGCCGGCTGGAGTCCGCCGTGCGCGAGAGCGATGCGCTGTTGCACGGCGTCTCGCTGTGGCAGCTCCGGCAGAACCGCATCTGGATTTTTGACGGCCGCCGCGGTGAAACGGGACAATTTACCGACGCCCGCCCCGCCACGCCCGATGAGCAGGTCGGCGAGGCCATGACGCGCGCCTTCCTGATTCGCCCGACGGACGGCAAACCCTGCGTCACCGTCCACGCCCCGCTGCGCGCGTCGCACTTCGACAACCCCGCCGCCTGGATCGCGCTCGAATACCCCGATGCATTCTGGGCCGTCCAGCGCCGCAACGCCCGCCGCAGCGGCGTCGCGCTCGTCTGCCTGCTCGCCGGCTTTTGCGCGATGGGCTTCGTGCTCGCTTCCCGCCAGGCGATCGAGAACGCCCAACGCGTCGCCATCGAGCGCGCGCAGAGCGCCGACAAGGCCAAGACGGAGTTCCTCGCCTTCCTCAGCCACGAGATGCGCACGCCGCTGCAGACGATCCTCGGGCGCACCGAGCTCCTGCAGCGGGAATCCAACGCAACCGACTCCTCGCGCCGTCACGGCGCCGCCATCGAAACCCAGGGACGATTGCTGCTCCGCCTCGTCACCGACCTCCTCGACCTCGGCACGCTCGAGGCCGGCAAGTTCCAGCTCCGCCCGCATCCGTTCTCCCTGCGCCAAGCCCTCGCCGCGGTCGAGGACACGATCCGCGCTCCCGCCGCCGCGAAACAACTCGCCTTCACGCTCGACGTCGCGCCCGGCGTGCCCGACGCCCTCATCGGCGACGAAGCGCGCCTGCGCCAGATCCTCGGCAACATCCTCGGCAACGCCGTGAAATACACCCGTGCGGGCTCCGTGACGCTGCGCGTGACGCGCGACACCCTGGGTCCCGATTTTCAGCTCTCCGCCCTCAACTCCCAACTCGTCGAACGCTTGCGGTTCGACGTCACCGACACCGGCCCCGGCCTGCCGCCGGACAAGATCCCGCAGCTCTTCACGCTCTTCACCCGTCTCGACTCCGGCGATACGTTCACCCGCGAAGGCACCGGCGTCGGCCTCGCGCTCGTGCGCCGCCTCTGCGAGCTGATGGGGGGCACCGCGACCGCCGCGAACCGCCCGGAAGGCGGCGCCGCGTTCACCGTGCACCTGACGTTTCCCGTGGACGCGGCTGCCGCCGACGAAGCGGGCGCCGTCGCGACAGGCGACCCTGCCCGCCCGCACGGCCTCCGCGTGCTCGTGGCCGAGGACAACGCCGCCGCGCGCGAATTCCTCCTCGAGGCCGTGCGCTCGCTCGGCCACCGCGCGGAGGGCGCCGCCGACGGCCCTACCGCCCTCACGGCCGCGACCACGCAGCGTTTCGATGCCGTGCTCCTCGACGTCAACCTGCCGGGCCGCGATGGCGTGAGCATCGCCGCGGCCCTCGCGCGCGAACCCGATCGCCCGCGGCTCATCGGGTGCTCGGCGGAGGCCTTTGCCCACACCCGCGCCGCCGCCCTCGCCGCCGGCATGGACGAGTTTCTGGAGAAGCCCGTGACGTTGTCTTCGCTCGCCGGCGCGCTGGGCGCGGGTCCAGCCGCGCCCGTCGCCGGGGACAACCTCTTCACGCGTCTGCAGGGCCCGGCCGTCGCCGCCCGCACCCGGGCTCTGCTCGTCTCCGAGTGGCCGCACCGCCACGCGGCCGCCGCCGCCGCGCTCGCGCAGGGCGATGTCGCGCCGGTCAGAGCCCTGCTCCACTACGTGCAATCGAGCGCCCGACTCGCAGCCGACGACATCCTGCTCGCCCTCTGCCGGCCGTTCGACACGGGCGATGCGACGATTGACGCGAGGGCGGCGCGCGACAGGCTCGCCGCGCTCGACCAGCACGTGCGCGGATTTGCCCCGCGCTCCTGAACCCCGATTCCACGCCGGGGCCTCGAGCTTCCTCCAGCCATGTCCACCACCCCGCCCGCCTCCTCC
>CAZENI010000089.1:15974-21046 GCA_964513055.1 uncultured Opitutus sp.
GCCCTGCTGTGCCCGCACGCCCGACCGAGTCCCTCGCATTGCGCGCCGTGCGCTCCGCTGTCGCCATCACCCTCGTCCTCGCGCTCACCTTCCTCGGCGGCCTCGCCGTCGTCGGCTGGGCGCCCGTCGCCCGCGAGGCGCTCGCCCCGCTCTTCACCTTCACGACGAAGGGCGTGCCGGTCGTCGCCGCCGTGCTCACGTTCGCGTTCATCGTCATCACGCCGACGGCGCTGTTTGCCCTCGCGTCCCGGCGCCGGCGACTCACCTGGAGCGCCCTCGCTCTCGGCTGGACCGTGACGGCGGCGGCTCTGGTCTGGCTGGCCTCGGACGAGTCGAACATCCGCCGCCCCCTCACCATCGAGGAGATCGCGCCCGCGTTTCCCGGCGCCGAGAAGAGCTACGCCGTCCTCATGCGCTACTCGAAACGCAATCCGTCCGAGGAGGCGAAGGCGTTCGCCAGCTTCAAGTCGGCCGTCAACTGGGGGAGCGCCACGCCCCGCGAGCCGGACAAGTGGCAGGACTTCATCACCAAGAACCGCGCCGGCCTCGAAGCCGACTGGGCCGCGATCGCCCCGCAGCGCCGGTGGCTCGACGAACTCAACACGTTCGATCGCCTCGGCGACACGGCGCCGGCCACCTTCGACGCGCCCATCATCAGCTTCCAGGTGTGGCGCCTGCTGACCCAGCGCGCCGCCGCCATCGCCAGCCTGCAGGCGCTCGACGGCCGCGGCGACGAGGCGCTCGGCACGATCCTGCCCTACCTCGAGGTCAGCCGGAAACTGGAGCTGTCCGCCCGCACGCTCGTCCGCTTCATGGTCGCGCGCGTCGTGCAACGCCTCGCGATCGAGACCGCGACCTTCATCCTCAACCGCCACACCCCGGGCGCGGCCCTGCGCCCCCGGCTCGCCGCCGCCCTGGCCGGCGGCAACAGCGGCGCCGGCGCGCGGCGCCTCGTCCTGCTCGAGTATCCGACCTTTGCGAACACCGTCGCCACCCTCTCGCTGGCCGACCAGCACATCATCGGGAACCGCAACTCCGCCGTGACCGGGCCGCTCGCGCTCGTCAGCCCGTTCCTCTTCAATCCCATCGCCACCGTGAACCGCTACGGCGACCACCTCTACGAGCTGGCCGGCCTGGCCGAGGCACGCGAGCTCGGGAAGTTCGCCGTCCGCAGCAGCGGGTTTGCCGACGGTCTCGCCCGGCACGGCAGCCCGAAGAACATCGGCGGGGGCATCCTGATCAACATGGCCGTGCCCGCGCTCGACAAGGTCCTCAAGTCCTACTGGGAAATCGAGGACCTGCGCATTGCGCTCCAGGCGCGCGTCACAGCGCTGCCCCGCTGAGAGGGCAAACGCGCAGTTGGGGTTGGGAATATCTCGAACGAAAACGGGCTTCGACCTCACGGGTCCGCTAGCTGAACGCCCGCCCGCCCGCTGTGCCGGTCCGGTGTGCCCGCCACTGCACGCGCACGCCCCCCGGAATGCCGTGCGCCCGCCGGCGCGATCGTCCAGCGTCGCGGGAGTCCCGCGCCACCGATGCCTCCCACGATCGCCCTTGTCGGCGACCATTCCCCCGACGTCACCGCCCACCGCGCCATCCCGCTCGCGCTCGCCGCCGTCCGCGATGAACAGCGCGTGCCGCTCGCGTGGCAGTGGGTGCCGACGCGCGAAATCCACGATGCCGCCCGCGACCTCGCGTCCTTCGCCGCCGTGTGGGCCGTGCCCGCGAGTCCCTACGAGCACGAAGCCGGCGCGCTCGCCGCGATCCGCTTCGCGCGCGAGACGCGGCGCCCCTTCCTTGGCACCTGCGGCGGCTTCCAGCACGCGCTGATCGAGTTCGCCCGCCACGTCGCCGGCCTCGCCACCGCCGATCACGCGGAAACGAATCCCGCCGCCGACACGCTCGTGGTCACGCGTCTGACCTGCTCGCTCGTCGAGCAAACGCGCGAGCTGCGCCTCGTATCCGGCAGCCTGATCCATGCGGCTTACGGCCGCGACCTCGCGACCGAAGGCTACCGCTGCAACTACGGCCCCTCGCCGGAGCATCGGACGCAGCTCGAGCGCGCCGGACTGCGCTTCACCGCTTTCGACTTGCCCGCCGAGGCCTCGGCGAAGGAGGGCGACGCCGGCGAGATCCGCGCCGCGGAATTGCCCTTCGCCGTGCACCCGTTCTTCGTCGGCACCCTCTTCCAGCCCGAACGCGCCGCCCTCCGCGGCGAAATCCCGCCCCTTGTCCGCGCCTTCGTCGCCGCCATCACGAAAAGCAAAGTGTAACGTATTACGTTACACTCCACTCCGCGCCCTCCTCTCATGAACCCTGCCATCGCCCTCGCCATCACCGACGCCGACATCGCCCGCTGCTTCCCCGTGATGCAGCAACTCCGTCCGCATCTCGTCGCCGCTGACTTCGTCGCCCGCGTGCGGAGCATGCAGCGCGAGGGATTCCACCTCGCCTTCCTCGAGTCCGACGGCGCCGTGCGCGCCGTCGCCGGCTACCGCTACTACGACAAGCTCTTCTCCGGGAAAAATCTCTACGTCGACGACCTCGTGACCGACGCCACGCAGCGCTCGCACGGCCACGGCCGCGCGCTGCTCGCCTGGCTCGCCGCCGAGGCCCGCGCCCGCGGCTGCACCCAGCTCGAACTCGACTCCGGCGTGCAACGCCACGACGCGCACCGCTTCTACCTGCGCGAACGCATGCACATCTCGGCCTATCACTTCGTCATCGCGCTCAAAGCGTAGCGCCGCGTCCGCGCGCGCAGCCCGTCGCGTGAGCGGCGGGACCCGACACCCCGACGCACGCCACCCCGCCCGCGGCCCCGCGCTCCGCATCGTTTGCCCATTGCTCCGCGGCTTCTGGTGCCGCCCGCAAATAGCCTCGCCTCGCTCCCCGTCCAGACCTGCACTGCCCGCATGGCTTCGCCCGTGCCGCCACGCCGCCGCCCCGTCGGGTTTCTCCTCGCCGCGCTCCTCGCCTTCGCCGCCTCCGCCGCCCTCCGCGCCGCCGACTTCGTCATGCCGCTCTGGGCCTACGGCGTCACCACGCCGCCGAAGCCCGGCGACAAGGCCGTGCCGCAGGCCCTCCCCTCCCGCGCGCTCCGTCCGAACCAGGATGCCGCCGAGCAGACGCGCCTCCGGTCCGTGGCGGGCAGCGACGCCCGCTACTCCCTCGTCGACATCCGCGACCTGTCCAACGTCATCGACTGGTTCCCCGGCGACCATCCGCCGATGACCCCGCTCCTGAAGCACGGCCCGGCGAAGGCCGGCCCCGAGGCCCGCGGCTGCGCCTCCTGCCACCTGCCCAACGGCCGCGGCCGCCCCGAGAACGCCCCCGTCGCCGCGCTGCCCGTCAACTACTTCATCCAGCAGATGCGCGACTTTCGCAGCGGCCTCCGCACCTCCAGCGATCCGCGCAAACCCAACACCGTCACGATGGCGCGCCTCGCGCAGCTCATGACCGACGACGAAATCCGCGAGGCCGCGGAATACTTCGCCGAGATCGAGTGGACGCCGTGGGTGCGCGTCATCGAGACCGACCGCGTCCCCAAAACCAAGATACACGGCAACCTCTTCCTCGCGGTCGAGCCGGCCCGCACCGAGCCCATCGCCGGCCGGATCATCGAGGTGCCCGAGGACGAGGAGCAGTCCGAGACGCATCGCAACCCCCGCTCCGGTTTCGTCGCCTACGTGCCGCCCGGCAGCATCGCCCGCGGCCGTGCCCTCGTGAACACCGGCGGCAGCGGCATCGTCGGCGGCGCCGGCCGCACCGTCGCCTGCATCACCTGCCACGGCCCCGATCTCATGGGGCTCATCGACGTGCCCGCCATCGCCGGCCGCTCGCCCAGCTATGCCGCCCGGCAGCTCCACGATTTTCAGACCGGCGCGCGCCGCGGCCCGCTCGCCTCCACCATGGAACCGGTCGTCGCCCGCCTCACCGCCGCCGACCTCGTCGACATTTCCGCCTACCTCGCCTCGGTGAAACCCACCGATCCGCCCGTCATCCTTGGCGCGCCGGCCCCGTAAGCCCCTCCCGCCGTCCCGCGATTCCGCTCTCTCCCGTCACTTGCCGCCCGCCGCGGGCGCGGCGGGACCCTGCATCCAGGCGGCCATCTGCGACGAACCAGAGCCGTGATCCGCCAACTCCTCCGCGAACAGTTCATTCCCGGCGACCCGGCCGCCATCTGGGCGTTCTTCGCCACGCCGCGCAATCTCGACGCCCTAACGCCGCCGAACCTGCGCCTCGCGATTGTCGGCGAATCACCGGCGCGCATGTATGCCGGGCAGATGATCGCCTATCGCGTGGGGATTCTCCCCGGCGTCACGCTGCGCTGGCTGACCGAGATCACGCACGTGATCGAGGGTGAGTTCTTCGTGGATGAGCAACGCATCGGCCCCTACCGAGTCTGGCACCACGAGCACCGCTTCGAGCGCGCGCCGGACAGCCGCGGCGTGACGATGACCGACCGCGTCACCTACGACGTCGGCTGGGGCCCGCTCGGCGATCTCGCCCACGCCCTCTGGATCGGAAAACAGCTACAGTTCATCTTCGACTACCGCGCGCAAAAAGTCGCCGAGCTGTTCCCCCGGTAGGGACGGGCGGCCCGCCCCTCCGGGGAGCGTTGCCCAGCTTCGGATTTATTGACCACGGATTTCACGGATAGCACGGATGTCCAATCGGCCGCGAACTCGGCCTGCGATTTCCATATCCGTGTCATCCGTGCAATCCGTGGTAAAACTGGTTCGAGCGGGCGCGCCTCTCTTCAACATCCGCCGAACCGTCAGGTGCCGGCACGCTTGGCGCAATGGGCGTCGCGCAGCCACCGTCGCCGGTCCCGCGCCTTTCCTCGTTCGTCTCCCCCTATCACCCCATGCGCCTTTCTCCTTCGCTGCCGTTCCAGTTATCCGCTCCGCGGGTCGTCTTCACCCTGCTCGCGTGCGGCGCCCTCGGTGCGACTTCACTCCCCGCCCAGCGGCCCGAGGACCGGCCGCTGCCGCCGGCGCCGGCGGTGCCCGCGGCCGTCCAGTTTGATTTCGGGCCCGGACAGGCGCGCGCGGGCGACACGCCGGTCGCCG
>CAZENI010000090.1:0-21044 GCA_964513055.1 uncultured Opitutus sp.
CATCCAACGGCGGACCGCCACCGTCGACGGACGGTCTTCGAGATACTCGACGTCGACGTGCACGTGGGCGCCGAGGTTGGCCGGAGCGGCGAACCAGGGTCGTCCTTGCAGGCGGGCGGCGCGTTCCTCCCAACCGAGGCCGACTTTGTTCCAGCCGGCGCCGTCGGCGGGCTTCCACGGGCGGCCGGGGTTCGTGCCGACAAACGCCGTCCACAGCGAGGCGATCCGGTCGTCGCGCAGCGCGAGGTAGTTGGCGGCGTATTCACCGCGGGAGAAACCGACGAAGAAAATCGCGCCCGCGTCGCCGCCGAATTGCGCGCACACTGCGCGGACCGTCGCGACGCAGTAGTCGGCGGTCTTGTCGATGTCGCCCCAGCCGTCGATCTGTTCGCGCTGTCCGTCCGCGCTGATGAACGGCAGGTTGAGGCAGATGAACTTTTCGCCCCGCGCCAAACCGTAGGCCATGGTTCCCTGATCCGTGTAGCCGGTCGAGTGGCAGAACTTGTGGTAGAAGACGTTGCCGGTGTATTCGACGATGACTGGATATTTCGCGCCCGGCTTCCATTCGCGCGGCAGCGTCAGCACATGGGTGACGCTCGTCTTTTCCCAGCCGGGCATCTGCTGATAGACGCGCCGCCCGGGACCGGGCGGTTCGCGGGAAACGTCAGGCACGAGCACGCGCCGCGAGACATCGAGCGGTTCGTTTGGCGCCACGCCGGTTGCGCGAACACTCCGCACGCGCAGCGACGGCACAATGCGACTGTCGCCGACGACGAGTTCGAGCCAGCGGATCGAGGACGGATTGGTCGCCGGGGTGTAGACATCCTTGCCGGGATAGCGGGTGTGCAGGTCGATCTTGAACGTGCCACGTTGCCCGGGGGCGAGCGTCTCGCGCCCAGCCGTGGGGCCGCCTTCGGGCGTGAACGTGCTGACGCCGCCCCAGCCGTGGCCCGACAGCGCCCAAAACGTGAAGCGCAGGGGCTTGTCGCCGGTGTTTTCGATGTCGGCTTCCACGAAACGAAAACGCGAGAGGTCTCGCCACTTTTCCGGCAAGGGGAAGACCACGCCACTGTCGAAGGCGGGCACGGCGCCCTTGATGTCCAAGGCCCCATCCGTCACGGCAATCGTCACACCCCGCGCGGTGAGTTGGGCCGGATCAAACACGGATTCGAAATCGAATAATTCCGTCGCGCTGGCGAGCGCAGTCGCCGCAAGGAAGAGGCCGGTGCAAAGCAGACGTTGGGAGCATGCGGCGTATGGGCGCTTGGTTTTCACAATGATGCCGTGGCGAGCGCTGAAGCGGCTGAACGCTCTTTCCTGGAAATTCTTCAATCCCGGTGGCCCCTTCAGAAACTGCCCTTCAGGCCGATCACGATGGAGGAAGGGCTGACGTAGCGTTGGGCGGTTTGGGCGAAGGCGGGCGTATCGGGGGCCCGACGATACAAAAAGCGGTCCTTGGCGAACACGTCGTCCCAGTTCATGTAGAGGGCGAATTTTTTGGTCAGGGCGTATTCCGCGCTGATACCGTAGCGGGTGGAGGCTGCCTGGTATTCATAGGTGGATGGGGGAATGAAGCCTTCAGTCGAGGTCCCAGGAGTGACCACCACCTCCGCTCGCTTGGTCTCGGCCTGATAGGCCGCCGTCAGCCGGACGGAAAAGCGCGGCCGGATGTAGTTCACCCCCGCGGTCAGGGAATCGGGACTGAATCCCACGAAGTCCTCCGCATTACGTCCACCCACCCTCAGATGGGTATAGTTCACCCAAGCCTGCACCAACCGCAGCCATGACGGCAGAAACAGCAGATCCTGGCGGTAGCTCAGCTCGATTCCGTCCAACGTCGCATCGCCAACATTCTCCCAGCGGCGCAGCACGTAGTTGTCGGCCAGCATAAAATCGATGTCGCCCTGAGGGATGCCGTAGGCCTCGAGCGTTGCCGCCGTGGTCGGCCGGCCGCGCTGCGCGAAAAAGTTGCTGACGTTCTTGCGATAGACCCCGATGGAGCCGAATCCGCCCTTCAGATGATACGAGTCGAGGGACAGGTGGAAACTATCCGCCGTCCAGGGCTCCAAGCCGGGATTGCCGACCACGATGGTGCGAGCGGTGGTGGCATTGGTGTCGGTGGGAACCGGCACCGTGACTCCGGCCACGACGTATTGCACGTCCGGACGGCCGAGCGTCCGCGCATAGGCGGCCCGCGCCACCAGGTTGTCGGTGATCGCGTAATTGGCGTTGAGGCTGGGATAGAGCCCGCCGTAGCCCTGGCTCTCGAAATTCCCGCGCTCCTGATTGATGAGCCTGAGCCGCGCCTCGGTGTTGTTGGTGATGGGAATCAACGCGCCGCTGCTGTTGCGCAGCAGATTGCCCGCCGCATCCCGCTGGTAGATGGCGAAGTTGTCCCGCTTCATGCTCCAGCCCTTGAGATCGGTTTTCTCATAACGGGCACCGCCAGTGAAGTTCAGCCGGCCCGCGAGCAGGCGCAGATCGAGCCGGAAATAGCCAGCCAGGATATCCTCGAGCATGCGCTTGGAATTCTGTGCTTGGTTCTGGATATGGGTGGTGTTCAGGGTGAAATACTCCGGGTGTTGCACGAAGAGATCGTAGGCCTTCACCGGGCTGATCCAGCGCACCGGGTTCCCGTTCGCTTTCACGTCGATCGACTCATCCACGAGGTCATAGAGCGAGACGGCGGTCTGCCCGGCGGCCCGGCCGACAAAGGTGTAGTTCTTGACCGGACGGGTGTCGTCCTTGTCGAGGCGGTTGTAGGCGCCGCCGATCTTGAGCGTGAGGCTCCGGCCGATCGCGCGGCTGACGTTCAGGCGCCCGGCCGTGACGTCCGTCTGATACAGGGCATACTCCTCGTTCACCGTGCCGAGCGTGTAGTTGTTGGCGTTGTAGGGATCCACCACCGCGCCGTTGGCGCGGGTGATTGTGTAGGTTTCCGGCCCGATGCTCGCACCCTTGCCGATGCCGTCGCCGCGGATGTTGACGTTGAGGGCGCTGGCCAGGACGCCGTTGAAGTAGCCCTTGCCGAGGCTGCTGCGCTCGCGGTCGGCGGCGGAGTAGGACGCCTGCGCGTCGATGTTCCACACCGGGCCGCGATGCTGATACTTCAGCGACCGTAGGCTGGTGTCGGTCGTCGCGTCGAAATTCGAGGGATTGAGGGTGCCCATTTCGAAACTGCCGGTCGCACCGCGGCTGGAAGTGTAATCCGCATTGCCGATCGCATCGTAATTGGCGTTCACGCGCGCGGTGAAGAAGCTCTGGGCCTTCTTGTCAACCACCGTGCGTTCCTGGATCTGCAGGCTGAGGGTGTCGTGGTGGGTCAGCCGCCAATCGAGGCCGAGTTGGAGATTCTCGGTCCGCGAGATCGAGGCCTCCTGGCGCCATTGCGTGATCGCCAGCGCCCGATCCTTCGGCGCGCCGGTCGTAAAGTAGGTGCTCCTGAGGTTCCAAAAGGCGACCTCGGAGGGCGTGTCGTCCGTCGGCCGCTGGCGCCAGGAGCGGGAGCCCCCGAGGCTGACCGAGAGCTTCTGCCACAGCGGGAAGGCGTAGCTCAGGCTGAACGAAGGCTCCTTGTGGCGCGGCGATGCCCGGTCGTGCGGTTGCCGCGAACCGCCGTTGAAACTCAAGCCGTCGACGTTGTCGAAATTCAGATACACTTGGTAACGGCCGACCGGGCGCTTGAGGCCCGTTCCGGTCTTGGCGATCAGGTTCATCGATCCACCCAAACCGGACGCCGGCAGGTCGGGCGTGGGCACCTTCGAGACCTCCACGCGCTCGATGTTCAGGATCGGCACGTCCTGTAGCGCCGCAGCGCGAGTGCTGGTCGGGCCGATGCCGGTGGCCGGGACGTCCACGCCGTCGATCTGAAGGTTGGACATTTCCGCCGGAAACCCGCCCAAGGCAATCCGACCAGGGTTTGTGCCGTCGTCCAGAATGGTGACTCCGGGCAGGAAGCGCACATAGTCGCCGATGTTTTCCTGGCCGCGGTCACCGAGCTCGTCGAACGAGACCACGTTCTTGATGTTCGCCGCATGGCGTTGCTCGTTCATCGCGACCGCCTGGCCGCTCATGGTCTGTTCCGCGACCACCTCGAACTTCTCCAGCATGATCGTCTCGCCTTCCGCGCCGCGACGATCGGATGGCGCGCGACTCAGCTGGAAATCCTGCACCACCTGTCCGCCGGGCGGAACCGTCACCCGCGACGTTTGCGTCACGAATCCCAGATACGAAACCTCCAACTCGATAACCTTGGCCGGAGCACCCCGGAGATAAAACCGGCCGTCGTCGTCCGTCAGCGCCTCCTGGGCCGTGCCGCGGATGGTCACTTTGGCGCGGCCGAGCGGGGAACCACTGACTGCGTTGGACACCGTGCCTTGGACCGCGCCCATCGGCTCGCCCGAAGATTGGGCATGGCCGACAAGAAGGAAATTCAGAGACACGAACAGACTCAGAACCGCACGTCGGACGGCACTACGCGTTCCACTTCGCCAAGAGGAAGCGAGGGACAATGGGGAGTTCATAGGGTTTGGTATTGGCGTTGGATGGACGAAGTCGTGATGGCCTGCACTACGGCGCGGGCGCTCTCCACTCGATCTTGACGGGACCGAGCAGACCCGACGGGACGAGCGGGGAAGTTGCCTCGTAGTGTTTCCACGTGGTGAAGCTATGGCGCTTCCGCTCGGAGAGGCGCGTGCGGTCGTAAAGCCAGACAGGGAGTTGTTTCAGCCTTCCGTCGGTAAACTTGTTCGTGCCCTCGGGCTGATAGCTGAGATCGGTGGGCAGCGCCTCGTCGCCAATCACGCGGTTGATCCAACGGTTGGCCACGCGGATCTCGAGGAGGTTGTCGCCGGCGCGCAGGTGGCGCGTGACCTCGACGCGAAACGGCGGTTGCCAGAGTGTGCCGATGAGCGCGCCGTTGAGCCGGACTTCGGCGAGATCGGCGACTGTGCCGAGGTCGAGCGTGGCGATTGAGCCGGCGCGGAGGTTGACCGATGGAACGGCGAAGGTCGTGCGGTAGGTGGCGGTGCCGGAGTAGAACTTGATGCCGGCGTTTTCGTGTTCCGTCCACGAGGCGAGGGTCGCGAAGGTCGCGTTGGGCGGTGCGCCGCGGCCGTCGTGGAACGCGACGTGCCACGGTCCGGTGATCGGCAGAGTCGCAGCGACCGCGGTCTTCGGAGCGCCGGCAAGGACCCCGGCCGCGGCGCGGCGGAAGACGACGAAGATCGAGCCGCGCGGCTCGAGGTGGAGCGGCACGGTGGTGCCGGCGGCGCTCGGGCGGAACCCGAAGGCGTCGGCGCGGGCGCCGCTGATCGCGTTCCAGAGCTCGGGTTGGCGGCCGGTGACGCGAAAGGTGAAGTCGCCGGCGACGTCGCGGTCCGAGTGGTTGAAGACGAAGTAGATTTCGGCGTCGGCCAGGCGGCGGTGAATGAAGCGGAGTTCGCCTCCCGCCGGCGCGGCCGGCAGCATCACGTCAGGCGCGAGGCCGATTTCACCGAGCGCAGCGGGCAGAGCGGCGCGCCGGACCAGCGGGCGGGGGCCTTCCCACAGCTCGCGCACGAGCGCGGCGAATTCATGGCGCGCCTCGTAGTCGCGCACGCCGGCGGGAGTCACGGGCGCGGCGCCGAAGATCGGTGCACCGGCGCGGGCGAAGTCGCGAAGCCGGCGCAGCGTGGCGAGATCGGCGGACCAGTTCTCCGGGAGCATGAGCACGCGATACGCGGGCCCGGTCGGAAGCGTGAGCGCTCCGTCGCGCCAGGTCATCGCGGCGAGGTGGCGCGGATAACAGATGTCGAAGTCGTAACCCGGCGGCACGGCGACCATCGTGGTGGGATAGGCGTAGCCGTGATCTTCGTTTTGCAGGAAGCAGATGTCGGCAACAGTGCGGCCCTGTTGCAGGAGAAACTGCCCGCGCGCCACGTAGTCGATCCAGGCGCCGGCGAGCGGCCACCAGGTGTTGAGGCGACCGAAATGCGTGCCGTAGCGGCCGAGGCCAAAGCCGGGGCCGTCGTCGGTGGGCTGGTGCACGTAGTGGTGAAGGATGAAGCGGTTGATGCCGGCCGTCCACGCGTAGTCGCCCGGATCCTTGAGCGTGGCGGGCGTCGCGAGCCAGCGGCCGTCCTCGGGCTTGGCGGTGAACGACTCGGCGGCGACGAGCCTGCGACCGAGGAGATTGGCGACGGACGCAACGAGCTTGATCCGCGGCAGGCGCGGCGCCGTGTCGGGCATCCAGAATTCGTTCATCGGCACATCGACAAACTCGTTCGCCGAAACCGGATTCAGCGGCCCGCCCTGCGCCTCGGCGTAGATTACCAGCCCGCGCTCGCGCGCGCGCCGCTGCATGGTGCCGAAATAGTTTTTCGCGATCAGCTGCTCGACCGCGCCGCGAAAATCGCGGAGCACGCACTCGGTGAACGCGGGGCTCTCGATCACGCGGCCGGCCAGCACGGGGAGCAGCGGGACAAGGTCGTAGCCGGCAAGGGCGCGAAACTGCGCGGGAAACGTGTCGGTCCAGTTCTGCGGGCCGCCCTCGAAACTGTCGAAGAGAATGCCCTTCACGGTCGTGCCGACGCGCGGCCCGGCTTCACGCAGGATGCGACCGAGCGCCTGATCGAAGTAGAACGAGACGGCGTCGGAATCCATTTTGTCGATCTCGAGGCCGTGCCCCTCGGGCACGGCGGGATGATTGGTCGAGCTGGTCGAGGTGAAACCGAACCGCAGAATCGTCCAGCGGCCGGCAGGCAGGGCGGCGCGGAGCGTGCCGGTAGTGGCATCGAAATCCGCGGTGAGATCCAGCACGCGATCGCGCGGGATGCAGCCGGCGGGATCGGTCTCGGGCGGCGCGGCGCTCAGCGTCTTGTCGGCGAGTTTCGTTTTGAAACTGAGATCCGCAGTGCGAAGCGTGGCGTCGGCCGGCACGGCGAGCACGGCGACGTCGCGGTAGAAGTTTTCCATCTTCACCGCGGGCGGCGTGCGGAACTTCAAGGGGTCGATCTTCGGGCGCGCCACGGCGAGCGTGAGCGCGCCGCCGCCGGCCGCCGTCGTCTCGCTCCACACGAGTTTCTTCATCGAGCGCTCGGGCGTGACCCACGGGCCGCCGCTGGCCGACCAGCCGGGAGTGTTCATCAAATGAAACTCGAGTACGAGCTTTTCCGCGGTCGCGATCGCGTGCTGCACATGTTCATGCCAGAGGTCGGTGCCGTAGCGCACGGGCCCGGCGGGCAGGTAGATGCTCGCGTCGAACATCTGCACGCCCGCGATGCCCACGCGCTTCATGTCGGCAAGGTCGGCCTCGATGCCACGTTTGGAGATGTTGCCGTTGATCCAATGCCACCACACGAGCGGGCGCGCGTCGGTCGGCGGCGAAGCGAAGCCGGCCGCGAGCCGATCGGCGGCCGTCGCCTCGTCCGTGGCGCCTCCCGTGAGGAACGAAACCGCCAGGGCGGCGGCGAACGTGAGCAAATTGCGGCGGGGCGGGCGCAGGGGAACCTGAACTGGGTGCGTGACCGGCGGCATGGTGGGTTTCACGGCTGCAAAGTAATCTCGTAGCTCTTTCCGGCGACCGTGGGGAATTCGAGGACGTGCTCCGAACCGTCAGCGCGGCTCCGGGCCGTGCCCAGTTGGAGCGGCGTCCGGGCGCGCACGGTGCCCGGATTGCCGTGCGTGGAGACAATCGTGGCCGCCGTCAGCGTGCCGTTGCGCCATCGCAGGTCGACGGTGAATCCGCCGCGCGCACGCAAACCGCGCACGCTTCCCTCGCGCCAGACGTGAGGCAGGGCGGGCAGCAGGTGCAATTCTCCGCCGTGACTTTGCAGGAGCATCTCGGCGATCGCGGCGGTGGTTCCGAAGTTTCCGTCGATCTGAAAGACGTTTCCTTCACCGCGGTAGTGGTTGTCGAAGAGATTGGGAAACGTGCAGTCCTTGAAGAGCGCGACGATGCTCTCGTGGGCCTTGTCGCCGTCTGCGAGGCGCGCCCAGAAATTGATGAGCCACGCACGGCTCCACCCGGTGTAACCGCCGCCGTGGCTGAGGCGCGCCTCGAGGGACTTGCGCGCCGCGGCGGCGAGCTCGGGCGTGCGACGAACGGAGATCTCGTCACCCGGGTGCAACGGAAACAAGTGCGACGTGTGGCGGTGGCCGGGCTCGTGCTCCTTGAAATCCTCGGACCACTCCAGCAGCCGGCCGTCGGCGCCGACGCGGATCGGCGCGAGGCGGGCGCGCTTTTCGCGCAGCACCGCGGCGAACTCGCGGTCGGTGCCGAGCAAGTCGGCGGCGGCGAGGCAGTGGTCAAACAACTCGCGCACGATCGCCATCGTCATCGCCGGCCCCATGTCGAGACCCGTGCGCGTGCCATCGGGCGCGACGTAGGAGTTTTCTGGTGACGTGGAGGGGCCGCTGACCAGCCAGCGGTGCTTCGGGTGCTCGACGAGCGTCTCGACATAGAAGCGCGCCGCCTCGCGCATGTAGGGCCACGCGCGCTCGGCCAGGAACTTCCGGTCCTGGGAGAACAACCAACGCTCCCAAAAATGCGCCGCCAGCCACGCCGGCGCCTCGGGCCAGAAAAGTCCCGTCGTGCCGCGCAGATCGCTGCGCCCCCAGATCGTCGTGCGCGTGCTGAGCGCGAGACCGCCGGCGCCGAAGCGCTCGCGCGCGGTGCGTTGCGCGAGCGGCACCTGCTTTTCGGCCAAAACGAACAGCGGCTCGTGGCACTCAGAAAGCCCCGCCACCTCGGCGGGCCAGTAGTTCATCTGCGTGTTGATGTTGATCGTGAAGTCGGAGAACCACGGGGGATTCGGCAGCGGATTCCAGAGGCCCTGCAAATTTGCCGGCAAGGCGCCCGCTCGCGACGACGCGATGAGCAGGTAGCGCCCGTAGTCGAAATACCGCGCCATCAGGTCCAAATCAGCGCCGCCCGCCGCGGCCCGACGCAGGCGTTCGTCGGTCGGCAGCGCGGCGGTGGCGGCATCGGTGCCGCCGAGGGCGAGCGTGACGCGACGAAAAAGCGCTTGGTGGTCGCGACTGTGGTCGGCGAGCAGTTGCGGGTAGGCGTGGCCGGCGGCCTGCGTGAGCGCGAGGCGGGCCGCGGCGGCGGGATCGGAGTGATAGTAGCTCGTGCCGACCGTCAGCAGGAGCGTAACCGAGGTGGCCCGATCCACGGTGAGCGCATTGTCGGTGGCGGTGATGCGTCCGCCGTCTGCGATCGCCCGAAGGGCCACGGCAAACTCGGTGCCGCCCTCCGCGCAACGGCCCGTCATCAAGACCGCATTCACACCGTCGGCGCGCGTGACCGCGCCCATCCGCCCGAGGACGGCGCGGAACGTGATGAGCCCGGGCCGGCTGGCGGTGAGCCGAATCACCAGCGCGCCGGCGGGGGCGCTGGAAAAAATCTCACGCACGTGCGTGGCGTTGCCGCGCTTGAACGTCGTGCGCGCCACCGCAGTGTCGAGATTGAGTTCACGCCGGTAGTCGCGCGTATGCGCGATGTCGGTCTCGAACTCCAGGCGCAGGTCGCCGAGCGGTTGGAAACTGCCATAGTTGGGACGCGGCACCGTGGTCATGTGCCGTTTGGCGAGAGCATCCGCCTCGGCATGTTTCCCGGCGAAGAGCAGTTCGCGCAGCCGCGGAAGATTCTGCAGCACCTCGGGTTTCTCGACGTAGGCGGTGCGGCCGGACCAGACGCTGCCCTCGTTGAGTTGGATCAACTCGCTATCCGCGCCGCCGTGCACGAGCGCGCCGATCCGGCCGTTGCCCACGGGCAGCGCCTCGTGCCACGTGCGCGCGGGCTCGCGATACCAGAGCGCGGATGAAGCCGGCGCCGCGGATGGCGCCGGAGCAGATTGGCCTGCGGTCGCCACGCCGAGCAGGACACACCATCCAAGGACGCGACGAGTGAAACGTGTTTTCATTTGAGGAGCAGGCGTCCGACCGGAGATTTTTCCGCAGGTCCGGTGCCTGACTGCACCTCGAACCAGAACTCCAACGGCGCGTCGCCCGCGACGGGCAGCGTAAAATCGAAGGGATACGACGTATCCGATGCGGAGCGGACGGCGCCGTCGCCTTGCCGATAGTGGACCGTGCACTTCGTCACGACGCGCTCCTGATCGGGCAGATAGACGTAAGCACTCGTGAGTTCGCCCGCGCCGAACGACAGCACGACGCCGCGCGCGCCGCGCCAGCCGAGGTCGACGACGCTTTCCGCCGGGAGGCGGGCGGCGCGGCTAAGAATCTGGTCCTGAAACTCCACGCG
Source organism: uncultured Opitutus sp. (assembly GCA_964513055.1). Taxonomy (GTDB): domain Bacteria; phylum Verrucomicrobiota; class Verrucomicrobiia; order Opitutales; family Opitutaceae; genus ER46. The sequence continues at coordinate 10,247 of CAZENI010000090.1, forward strand.
CGGTTTCACGCCGCTGATGATCAGCGTGGTGATGCCCTCCGCCGCGACGTCGACGGCGATGCGGCCGTCGGCCGACAAGGGCACCTCCCCTACCCGCCGGTTGTTCGCCCACACGATCACTTTCGCGTTGGCCCCCGAGACGTGCGCGATGCGGTCGCGCGAGAGCGTGACGTGAGATTTGACCGCGGACTTCGACTGGTTGGTGAGTGCGATGGCGAGTTTGGAGTCGCCACGGGCCATCACGAAATTGAGTTCGGGGTGATCGACGGTCAGCACGCCGCGTGGCATCCACAGATAAAGGCCGCTCTCGTCGTAGACCTTGCCGGGGCGGTCGCCAAAGACGCGTTGCTGCAGGTAGCCGTAACCCTCGGCATAGCGCGCGGGAAAATCGATCGCGCCGCGCGACTTGGCAAACGCATCCGCCACGAGGTAATCGAACAGCAGCGCGATGTGCGGCCAGATGTGGTTGTAGTGAATCGAGGTCGCCGAGTTGAGCTCGTCCTTTCCGCGCCGCGCGAAGTCGGGCTTTTCGTAGGCCGTCGTGCGCGCGGTGTTGATATGATAGCCGGGAAAACTCGTGTAGCGGCCGATGATCGCGGAGCGGGCGATGTCGTGCAGGAAGGAGTCGTTCTTGAGCGCGGCGATGCGCAGCATCCACGGCGCGTAGCAGGCGAGGAGGATACCGCGGGCGCCCTTGCTGGTCGGGGCCGACTCGCTGGTGAGGCCGATCTCGGAGGTGCGCCACGCGGGAACGGTTTCGGGCTCGGCCCTGATCCGCGGGAAACGGGGCCCTGACCGGTAGGCCGGCGCCAGGCCGTCTTCGTTTACGCGGACGTCGCCGCCGGGAATGCGCGGTGCGAGCCAGACAAACTGTGCGTAGTCGCGGGCGCCGGCGTGGGCTGCATCGAGGAAGCGCGGCAGCTTCGTTTCCTCGTAGAGCTCGAACAACTCGATCCATTGCGGCGTAAACGCCGTCCAAAAAAACAAGCCGCGGGAATCGGGATCCGCATAGTCCGCCGGGCGCACGCCCACACGCGTTTTGAGATAGGCGTCGGCATCCTTGATGGCGTGGTCGAGCCAGCGCTTTTCCCCCGTGGCACGGTAGAGGCCGAGGGCATTGGACCAATTGTCGCCCCGGATATTGCCCTCGAGATTCAGGATGCGGTCCCGGCCGAAAAGGCCCTCGGCCGCAGTGCGGAAGAACGGGGTGCGGGCGCCCGACATCGCGTAGAGATTCGCATATTCGGTGAGCGGCGCGCCCAGCCCGCCGAGGCGCGACGACGCCGACTGGCCCTTCACCTTGGGATCGGTCGTGAAGAGGAAACGCTCGCGGGAAACGAAAAACTCCATGAGCGGGCGGGCGAGCCGCGTGTAGATTTCGGAGCGGTCGGTGACGAGCGCGAGGCCGAGCGGATGCAGGGCGGAGACGTTCTTCACCGCGCCGGGCACATCGGTGTCGTAGGCGAAACCGCGCAGGTCGGCGTTGAATTTCGCGTAGTCGCTCAGACCGAATTCGAGCATGCGCTCGAATGTCGCGTTGAGCGAACCGAGGGCGTTGTGCCGCACGTCGGCGAAGCCATAGAGCGAACGGGCGACGCGCTCGTAGGTGGTCGAGAGGTTCGCCTTGGCGACGACGAGCCGCATGACGAACTCGCGCGTTTCGCCGGCCTTCATGCGCGAACCGGCGCCGCCGAGGAGCGGCGCGAACAGCATCGGCTGCGCGAGCCCGCGGGCGTTGCGCAGCGCCACGCCGAAGCGCGAATTCGCAAGGTTCGGCAGTGGCTGGAACGGATACTCCGCGGGATCGGCGAGCACGCCGGTCGTGATCCCGCCACGCGTGACGAGCGTGGTCGGCAGCGGGCAGCGATAGCCGGCCTCGAGAAACGACTCATGCGGAAAGCGACGTTCGTTGTAGATCAACGGCTGCCAGAGTTCCGACGCCTCGGCCGCGGGGGTCTCGGGCGCGCCCACGTAGCCAAACGAATACCAGCCGTCCGCCTTGACCGTCGTCGTCAGCCGGAGGCGCGGTGCGGTGCCGTCGGGCGGCAGATCGAGCTCCGCCCGGACGGTGGCAGTGTCATCCGCGGGGAAGGCCCACGTGATCTTGCTGCCGGTGGAGCGGCCGGTGCTCGCGCGCAGGGTCTGGAGTTTTCCGGCGGCAAACAAGTTGGCGGTGCGGCCGCCGCCGTAGCCGCGATCAATCGAAGGATCGAAGCCGTCCTCGACGTGCTGGGTCGCGGTTTTCGCGGCGGTGTTTTTCCGGCCCCACGTGAGCACATTATAAATCGAACCCGTGTCGCTCAGTTTCATCGCGGCTTCGGGAAACTGCCCCCATCGCATTTCAAGATTCGGATCGGAACGCGCCGACAATACCGCGACGACCGGGGCAAACCGTGCGACCGCGCCGTCGGCCATCGCGACTTCGACCTCGCCCGCGGGCGTGACGGTGAGTCGCGCGGCGGGCCCGACCACGGGTGGCTCGGCGGCGACGGCGCACAGTGCACCGACCAGACAGAGGAACGTGAGCGACCGATGCAGGGGCTTCATGAGAAATTGGTTCGTGGGGTTTGGCGTGAAGGCGAGAGGGCGAGTGCGGCGCAGTTCTCAACGGACCGCCGTGATGCGGTATAGCTGGCCGGCGGTCGCGGAGAAAGTGAGCACCTGCTCGGAACCGACCGCGCGGCTGGGGTCGGCACCGATTTGGAAGGGCGTGCGGGCGCGCACGGTGCAGGAGCCGCTATGCCGGGATTGCACGGTGGCGGTCGCGAGGGCGCCGCCTTGCCATTTGATGCCAACCAGAAAACCGCCCCGCGCGCGCAGGCCGGCGACGGACCCTTGTTTCCACGCGGGAGGCAGGGCGGGCAGCAGATCGATTTCCCCGCCGTGGCTCTGAAGCAGCATCTCCGCGATGGCGGCGGTGGTGGCGAAGTTGCCGTCGATTTGGAAACACTGCGTCGTGCCGCCGAGACGCGGGTGGGCGCCCATGAGATTGGTGAACGTGGTGCGCTCGAGTTGCAGGCGCAGTTGTTCGTGCGCGAGCGCACCGTCGCCGAGGCGGGCCGCCAGATTCATTGCCCAGCCGCGACTCCAACCGGTCCAGCCGCCGTTGTGGTCAAGGCGGCGGAGAAGAGAGAGCTTGGCGGCGGAGGCGAGTTCAGGGGAACCGCGCGGCGTGATTTCATCGCCGGGATAGAGCGGATAGAGGTGCGAGAGGTGGCGATGGCCCGGCTCGGTCTCGGCGTAGTCGGTGCGCCATTCGAGCAGACGGCCATGGGGGCCGACGGGGTATGGGGCGAGCGCGGCGAGTTTCGTTTTGAGTTCGGCGCGAAACGCCTCGTCGATGCCGAGCACTTCGGCGGCGCGCAGGCAGTTGCGGAAAACGTCGCGACAAATGGCCATGCCCATGGTGTTGCCGACATCGAGGTGCGCGGGCTTGCCGCTGTCGGGTGCGACGAAGCGGTTTTCGGGCGAGTAGCTCGGCGCGGTGACGAGCTTCCCCGTGCGCGGATCCGTGACGAGCGTGTCGAGATAGAAGAGCGCGCTCTCCTTCATGAACGGGTAGGCGCGACGCGCGAGAAAGTCCCGATCAGCGCTGAACTCGTAGTGCTCCCAAAAATGCCGCGCGAGCCAGGCCGTGAAATCCGGCCAGCCGCCCTCGGAGGTCTTCGGGCCCCAGTTCGTCATCGCGTGAAACACCATGCCCCGCGCCCCGTAGGAGATGCGCGCCGATTCGCGACCGGCAGGCATGAAGGTCTCGACGAGATCGAGCAATGCGGTGTGGCACTCGGCGAGGTTCGCGGATTCGGCGGGCCAGTAGTTCATCTCGACGTTGATGTCGGAGGTGTGCTGGCCAAACCACACGGGCAGCAGCGAATCGTTCCAGATCCCCTGCAGCGCCGGCGGCAACGTGCCGGGACGTGACGACGCAATCATCAGGTAGCGGCCGAACTGAAACTGCAGGGCGAAGAGATCGGGGTCGCGATCTTTGGCCTGGTCGACTCGATTGTCCCGGGCACCCCACATCTGCGACCAGACACGCCGGTTGGTCGGCATCTCCGCCGAACGCGTGCGGCCGAGATCGAGTTCGACGCGCCGAAACAGCGCTTGGTGATCGGCCGTGTGTGCTGCCCGGAGCGAATCGAATGTCTGGCCGGCCAGCGCCTCGAGATCGCGGGCGGCCCGGGCCGTGGGGTCGGCGCCGCGGAAATCAGTGCCGACCGTCATGAGGATCACGGCGCCGGTCGCGCCCGTGATGCGAAAGCCGTCCGCGGTCGGGGCGAACGAGCCACCGTCGAGCTGCAGCTCGAAACGCGCTTCGAACGTCACGCCGTCCGGGTGGCCGCGCCCGCGCCACGCGAAGCGGTTGCCGCCGAGATGGGTCCAGGTCGGACGCGGTGGCGTGGAGACGCTCCCGACCTTGGCGCCGAGTTCGGCGTCGTAGCGATACATGTCGTCCTTCACGTCGCGGCGGTAGTCCAGGGTCGCGGCGAAGGAGAGTGCGCCGGGACGATCGGCGGTGACACGGGTGACCAGGGCGTTGGCCGGGAAACTGGAAAAGACCTCGCGCGTGAACGTGACACCGCCAGCGGTGTAGCGGGTCGTGACCACGGCGGTATCGAGGTTGAGTTCCCGGCGGTAGTTCTCTTCGCGCGCGGTGCCGTGGTCGAAATGCAGGAAGAGGTCGCCGAGCGGCTGGTAGACGTGGCGCGCGGTCGACGTGCCCGGAATCGTCCGGGGCTCGCCGAGGTTGAGCGCGCGCTTCTCGGCGTCGGTGAGTTTGAAGTTATCGGCCGCGCTGAACTTTCCGGCAAAGATCAATTCGCGCTGCCGGCGCAGCTTTTCGCGAAACGTCGGGTCCGCCAGCTTGGGCGTGGGAGCGCCCGACCAGATGGTCTCTTCATTGAGCTGAATGTGTTCGCGGTGCACGCCGCCGAAAACCATCGCCCCGATGCGGCCGTTGCCAACCGGCAGCGCCTCTTCCCAGTATTGCGCCGGACGGTCATACCACAGCAGCAGTCGCGCATCGGCCGGTTGGGCAGCGCGGGCACCGGCCGACACCACAACGGCGGCGAGCACGGAGGAGCGGAGCAGGTTTCTCATCGAAGGGGCACTTGGGGAGGGGATACTGGCGTCCGACAGGCGAGGCGGGAGCGAGCCGCACGGCTGGGAATCTCCCCCATGTTTAACCGGGGCCAATTCGGAGGCTACCGTCGTTCCTTTGAAACCCTTCAATTCGCAAGATTGCCTTCGGCGCGAGCGGCGACTGACCTGACCGGCGTCCCCGTTCCCCTCCCCGTGATCACCCTGCAACAAATCGCCCGCGCCGCCGACTGCAGTCTCGCCACGGTTTCGTATGCGCTGCGGGACGATCCGCGCATCCGCCCGGAAACCCGGGCGTTGGTGCAGAAGTTCGCCGCGGAGTTGGGCTACCGGCCGAATCCGCGTTTCTCGGCGTTGATGTCCCACATTCGCCATTCCCGTCCGGTCGCGGCCGGAGAACGCATCGCCTTTGTCTGGGTCCACACCTCGCGCGCGGAATCGGCGAAGGATCCGTTTCTCCAACGCGTTTTTCTCGGCGCTAGGGCGCGGGCCGAAGCTTTGGGCTATGGGTTGGAGCAGTTCTGGACCGCCGAGCGTGGCATGACCGACAGGCGCTTGTCGCAAGTGATCAAGTCGAGGGGGATTGTCGGCATCCTCCTGTCGCCGGTGATGCACGAGACGGACGTGACGCTCGATCTGGAGTGGTCCTGTTTTGCGCCGGCGGTGATCGGCAGCGCCCGGTGGAATCCCGAACTCCACCACGCCGGGCACCACCACTATCTCGCGATGCGCATGGCGCTCGAGCGATTGGCCGCGGCCGGGAGCCGGCGGCCGATGGCGATCCTCGAGGCGGAGGTCAACGAGCGGGCGCGGAGGGCGTGGGAAGCGGCGTTTGCGGTGTTTCACCCGAGTCGCCAGGACGCGGCGGAGCTGCTGTGGATCGGATTGCCGGACGATCCGCGGGTCGCCGCGCGTCGCTTGAAGGCGAGCCGGCCCGATGCCGTGGTGGTGAGCGCGCATGCTGTCGTCGAGAAGCTGCGGGCGCAGGACCTCGCGAACGTGTCGGAGTTGCCCCTCTGCAATCTTCACTGGCTGCCGACCGCGCCGGAGATCGGCGGAGTCGATCAATCTTACGACATGGTGGCGGCAAATGCGGTCGACCTCGTCGTCAGCCAACTCAACAGCAACGAAACGGGCGCGCCGCCCTGGCCGCGGATGCTGCTGCTTCCCGGGCGATGGGTCGAGCCGGAGAAACGGCGCGACGCCCCGCCGACGGCGCCAGTGGCCAGAGAGGCCGGCGGAGCGAAATCGCACGCGGCGGAATCCCGCGTGGTCCGGGGAAACCGCGCTCGCCCTCGACGCAGGTGATGCGGCGCGCGTGCGCAGCAGTCTGCAGGCAGCCCGCGGTCGCCGTGTGCGTAAAGTCCATAGCCGGATCTGAGGCACACGCTGCGGTTCACCTGGGCATGGTGCGTGATGACCACCGAATGGGCTGGGTCACCGCTGGCGAGACAGTTGGTGAGCGTGAGTCCAGTGTCCGCATGGAGCCTCGCGGTGCGTTCGGGCTGAAGCTTGCCGGTATCCGGGCGACGGATTCTCCGGCAATCGTTCCCGGGCTTCGACTACTTCCTCCATCCCGCACCCAGGCTTTCAATTCTGGTTCAAGATCCGGCGCCCCTTCGGCGTGTGCACCGCTTTGTGCACCGGCGCCAATCAGGCATCCGCATGCTCCCCCACCCAAGCGTGATTTCAAGATTGAGCGCCGCAGTCTCGGGGACCCGCCGACGGTGCCAAGCGGGGCGGCCGCCCTCGGGCACGAGACCCCGATGATGCGACCACCCACCCGCTCCGGGCCGCCGTTTGGGTTGCCGCCGGACCGAATCCTGCCGTTCATTTTCGGGACGATGCGCGCGAAATCATGGAGCTTTGGAGCAACGGCGTTTCTCTGCACGGGCGTCGCAGGCTACGCGCTGTGGGCCTACGGCGGCGGTGTTCAGCGGGTTCCGGTTCATCCGGAGATGGCGGCGGTTTTCGACAAGCATCGCCTCCTGATCACTCTCCACGCAATCGGCGCGTCGATCGCCCTGCTCCTGGGTCCGCTTCAATTCCTCGATCGCCTGAGGGCCCGCGCCCCCCGGGTTCATCGGCTGCTGGGCTATCTCTACCTGGTGCTGGGAGTCGGAGTCGGCGGAACGGCCGGCCTCATGCTGGCCCGCTTCTCCTTCGGCGGACTGGTTTCTCACCTGGGATTCGGCACGCTCGGATGCCTCTGGCTGTTCACCGGTGTCATGGCGCTCGTCGCCGCGAGACGACGCCAGTTCGATGAGCACCGGCTCTGGATGAAACGGAACTTCGCGCTGACGCTGGCAGCCGTCACCCTGCGATTGTATCTCCCGGCTTCGGTCGCGGCAGGCGTGCGTTTCGAGGATTTCTACCCGGCCGTCGCGTGGCTGTGTTGGGTGCCGAATCTGATCGTGGTCGAGTGGTGCCGTGGGAGGAACCAACGGCCGGCCGCCACCCCCTGAACGAGCTTCCGCGGCTCACCTGCGCGGCCCTCGATCGCAGGCACGGCCTGCAGCCCGGATGAGGCGCCCCTTCCCGGTGCGGGATTCAGGACGGGCGCGTCTCGCCGAGCGACCAGGCGCCGACGGGAATGCTGCGCAGCCGGTCGACCGTTTCGCGGACGGCCCGCTGGCAGCGTTGCGGCGGGAGGCCCGCGAGGATGTTCTCCAGGTCGTCGACGACCAGTTCGCCGATGAGGCGTTGGATCTCCGGCACGCTGCCAGCCCGGTGCGCCTGCAAGAGCGTGTTCGGCGTGGAGCGCCCGGGTTCGCCGGGCGGAATCGGCTCCTCGGGCCACACGTCGATGCCGGCGCGGATGTGCCCGCTGGCGGCGGCGGCGAGCAGTTCGGGAAAATTCACGAGCGCCGCGCGGCTCGCGAGAATCACCACGCTGCCCGGCTGCATGCTCGCAAAATGGCGCGCGCCGATCCGGCCGGTGTTCTCGCTCGTGTTGGCCGCGAGCAGAAACACCACACGGGCCCGCGCGAAGCAGTCGTCGAGCGACGCCGGCTCCAGGTCCTGGTCGCGGAGCACCGCCGGGTGTATCCACGGATCATGCACGAGAAGGTCCCGGCTGAACGGCCGCAGCAGCGGGCACAGCGCCCGGCCGAGGTTGCCGTAGCCGACCAGGGCCAGCGTCTTGCCGTGCAGGAGGAACGAGTCGTGGTTGTCGCCCTTGAACTCCCGGCCCGCGCGCAACGCCGCGTCGGCCTCGTGCATCCGCCGGGCGAGCGAGATGGCCATCGCGAGCGCCAGTTCGGCAACCGGCCGCGCATAGACCGGGGCCGTCGAGAGCACCGGGATGCCCCGGCGGTGGCACTCGGCGTAGTCAATGTTCGGGAGGAAATTGCTTTCGACATTGAACACCGCCCGCAAGCGCGGCGCCCGGTCGAGGCGATCCCTGCCCAGCGGCGACTGGCCAATCAGCGCGATGGTGTGCGACAGGTGTCGATCGATGTGCTCGGCGGGTGCCGGCGAACCATCGTGCCAGATCACCCGGCCCAGCCGCTCCAGCCGGCTCCGCGTCGCCTCGTCGAAGATGCGGCCGAGGCGGCGGGGATGGGGATCGACCAGGATGACGTTCTCGTCGGAAAGAAGGGATGACATCGGCGCGGTGCGCCCGCTCGCTCCAAGCGCGGAGGGCGGACGCCACCGTGTATCGTCGAAACGGGCACCCTCTGGCTAGAACAAAGCCCGCGGATCTTCCCGGTGCAGGCTCCGGTCATGCCGTTCCGCTCCGTGGGCCGGGCGCACACTCCAACTCGCGCGCCGCGCGTGGCGGCATCGCGGACGGTTCCGATCGGGGCCGGCCGGACAAACGTCATGGCCGGATCCGTGGAGGACGCCACTTGCCGGCGGGCACGATGACCCGGGCGCCTCTCATGCCCCCGTATTTTCACGCCGCCTCCGTCGCGCGCTCACTGACGACAATGTCAGGCGAACCAGTGTGTCCGATCGGGGTCCGGCTGAGAGCATCCTCACATGGTCCAATGTCCGACTCCCGGGCCCGATTCCCGGCTCACCCCCAATCCCGGTTTCAGCCCTCCGCGCCCGCCCGCCGCAGCGCGCCACCAGCTCTTGGATACACTCGACGCGGCGAGCACGCGACCGCGCATCGCGATGGTTTCCACCCACGGCTATGTCGCCGCCCGCCCCCCGCTCGGGGCCGCCGACACGGGCGGCCAGGTCGTCTACGTCCTCGAACTCTCCCGCAAACTGGCGTTGCTCGGCTACGAGGTCGACATCTGGACGCGTCGGTTCGAGGACCAGCCGGAACTCGAGCCGGTCGACCAGCATGTCCGGATCATCCGCATGCCCTGCGGCGGAAACGGTTTTCTCCCGAAGGAATACCTCTGCGATCACCTGCCGGAATGGAACGAGCACGCGCTCCGCTTCATCGAGCGGCACAGCCTCGCCTACCGCTTCCTCAACAGCCATTATTGGGACGCGGGACTCGCCGCCCAGCACCTCAGCAACGTGCTCGGCGTGCCGCATGTGCACACGCCCCACTCGCTCGGGCACTGGAAGAAGCGGCAGATGGAGTGCGACTTCCCGGCCGGCGCGGCGGAGTTCGAACTGCGCTACAACTTCCAGCGCCGCCTCCACGACGAGCGCGGGCTCTACGCCGACTGCGACCTGGTGATCGCCACGACGCCCCCGCAGTTCGACCTGCTGGTGCAGGACTACGGCGTGCCGGCGGAGAAGCTCCGCCTGGTGCCGCCCGGCTATGACGATCATCGGTTCTTCCCGGTCAGCGACGCGTCGCGCGCGGCGATCCGCCGTCGGCTCGGCTTCGAGGGCAGCGTCATCCTCGCCCTCGGCCGGCTCGCGCGCAACAAGGGCTACGACCTCCTGATCGACGCGTTCGCCCTGGTCGCGACCCGCGTGCCCGATGCGGTCCTCCATCTCGCGGTCGGCGGCCAGGAGTTGAACGCAAACGAGCAGGCGATTCTCGCCGAACTCCGCGCCCGCGCGGTGCGGACCGGCCACGCCGACCGCATCCACTTCGGCTCGTTTGTCCCCGACGCAGATCTGGCCGACTACTACCGGGCGGCGGATCTCTTCGTCCTCTGCAGCCGATACGAGCCGTTCGGCATGACGGCGATCGAGGCGATGGCGTCCGGCACGCCGACGGTCGTGACGGTGCACGGCGGCCTGTATCGCGCGCTGTCGTTCGGCCGCCACGCCTTGTTCGCCGATCCGTTCGATCGCGAGGATCTCGGGATCACGATGGCGAAGATCTTCCGGCATCCGCGGCTGCGCACGCGCCTTGGCCGCATGGGCGCCCACAAGGCGCGCAGCCTCTTCACCTGGACCGGCATCGCCCACCAACTCGTCGCCGCGGTGGAGCACCGCATGACCGTGGCGGTCACGCTCGACGACTGCGACTGGGGCGAACCAGCGAACGACGGCGACTGAACCGCCATGCCCCCGCCCGCCATCCGTCTCTTCTCCACCGACCTCGACGGCACGCTGCTGGGCAATCCCGTCGCGTGCTGGCGCTTCGCCGAAACCTGGAACGGCCTTCCGGCGCACCGGCGGCCGCGGCTGGTCTACAACACGAGTCGAAGCGTGGCCGCGACCCTAGCCCTCGTGGCGGCCAGGGAGCTCCCGCGGCCTGATTTCATCATCGGTGGAATCGGCACCGAACTGCACGGCACGGACGGCGGGACTCCCGACGGGTTTCAAGAGCGCC
>CAZENI010000091.1:0-20963 GCA_964513055.1 uncultured Opitutus sp.
GCCGCCGCGAGTTTCTTCTTCGCGAGGTGCTTGCGCACGAAATGCGTGCCGACCGTCACCGCCACCAGCACGCCCACCGCCAGCATCACCATCTTGCCCTTCCCCTGGCTCAGCGCGTCGCCGAAGACCACGAGCCCGCTGAGCAACAGCCCCTGCGTCGCGCACGAGAGCAAGAGGTAGCGGCCAAACGGCACCTCCGCCAGGCCCAGCAGATAGTTCTGCACGAAGAACGGCGGCCCCGGCGTCACGCGCAGCAGGATGATCAGGCTCGTCACATCGCCCGCCTCCACCTCCGGCAGCCGGTAGCCCCAGCGCGTCACCAGCCGCGTGAGCGGCGGCCGCAGCCAGCGGCGCGCCAGCCAGTAGGCAATCGTGATGTTGATTGCCATCGCCGTGAGCCCGAGCCCGAGGACCAGCGGCAGGCCGAGCTGCTCGCGAAACACCAGCCCGCTCATCACCGCAAAGGGCCCCATCGGCACGGCGAACACCGGCAGGATCGCCATCGCCGAGAAAAACACCGCCGGCCCCGCCGCCGCGATCAACTCCAGCGCCACGGCAAAGAGCCGCTTCGTCTCCGCCCACGCCGTCTGCCAGCCCACCAGATACAGCACCACGCCCGCGATCGCCGCCAGCACGAGCCCGCCGACCGCGAGCTTCGCAATCGGCAGCTTCCTCTTCGGCGGCAACATCTCCGTGGACATCGCGCCAGCCTGCCCGTCCGCGCGCGACACCGTCAAGACCTCGCCAACCGCCGCGACACCTATCGGTCTTGGTGGGGGTCCCGCGTCATACTCGTTCTCGTTCCTCGTTCTCGTTCTCTTTCGTCAGTGAGCCCCCAAGGAGCGAACGAGCCTGCCAACGAAAATTCCAGAGGGCGTCTAAAAAGGCCTGCGGTAGGAGCGCGCTTGCGCGCGATGGGGTGTGGCGTCACCGAGCGAACCGGCCCGCGAAATCGCCCGCAAGCGGGCTCCTACCTTCCGAGCCGGGGCCCTTCTTCGCCGCCCTCTCAGGCCCGCCCTCCCTCCGTCGCCAAGCTTGCCGCATTTCCGCCGGTGCTGTGTGCTCCCGGCGCGCGCATGTCCGCCTCGCTGCCTGCCCGAGTTTCCCTCCGCCGCCCGCGTCAGCCATGACGACGCTCGCGCGCGCGCTGCTCCTGGCCGGCCTCGCCGGCCTCGCGCTCATCACGCTCGCCAGCCCGGGCGCCACGCGCATGTGGGCCTCGCCCTGGATCCTCGCGCTCGGCGCCGCCGCCCTGCTCCCCGCCCTCGCGCTCGTCCTGCGCGCGCTCGACCCGCGCACCCCGCTCGTCCTGCCCCCGCCCGCATGGACCGCCGCCGCGGCGGCCATCGCCGCCATCGTGCTCGCCTCGGCCCTCGCCAGTCCCTACCGCGAACTCAGCCTGCGCTGGTCCGCCCCGCTCCTGATCGGCCCCGTGCTCTTCCTCGCCGGCTACGACTGGCTGCACGCCGATCCCGCCCCCAGCCCCGCGCGCCGCGATCTCCTCTTGAAAGGCCTCCTCGCCGCCGCGCTCCTCGTCGGAGCGGTCAGCGTGGGGCTGTGGCTGGAGGTCATCGCGCGCTCCGGCCTCACCCGCGCCCTTGCCGGACGCAACGCATTCCCCCTCGGCCACTCCAACTACACCGCCGGCCTCGCCCTCCTCGCCCTCCCCCTCGCCGCATCCGAATTCTGGCGACGCCGCGGCCCCTGGCGCGGCGCGGCGGCCCTCGCGGCGGCCCTCGCGCTCGCGATGCTCTTTTCCAGTGGCAGCCGCGGCGGCCTCGTCGGACTCGCCGTCCTCGCCGCCGCCGGGCTCGCGACCGCGCCGCTCACCGTGCGCACCCGGAGCCTCCTCGCACTCGGCGCCCTCGCCGCCGGCCTCGTCTTCCTCTTCGCCAACCCCCGCACCCGCGCCACCTTCACCGGCGGCCCCGACCGCCACCTTGTCGCCGCCAGCGCGATCCAGCGCTCCGCCATGCTCGCCGCCGGCACCCACCTCGGTGCCGACCGCCCGCTCCTCGGCTGGGGACCCGGGACCATCCCGCTCGTGTATCCACGTTATCGTGCCGAGCTCGCCGGCGGCAGCGAAAACGTCCTCCAGCTCCACTCGACCCCCGTCCACCTCTGGGCCGAACTCGGCCTCGCCGGCCTCGGCTGCCTCGTGTTGCTCGCCCTGCTCGCGTTCCAGGCCCGCCGCGCCTCGCCCGTCGCCGCGCTCACCCTCGCCGGCTACGCCGCCTTCGCTCTCACCGACTGGCAGCTCGACGTCCCCGTCTTCGGCGCCGGTCTCGCCGCGCTCGCCCTGCTCCTCGCACCCGCTCCCGCCCCCGGCGCGCTCGCGAGCCGCACCGCACGGTTCACAGTCGGCGCCTTCACCATCGCCTCCGTCACCCTCATCGCGCTCTTCGGCCGGCGCGATCCCGCCCCCGCGCTCAACGTCCAGGCCCTCGCCCTCGCGCAGAATCCCGCCCACGCCGATCGCGCGGTCGCCCTTCTGCGCGCCTCCCTCGCGCTCAATCCCGATCAGGAGATCGCGCACTTCAATCTCGGCTGGCTGCTCGTCGTGCGCGAACCCGCCGCGGCCGAGCGCCACTTCCGCGCCGCCGCGCGCCTCGTCCCCGACAAGGGCGGCGTCTACTTCGGCCTCGGCCTCGCCCTCCTCAATCAGGGCCGCCCCGCCCCCGCCGCCCGCGCCTTCGCCCTCGAGTGCCTCAACGATCCCGCGTTTCTCGTCTCGCCCTGGTGGCGCGAACCCGCCGTCGACGAGCAGCGCGACGCCGCCGCCATCGCCCTCACGCGCTATCTTCGGCACCTCGAGGGCGTATTGCCCGGCCCCGCCCACCTGCCGGTCGAGTTGCTCGGCGCCGTCCCGCCCGGCCTCGATCGCGTTTACCGCCGCGAACGCACCGGCTATCCCGTGTTGATGCGCCAGCTCGACCTTCCGCCGCCGCGCGATCTCTTCGACGTCCGCGAGCCTTCCACCGACGTGCCCGCGCTCCGCGGCCTGCCGGCCAAGGGCTGGCTTCCCGCGCCGCTGCTCCTCGAGTTGCTCGACGGCGCCGTGCCCGCCGGTTCATCGTCCGCCGTCGCTCCCCGCCCCTAGGCATGCCCCGCGCCGCCAATCCGCTCCGCGAAACCCTCGTGCCGCTGGCCCTCCTCGCCGGCGACACGCTCGTCACGTTCGCCGGCCTCTCCCTCGGCTACTGGCTGCGCTACGCCTCGCCCCTCGCGCGCCTCGGCCTCGATGTCCCCGACGCCACCTTCGGCCGCTATCTGCCGCTGCTGCTCGTCGGCGTCGCGCTCCTCGTCGGCGCCTTCGCGCAGTTCGGCCTCTACGACACCCGCCTCCTCCTCCGCCGCTACCAGAGTCTCAACGCGATCCTCAAGGGCGCGGCCTTCTGGCTCGTCACCTATCTCGGCATCTCCCTCGTCCTCAAATTCGATCCGCCGATCTCCCGCCTCTTCGTCGTCCTCGCATTTCTCTGCGTCGTCGCGCTGCTCTACGCGTGGCGCCTGCTCGCGTTCGCCGTGCTCTCGCGCCCGCCCTTCGTCGGCCGCCTCCGCCGCCGCGCCGCCCTGCTCGGCTGGAACGACGAGGGCCGCGCCCTCGCCGCCGGCATCACCCGCGACTCCGCGCATCCCTTCCAACTCGTCGGCGTCGTCACCCTCGCCCGCGACACCGCGCCGCCCTTCCCCGCCGCCGGCGCTGCCGACGCCGCCCCCGCGTCCGTCCTCGGCTCGGTCGCCGATCTCGAGGCGATCCTCACGCGCGAGGCGCTCGACGTCGTCATCCTCACCCGCCTCGATCTCCCGCGCGCCGAGGTGCAGCGCATCGTCGAAACCTGCGAGCGCGGCTACGTCGAATGGAAGATCGTCCCCGGCGCCTTCGACATCTTCCTCAGCGGCCTCCACCTCCAGACCATCGGCCGCGTGCCCGTCCTCGGCGTCGAGGAACTCGCCATCCGCCGCCTCTTCAACCGCGGGCTCAAGCGCGCCATCGATCTCGCCGGCGCGCTCGTCGGCCTCGTCCTCTCCGCCCCGCTCGTCGCCCTCCTCGCCGTCGCGATCAAACGCGAGTCGCCCCGCGGCCCCGTCTTCTTCCGCCAGGCGCGCGTCGGCACCGGCCACCAGCCGATCACGATCTGGAAGCTCCGCAGCATGGCGCCCGACGCCGCCGCGACCGACGCCGCGCGCCAGAGCACCGCCCGTGGCGATCCCCGCGTGCTGCGCATCGGGGCGTTCATGCGCCGCTGGAATCTCGACGAGCTCCCCCAGTTCTGGAACGTCCTCCGCGGCGATATGAGCCTCGTCGGCCCGCGCCCCGAACGCCCCTACCACGTCGACCGCCTCTCCGCCGAGATTCCCCACTACCTGCCCCGCCACCTCGCCAAGCCCGGCATGACCGGCTGGGCCCAGGTCAACGGCCTCCGCGGCGAGAGCGACCTCGCCGCCCGCGTGCAGCACGACATCTACTACATCGAGAACTGGAGCGTCTGGCTCGACGTCCAGATCCTGCTGCTGACGTTCGTCCGCTGGAAGAATGCCTACTGACGATTCGTCCGCCCACCGCGAATACGCGCCGGCCCCGCCCGGCGCGCTTCCGCCGGGCCGCGCCTGGCGGCTCGCACCCTTCCTGCTGCTGTTCCCGCTCGCGCTGCCCGACCTCCTCGCGCCGCCGATCTCCCCGACGATCCTGCGGCAAACGCAGACGTTTGCGCAGACGGTCAACTTCGTCGCCGCCGGCTTCTCGCCCGCCGGGCTCACCATCGACATCAACGGCCCCGTCCCGTTTCGCGTCGTCTACGAGTTCCCGCTCTACCAGGCGCTCGTCGGCGCGCTCTTCACCGTCTTCGGCCCGTCCTTCCTCGCCGGCAAGGCCGTGAGCCTCCTCGCGACGCTCGGCGCGCTCGCGCTTTTCCAAAGACTCGTCCGCGCCCACGCCGGCGAGGCCGTCGCCCTCCGCGCCGCGCTGCTCTTCGCCGCCTGCCCGATCACACTGCTCCTCGCCACCGCCTTCCAGCCCGACGCCCTCGCCCTCGCCCTCGCCCTGCTCAGCGTCGCGAGCCTCGCGCGCTGGCGCGCGGCGCCTTCGTCCGCCCGCTGGCTGGCGTTTCTCGCCGCCCTCCTCGGCGCCGCCCTCGCCAAGTTCACGCTGCTCGTGCCGCTCGCCCCGCTCCTCGCCGCCGGCCTCCTCCGCCGCGACGGCCGCTGGCGCGCCCCGCGGTTCATGGAAATCGTCGCCGCGCTCATCGTCGTCGTCGCGCCGTTCGTCGCGTGGAATCTCCACCGCGCGCAGTTGATGGACCCCGCCTACCTCGCGGTCGACCGCCGCGATTTTCTGCTCGGCGATCTGGGCCGATTCGTCCACGCCGGCTACTACGCCAAGCCCGCCTTCATCCTCGGCGCCATGGTCTGCTGCGGCGCCGGCCTCGTCTTCCTCGCGGCCGGCCTGCGCCGTCCCGGCGCCGTCGAACGCCTCCTCCTCGCCGGCGTGCCCCTCTACTTCATCCTCCTCCCGACCGCGTCCGAGCAAACCTACTACGCCGTCGCCCTCGTGCCGGCGCTCGCCCTGCTGATGGCCCGCGGTCTCGTCGCACTCGAGGCCGCCGCCGCTCCCGCCTGGGCCGGCCGCGCCCGCACCGCCTGCATCCTCGCGTGGGCCGCCGGCTTCGCCGTCGCCGCCCCCTACACGCTGCGCCGCGATCACGTCACGCTCGCCGCCGCGCACGCCGTCTGGACCTCCAGTCAGCCCGGCGATCTGCTCTTCGTGCTGAACATGCACGACCGCGGCGTCGGCATCGGTGCCTTCAACCCCGCGATCGTCACGCTCGCCCGCCGCCGCGGCTGGAACGTCGATTTCACCTCCGCCGATCCCGCCGCCCTCCGCGCGCAGATCGAGCGCCGCCGCGCCGCCGGCGCCCGCTGGATCGTCGCCACCTGGTTCACCCCCGACCTCGATCCGTGGTTCACGCCGCTGTGGCCGCGGACTTTCTCGCGCCAGCCCCGGCTTCACGACACACCCGTCGACGGCCACGCCATTACCGCGGACCTCGCCCGCGATTACCCTGTCGCCGCCCGCGGCGCTAACTACGCGGTCCTGCGGATTCCGTAGGGCGCCCGAACAGCCAACGCACCCCGCGCGACAGCGGGCCCGGCCGCCGTTCCGGCTGCAGCGACGGCGGCAGCTTTCCCTTCAGCCGCGGATCGTCCAGCACCGCGCGCACTGAGATCTCCGGATGCGGATGCGGCACCAGCAGCCGCGGCTGCCCCGCGAACACCGCCACGTTACCGCTTTGCTGATACGCCTGCGCCAGCCGCACCGGCGCCTCGCGATCGCGTGCCCGCGGCAGCACCAGCCGCCGCATCACCTCCGCCGACAACCCCACCCAGCCGACCGCCAGGAAAACCGCCCACGCCCCCGCGAGCCACGGCGCCCGCGGCCGCCACGCCCCCGCCGCGCCGCGCGCGAGCACCAGCGCGCACCACGCGTTCGCCAGCGGCAGCGGCACGAGGAAATCCACGTAACGCGACGGCACGCCCCACCCCAGTTCCGCCCCGCCGCCCCGCATCCACGCCGTCGCCAGCGCCACCGCCACGCTCCAGCCGCCGGCCAGCACCACGAAATCCTCGCCTGCCACCGCCTGTCGCCGCCGCGTCACGCGCAGCACCACGACCAGCAGCAGTGGCACGTTCAGCGCCAGCGCCGCGATCGGCGAGCCGACGTGCGGCCACGCCAGCGTGCGCCCCGCCGCACGCAGAAATTCCCCAATTCCCGCCGGCCGCCACTCCGCCGCTCCGGACACGTCCACCCGCAGCGCCAACGCCACAACCAGCAACAACCCCGCCGCCGCCACCGAGCGCCCTGCCGCTCCGTCAAAGCTCCGCCGTTCCGCGGCCCGCACCAGCGCCAGCCCGATCAGCGCCACCGGCACGAGCGCGCCCGGCCCCATCGCCAGCAGCGCCGCCCCGCCCGCCGCCAGCCCCGCGAGAATCCGCCCCGCCGTCGGCGCCCCCGTCCCGAGCAGCGCCAGCGCCATGATCGAGAAGCCCAGCGCGAAATAGGTGTGCGACTGGATGCCCCACAGCACCGTGTGCCACGCGAGGTGCGGCAGAAACACCACCATCACCACCCCCGCCACCGTCCAGCGCGCTGCTCTCGTCAGCGCGCCGCCGAAAGCCCACGCGATCCCCGCGGCGCACGCCGCCCGCAGCGGCGCGATCGCCACGCACTGCACCAGCGGATCCCACTGCCCGTTCGCCGCGAACAGCCCGAGGTTTAGCAGGTGCGTCCAGAGGATGCGGTGCTCGTTGAACGGCTGCACCAGCCCCGCCGCGCTCAGGTTGCCGTCAAGCCATCCCGGATACAGCCAGCGCCCCTCAATGTCCCACTGGTCGTGAAACGGGATGTCGGTCCCCGCCACCGCCACCAGGACGAGCTGAGCCATGAGCACGAACGCGAACACCGCCGCGCTCATCCGCCCGGCGCCGCCGCCCGGCGCCCCCGCGCCACCCGGCGTCGCCTCCGCGCCGGCGCTCATTGCGGCCGCACCCGCCGGTGCCCCGTCAGGCGCGCCTTCGCCAGCGCGAAATGTTTCCAAGCGCCAAACAGGAACGCATGCCGCCATCGCACCAGCGCCGATCCGCGCGGGTTGAAATGCTTCGCGTAGACGTCGCGATTCGCATCGAAGATCGCCCGCGCCATCGTCTCGTAATCCTTCGCTACGCTCACGCCCTTCAGGTGCGTGATCCGCACCGCGCCGTCGTAGACGATCTTCCAGCCCGCCCGCGCCACCCGGATGCACAGATCCAGATCGTCGCCATACATGAAGAAGCGCTCGTCGAACACCGCGCCGTCCGGCGCCACCGACCGCAGCACCCGCCGCGGCGCCAGCATGAACGCCCCGTTGATCGCGCCGACCTCGTAGGTCCCCGCCTCCGGCCGGTGCGTCAGGTTGTATCCGGAAAACCACGCCGTCCGCGGAAACGCCGCCGCCAGCCCCGACGCCCGGCAGAACCCGTCCCACGCCGTCGGGATCGACCGCCGGCACGCCAGGTCCATCGTCCCGTCCGCCCGCTCCAGCCGCGGCGAGATCAACCCGATGCGCTCGTCGCCGCGCAGCCGCGCCACGCAGTGCGCCAGCGCCCGCTCGTTCGCGATCGTGTCCGGGTTCAGGAAGAGCACGAACTCCCCGCGCGTGCGCGCGTAGCCGCGGTTGTTCGCCCGCCCGAAGCCGAGGTTCTCCGGCGCCGGCAGATACGCCACGTGCGGAAAATCGCGCTGCAGAATCTCGCCCACCCCGTCCCCCGGCGAGTTGTCCACCACGAGGACCTCCACCCCGCGACCCTCCAGCGTCCGCGGCAGCGAATCCGCGCACGCCGCGATCTCGTCGCGCGATTTGTAGGCGACGATCACGATCGAGAGCAGCGGCGACTCCGGCATGGACACGCGCGGACGCTGCGCGATGCTCGCCGCGAACGCAATGTCCGCCACGCCGACCCTCAGCGTCATCGTCGTCTGCCGCAACCCCGGACCGCGCCTCGCCGACGCCCTCGCCAGCGTGTGGTCGCAGCGTCACGTCACGCCCGAGCTCATCGTGATCGACGGCGGCTCGACCGACGGCACCCGCGCGTGGCTCGAGGCCCGGCGCCCGCGCCTTACCGCCCTCGTCTCCGAGCCCGACGCCGGCGTCTACGACGCGATGAACAAGGGCGTCGCCCTCGCGCGCCACGAGTGGCTCTACTTCCTTGGCGCCGACGATCGCCTCGCCGGCGACATGGTGCTGAGCGAGACCGTCAACGAACTGCGCCAGACCGAGGCGGGGATCGTTGCCGGCGAGGCCGCCTTCGACGACGGCCGGATCTACCGGCTCGGCTCCCGCGTCAACCCGATCGCCCGCAACTTCGTCCACCACCAGGCCGCGTTCTACCGGCGCTCGCTCTTCGCGGAGAACGGCACGTTCGATCCTTCGCTCGCCGTGATGGCCGACTACGAGTTCAACGTCCGCCTGTGGAAGAGCCGCGTCCGCTTCAAGCCCATCCCCCTGCGCATCGCGGCCTGCGGCGTCGCCGGTCTCAGCGACCGCGGCAACTGGCGCGGCTACCGCGAGGAGATCGCCGTGCGCCACCGCTACTTTTCCCTCGCCCGCTCGCTGCCCTGGGACGTCCTCACCCTCGCCCGCTACGTCCGCAAGCGCCTCCTCCGCTCCCTCCCCCCCTCCAGCCCAGTGTAACGTATTACGTTACACTCCCCCTGCGCACCGTTTCCCTCTAATGTCACGTAATACGTTACACTGTGGGCGGCGGTGCTCCATTCGGATTCACGCGCCGGTGCGCTGGATCAGGTCGCGCGCAGGAGGCGGCGGAGGGCGGCGAGGGCGCGGCCTGACCAGCGGCCAAGGCCGCCGCGGAGGTTGTGGAATCGATCGCCACGCCGCCGCCAGGTGCCGCCAAACACCACGCGCAGCGGCAGCGTCCGCCAGAAATCCCGCCCGCGCCGCGCGCCGCCCCGGGGAAAATCGAAACCCGGCCGCCGCGCCGCGATCTCCGCCCGCGCCGCGTCCAGCGCCCGCCAATACGGCCCGTAGATCGCGTCGCGCCACTCCTGCGGCATGATGCCGTAGTCGAGCTGCCCCGACTGCCACCACCGATCGCCCGCCACCGGCCGGAAGCGCGCAAAGTGAAACACGATCAGCGGCTGGCCGTTGATCGAAAGGTGGAGCGCGTTGCCCCCAACGCGCTGGTTTGGAGGACAGCCGGGCTCATCAACGGGCGCCGGGGCCACTCCGCTCCACGTCGCTCCATCCCAGTTCCACGGCGCCGCATTCACCCCCGCATGCTCGAGCACCAGCAGCGCCCGGCCCACCCGCCGCGGCCACGCGTCGAGATACTTCTGGTCCGCGTAGCGCTCGCCCTCGATCCGATCGTGGCACCATTCGAGGCAGCGCGCCCGCCAGTCGTCCAGGCAGGCGCGGCCCACGGCGTCGTTGCGAAACGAGAGCACCCCGACATTGAATTTGCCGTGCCGCTCGTAATGCCGGAGCCACGCCGGAAACCGGTGTGCCGTGATCAGCACGCTCGCATGCGCCACGTCCATCGCCGCGAAAATCGGCGCCGGGCTCGCGAAGAAAAACAGGTCCGCGTCGAGATACGTCACCCGCTCGACCTCCGGCTGCGTGGTGAGCAGCCAGATCGGCCAGCACGGCGACAGCGTGAAATAATACTCGACCCGCGTCCGGTTCGCGCGCGCCGCCGCCAGCTCCGCGTCGTCCGTCTCGAGCCGCGCCAGCGGCACCACGCGCAACCGCGGCTCGCCGAGCTCACGCAGGAACTCCGCCGTGAAATCGTCCAGCGCCAGGACCCAGAGCACCGCCTCCGGGTCGTGCGCCGCCAGCGAGCGCCACAACGCCAGCCCCTGGATCAGGAATCCACGATCGAAATACGTGCAGCAGTGGTTCACGCGCGCGCCGCGACGGCCGCCGGCCCCGCCCGGGCCAGCACGACATTATCGAGGTAGAAATCCGGGTTGCGCGGCAACACCGCTCCCGCGACCACGCCCAGCGCATTCACCGGCGCGAGGAGCGCGACCTGCGCGAGGAGGTTCAGCCCGCGGTGGCGCGAGCGCGTCGCCTTGTAGAGCCAGGCGCTCGCGAGCTGCGCGACCGCCCGCGCGTCGGCCACGCTCTTCCGCTGCGCGACGATCTCGAATCCGTTCCGCTCGAGCAGCGCGCGCAGCCCGAACGACGAGTAGCGCGCGAAATCGTGCGGCTGCTCATGCTCGTCCCACGCGAACGGCACCGCCAGCACCAGCCGCCCGCCCGGCCGCAGCACGCGCCGCAGCTCCCGCACAAACGCCTCCGGCGCGAACACATGCTCCAGCACCTGCGAGCAGATCACGCCGTCGAAGCTCCCGTCCGCAAACGGCAGGGTCCGCCCGTCGTAGAACACGTCCGCCGCCGCCAGCGCCCGCGTGACCGGCGTGTCGACATCGACGCCGACATAGCGCGACGCCGCCACGCGCGCACGGTAGGGCTTCCGCCCGCAGCCGACGTCCAGCACCTCGCCCGTCAGTTGCGGCAGCAGGTCGTGCAGCTCCCGCGCCAGCCCCCGCCGCGCAATGAAGAACGGATTCACGATCAGTCCGAGCCAGCCCGGCTCGAACTGCTCCCGCTGCCAGCGTGCGCGCAGCGCGTTCATCATACGTCACGCTCCAGCAGCAGCCCGCGGAACTCGGCCGCGATGTCGACCGCATCGAAGCTCGGCCAGTCCGCCACCACGCGATAGCCGGCGCCGAGCGGCCGTAGCAGCTTCTCCCGCTCGAAGAACCAGCACGGATAACTCGCGTCGTAGATCTGCGGCGGCACGTGCTGCACCGTCAGCCGATCGCCGCGCCCGCGCACCAATCCCGTGCGATCGATCAGCACGTGCCGGAATCCCCGGCGCGCGACGTCGGCGAGCACGGCGTGCGGCGTTTCCAGATACGGCAGCACGCTGGAAAGTAGCATCACCGCGCGCGCCGGGTCGGCCGCACAGGCGTCGAGCGACTCGCGGAACCGCAGCGGGCCGACCTCAAACTCGCGCCGCCCCGCCGCCACGAAATGCGCCTGCTCGACCACTTCCCAGCTCACCTCCGCCAGCCCGTCCAGCCAGCCGCGGTGCTGCCACCATGCGCTGCCGAGCGCGCCGCCGAAGTCCACCACCTGCAGGCGGCCCCCTGCGAGAGCCGCCGCGCGCAGCAGACCCGCCAGCAGCGGCCCGTGCACCGCCGGCTCGGCGAACAGCACGGTGTCGCGCTCGAAGGCCGCCCGCCCGTCGCGCACCGCTCGCGTCGCGGCGACCGCCTTCTCCAGGATCGCCGGCGCGTCGTAACCGCGCGCGTGCGCCTGCGCCTCCGCCCACGAGGGATAGTCGCCGCGGAAGGCCGACCCCTGCGCCCGGCGCCGCACGAGCCGCAGCGCCGCCGGCGGCAGCCAGTCGCGGACAAATGATTTCAACGCGGAGTTCATGCGGGCCGCGCCATCCTCGCGCGAATTTTCCGCACAAGTCCACGCCAGCCGCCGGGATTCGCCGCCGCCCACAAGTCTCGGCACGCCGGGTGTTCGCGCGCCTCCGGCCACGCCGCCGGGATCGGCGGGGCGGCCCGCAGCGGCGGATTCGCCCAGTCGGTCGCCGCCCCCGCGTTGGTCGCCCCCGCGTCGAAGCCGATGTGCTCCACCATGCTCCATGGCGGCCGCACGCACAGGCCGCCATGTTCAAAATGATGATACAGCCACCGCACCGCCCAGATGTTTCGCGTCTCCTCGACGCGCGCCTGCGCCGGCAGATCGGCGCCGTAGTCCGCCGCCCTCACGCCGCGGCGCGCCGCCGCCGCCAGCTTCGCCCACGCGTTCGCCTCCGCCATCCCGCGCCAGCTCCGCGCGTAGGCGCCCCACACCCAGCAGTCGGCGCGCGCGTCGAGATACGGCACCGCCGCCGCGGCCACCTCCGGCGGCGTCACGCGCGGATGCGTCCACGCACTCACGCTGAACACGCGCTCGTTCGCCGCGAAGTGCCGCAGCGCCGCACAGACCCACGCATAAGTGCCCGGCACGCAGACCAAATCGTCCTCCCACACCACGAACGCCGCGTGCCGCGCCGCCACCTCGCTCACGCCCGCCAGCACGTTGCGGCCGAGGCCGAAATTCTCCGCGCGCTCGGTGAGGCGCACCTCGCACCAGTCCACCGCGCGGAGCAACGCGCGCGTCTCCGCCACCGCCGCCGCGTCGACCGCGCCCTTCGCCCCGTCCGCAAACGCCTCGATCCGCGGCACGCCGTTCTCCCGCAGGCACGCCAGCACCCGCGCCAGGTGCGCCGGCCGCGCGTAGGCGAACAGCACCACCGGGATCGCCCCGCTCACGGCCCCTCCTCCCGGTGCGGCAGGCTCCCGACGCCGTGACTCGGCTGGTGCGCTTCCCGGCTGCGAAACGCGAACTCGCGGTGAAAGAACAGCGACGTCGTCCACGTGTAGCCGTTGATCGGCCCGAAGCCCGTGAAGTCCACCTCGAGCAGGCCCGCCTCGCGCAGCACCGCCGCGCAGTGGTGATGCCAGTCCGCGTTGTCGAGAATCACGAGCCCGCCGCGCTGCAGCCGCGTCACGGCCGCGGCGCAGCACGCCCGCCGCTCGATGCCGTCGACCACGATCACGTCGAAACGCTCCGCCGGCTCCGTCAGCACCCGCGGATACGTCGCGGCGTCCTCGACCAGGTGCAGCTCATGGCTCGCCGGCAGCCGCGTCCGCATCCGCGCGTGCCACGCCCGGTCGTGCTCGACGCTCACCACCCGCTCCGCCCGCCGGCTCCAGAACACCGACGAGTTGCCCGAGCCGAACTCGAACACCGTCTTCCCGCTGAAATCCAACTGGCTCAGATACTCGATCGCCGGATACGTGAACCACGGGATCTCCCGGCCCGCGCCGTCGAGCGGCTCGCCCCGCCGCACGCTCCGTGCGTGGCCGAGCTGGCGGTTCAGGATGCGCCAGGTCGACCACCACACCCGCGGCAGGCGTTTCACGCCGGAAAAGAGCCGCACCACGGCGGAAGGCGCGGTGCTCATCGGCGGCGGAACAACAGATCCTGGTGCGCGCCATTGTCCGACAGCACCTCGACACGCTCGTAGTGTCCGCCCAGCAGCGCCGCGACCGCCGCCGGCTCGCGCGCCTCCACGCAGATGAACCGCGGCGCGTGCCGCGCCAGGTCCAGCCCCGCGAGCGCCGTGAGCTCCGCGCCCTCCACGTCGAGACTCAGCAGGTCGAGGTCGCGGCCGCCCGCGTGCTCGGCGATCACGTCGCTCAGCGTCCGCGCCCGCACGCGCACCGCGTAGGTGCCCGCGACGTCGCGCTGCTGCAGCCCGATCTCCACGTGCCGCTGCCGCTGCGCCGCGTCGCCGAACGCCCCATCCGACACCGACATCAGCCCCGCGAACCGCATCTCGATCGCGTCGCCCGCGAAGTCCGGCGCCACCAGCGCCGCCTCCACCACGACCGAGCGCCGCCGCTGCCGCCGGCATTGCGCCGCCAGCTCCGGGATCGGCTCGATCAGGATCCCGGACCAGCCGCGCAGCCGCTCGAAGTAATAAGTGTTGCTCTGCGCCACCCCGTCGTTCGCCCCCGCCTCGAGGAAGAAACCGCCGTCGAGATCGAGGTGCCGCTCCAGCTTCCGATCGAGGTCGTGCAGCGACGGCCGCGAATACCGGTCGCTGCCCAGCGCCTCGAAGACCGCGCGGCGGGCGCGGACGAGCGGACGGCGGAGGGCGGCGGGCAGGCTCATGCGCGGCGGAGATAACGCCACCCGGTCAGCGGAATCAACAAGGCGCGCGTCTGCATCGCCGCCGTCGCGCGCACCTCGCGGTGACAATACGACGCGACCCACGCCGCCACCGCGAACGACGCCACCGTCGCCCACGCCGCCCCCAGCCCGCCCCACCGCGGGATGAGCACCCAGTTCAGCGCGACGTTCACCACCGCGCCGGCTGCCGTGGTCGCGAGGTAGAATTTCTGCAGCCCCTCGCCGACCAACCACTGCCCGCGCGCGACGCCGAGAAACACGAACACGCTCGACCAGATGTGCACCACGACGATCGGCGCCGCCCCGGCGAACTCCGGTCCATACGCCAGCCGCACGATCCACGGCGCCGCCAGCGCGATCGGCAGCGCCAGCGCGTAGGCGAGCCCCGCGCTCAGGTCGAAATACTGCTGCAGCCGCTGCTGATACGCCGCCTCCCCGCGCTCCCGCGCGCGCAATAGCGCCGGCAGCACGCTCGCGCCCAGCGCCGTCGGCACGAAAAACCAGATCTCCGTCAGACGCGTCGCCGCCGAATAGACGCCCACCGCCGCCGGCCCCGCGAGATGCCGCAGCATCACCTCGTCGATCTTCATGTAGACGATCACCGCGATGCCCGCGAACAGCAGCGGCCACGACTCCCGCAGCAGCCGCCGCGCCTCCGTGCGCGTCGCCGCCGACCAGCGGAAACGCAGCCCCGCGCGCCGCGACACCACGTGGAGCCCCAGCGCCGTCAACCCAAGCTCCAGCACGACCGCCCCCGCAAATGCCGCCAGCGGCGCGTCGAGCACGATCAGCGCGACGCGCACGCCCGAGCTTGCGACCAGTGCCGCCGTCTGCGCCCACACCGCGTATCGGGCTTGCAGATGCGCCTGCAGCCAGAGGTCGGGCACCAGGAAGGCCGGCTGCAGCACCGTCACCGCCAGGATCGCCAGCAGCCGCCGCTCGATCCCGGAATCGCTCCCGTGCGTCAGCGCAAACCCGAGCACCAGCAGCGCCAGCCCCGTCCCCGCCGCGAAGCGCACCACCGCGCTACTCGCGAGGATCTCGGCCGTCCGCGCCGGCTGGGTCAGCAGGTCGCGCCGCACGATCGCGTCGACCCCAAGCGCCGCGAACGCCCCCGCCAGCGTCGTCAGCGCCAGGCAATAGCTCAACAGCCCGAGCCGGTCCGGCCCGAGATGGCGCGCCACCAGGAAGCCCACGCCCACGCTCAACGCCAGCCGCACGCCGCGCTCCGCCAGCAGCCAGCCGAGATTGGCCGCCGCGCGCTGCGCTCCCGGCCTCGCCAGGACATCGGCAACCTGCTGCATCCGGCGCACGATGGGTTTCGCCCCGCGGGCGGTCAAGGACGCCACCGTGTCTCCACGGTTTCAGCACCGTTTGACACGCCGCGGCTCGACACGCCCCGCGCCGCCGCTAGGGTCCGCGGCGCACGATGCCCTGTGTTTCCAGTCACGGTTGGCGCGCGGGCCGCCGATGAGCCCCGTCTCCCTGGTCACGGGTGGCGCCGGCTTCATCGGCAGCCACGTGGTCGACGAGCTCCTCGCGCGCGGCCACACCGTCGTGGTGCTCGACGATCTCTCGGGCGGCTTCCGCGAAAACGTTCCCGCCCGCGCCCACTTCGTCGCCGGCAGCATCCTCGATTCCGCGCTGCTGGCGGACCTCTTCGCGCGCTGGCGCTTCGACTACGTCTACCACCTCGCCGCCTACGCCGCCGAGGGCCTCAGCCATTTCATCAAGCGCTTCAACTACGAGAACAACCTCGTCGGCAGCGCCAACCTGATCAACGCCGCGGTCAACCACGACGTGAAGTGCTTCGTCTTCACCTCCTCGATCGCCGTCTACGGCGAGGGCCAGCTCCCGCTGACCGAGGCGCTCGTGCCCCAGCCGGAGGACCCGTATGGCATCGCCAAATACGCCGTCGAGCTCGAGCTCCGCGCCTCGCACCGCCTCTTCGGGCTCAACCACGTGATCTTCCGGCCGCACAACGTCTACGGCGAGCGCCAGAACCTCGGCGACCGCTACCGCAACGTCATCGGCATCTTCATGAACCAGCTCCTGCAGGGCCGGCCGCTCCCGATCTTCGGCGACGGCGAGCAGTCGCGCGCGTTCAGCTACATCGGCGACGTCGCGCCGCTCATCGCCGCCGCCCCCGCGACGCCGCGCGCGCAGAACCAGGTCTTCAACGTCGGCGCCGACCAGCCCTGCACCGTGAACTCCCTCGCCCGCGCCGTCTGCC
The DNA here is from genome assembly GCA_964513055.1 of uncultured Opitutus sp. GTDB lineage: Bacteria > Verrucomicrobiota > Verrucomicrobiia > Opitutales > Opitutaceae > ER46. Next base: position 16,549 of record CAZENI010000091.1, read on the forward strand.
GCGCCTTCGCCGCCGAGTTTCGCCCCGCGTATCTGCCCGCGCGCCAGGAGACGAAGCACGCCTACCCGTCCCACGCCCGGGCGCAGGAGGTGTTCGGCACCACCGCGCGTTTCTCCCTCGAGGACGGCCTCGCGCGCATGGCCGCCTGGGCGCGCCAGGCCGGCGCGCGCCAGAGCCGGCCCTTCGGCGCGATCGAGATCACCCGCGGCCTGCCGCCGAGCTGGCGCGACGCCGCCGCGCCGCCGTCCGCGTGAGTGCTGCGCCGCCCGTGGACGCCCCGCCGTCCGCCCGCTCTCTGCCGCGCCTCGTCTGGTCGCTCTACGCGCCCTGCCCGCCGGGCATCCGCCTCTTCGCGTGGGCCCGCTGCCTCGTCTTCGACTTCCGGCGCGTGCTCGCCCGCGTGCCCCGCACCGGCCGGATCCTCGATGTCGGCTGCGGCACCGGCGTCTTCGCCCTGCTCCTCGCGCGCGATGCTGCCGGCCGCACCGTGCACGGCTGCGACCTCGCGCCCCGCGTCATCGCCGCCGCGCAGGCGGCCGCGCGCGGCCAGGCCAACGTCACCTTCGCCGTCGCCGACATCGCCGCCGCCGTGCAGGCCGCGGCGCCGCCCGACGTCGTGACCGCGATCGATCTGTTTCATCATTTGCCACCCGACCGGCAGGTCGCCATGGTCGCCGCCATTCACGCGATGCTGACCCCCGGCGGCCTCTTTCTGCTCAAGGACCTCGATCGCACGCCCGCCTGGAAACGCTGGGCGAACTGGTGGCACGACGCCCTCGTCGCGCGCGGCGATCCCCGTATCCACGTCCGCAGCCGCCACGACTACGCTGCGCTGCTCGCCGCCGCCGGCTTCACCGTCGAGGTCATCCCGCTCCCGCAGGCCTATCTCGCGCACGTCCTCTTCGTCTGCCGCAAGCCCTGAACCGCCCGTCATGTATCAAGAAAAACGCGTCACGGTCGTGTTTCCCGCCTACAATGAGGAGGACAACATCGTCGCCGCCGTGCACGACTTCCAGGCCGCCGGCGTCGTCGACGAGATCATCGTCGTCGACAACAACTCCCGCGACCGCACCGCCGAGCGCGTGCGCACGCAGACGACCGCGCGCCTGATCGCCGAGCCGCGCCAGGGCTACGGCAGCGCGCTCCGGCGTGGCCTGCACGAGGCCACCGGCGACTACGTGATCCTCGCCGAGCCCGACGGGACCTTCCTCGGCCGCGACGTGCTGAAGCTCCTCGCCTACGCCGACGACTTCGACCTCGTGATGGGCACGCGCACCAGCACGCTGCTCATCTGGTCGGGCGCCAACATGGGCTGGCCGCTGCGCTGGGGAAACATCGCCGTCGCGAAGCTGCTCGAGTTCCTCTACAACACGTCGCAGCTCACCGACTGCGGCTGCACCATGCGCCTCGTCCGCCGCACCAAACTCGCGCTCTTCCTCGACGACTTCACGGTGACGAAGTCCCACTTCCTGCCCGAGATGGTCATCCTCGCGCGCCAGGCCGGCCTCTCGATCATCGAGATTCCGCTGAACTACCGGCCGCGCATCGGCGAGTCGAAGATCACCGGCACCTTCAAGGGCGCGTTCAAGACCGGCATGGCGATGATCGGCCTGATCCTCTCCCGCCGGCTGCGTCGCGCCCCGCGCCGCGCCCGCGCCTGAGCCCGCGCTCCCGCGCGGCCCGCATGTCGTCGCTTCCGCCCCCGCCCCTGCCCGCGCCCACGCGCGCCGCCCGCTGGCTCGTGGCCGCGGCCGTCGCGGTTTTCCTCGCGCTCGGGATACCACAGGCGTCGCGGCCGTTTCACGGCGACGAGGTGGAGTTCGTCCGCCTCGGCGTCGCGCTGGTCGAGCGCGGCAGCCATCAGATCGACCGCGGCTTCATCGACGACGTCACGGAGACGGGCCGGCTCCAGACCTGGAACTTCCATCCGCCGCTCTACATGTGGGGCCTCGGGACGGCGTGCCGGCTCTTCGGCGAACGCGAGGCCACCGCCCGCGGCTTCGGGCTCGCCTGCGGCGTGGCGTCGCTGCTCCTCGTCTTCGGCCTCGCGCGACGCGTCTCCGCGGACTCCGCTCAACGCGATCGCATCGCCGTCCTCGCCACCGCGCTCTGCGCCGTCAACCCGTTCTTCCTGCAGGCCTGCCTGCTGATCGACATCGACGGCACGGTCTACACGACACTCTTCCTGCTCCTCGTCTACCTCGCGCTGCGGCTCGATTCCGCCGCGGAGGCGCGGCGGCTGCCGGTGCTCGCGGCGGTGTTCGCGGCCACGCTCGCGGCCAAGATGACGACCGTGCTCGTGTTTCCCGTCGTGCTCGCCGCCTGGCACGCCGCGCGCGGCGAATGGCGGCGCGCGGCCGGCGATGCCCTCGCGGTCGGCGCCGGCGGCGCCGCGCTCTTCCTCGCCGCGTATGGCGGCTACGCGGCGGCGATGGGCATGAGCTTCGCGGAGGTCTTCACGCACACGAGCCGCTCGGGCACGGGCTTCGGCCCGCTCAACCTCCTCCTCCGGCTGCTCGCCTTCAGCCTGCCGCTGCCGCTGCTGTGGACGCTGCTCGCCCGCCGCGGCGAAACGCCGGCGGTGCCGCGGCTCGCGCCGCTCGTGCTCGTCGCCGCCGGACTCGCCGGCCTCTACCTCGTCAATTTCCTCCGCCTGATCCCCGGCGTGTGGATCACATGGCATCACGCGCTCACGAGCTTCTATCTGATCACGGTGCCCTTCTGCACCCCCGCGCTGCTCGTGCTGTTCTACGCGGCGCTGCCCGCCTGCGCCGCTCGCTGGCGGCGGTGGCGCTTCGAACCCGTCGATCTCGTCGTCGCGCTGGCCGTGGCCGTCGTCGTGACCTACATCGGCGTGATGACGCGCGGCGCGGTCTTCTCGCTCTACCAGGCGCCCGTGATCCCGTTGCTCACCATCGCGGCGGCGTTCGGCCTGGGCCGCGCCGGGCTGGCCGCGCCAGACGCGGCGCGTGCGCGCGCCGCCGGCACCGCCTTCGGAATCGTGCTCGCCCTCGCCGGCCTCTACGGCGTCGCCGTGCTCGGCGACGCGTATTTCCTCGTGAAATACCGCCTCCTCGACGTGCCGAACCGTGAACTCTTCGGCGCCGTCGTCCGCTGGTGGGCCGTCGAACACGGCGGCGAGCCCGCCACGCTGCGCGCGCTCGCCCGCTACCTCGGTTACCAGCCGCCCGGGCTCGCGGCGATCGGGTATGCGCTGTCCCTCCTGCCGCTGCTGCTCGCCGGCCTCGCGGCGCGCCGCTGGCTCACGCCGGCGGCCGGGCTCGGCGCGGCCACGCTCGGACTCGGCCTCGCGCTCAGCGCCTGCCAGGCGGCCGCGCCCTACTCGACCGGCCTCGTCTACGGCCGCGATCTCGCGGCCGCGCGGGAGATGGCGGACTTCCTCAACACCACGCTGCGCCCCGCGGGCCCCTTCCTCGCGCCCCGCGGCCTCGCCTACTATGTCCGCGCCACCGGCTTCATCGACGACACGCGCTACGCCGGCGGCTACCGGCGCACGACGCGCCCGGAGCTGAACGAGCGCGGCGAACTCGTGCTCCGCGTCGCCGATGACCTCGGCCGCCCGGACGAACTGCCGCGCGGCCCCATCCACGTCGCGGTGGGCCGTTTCCCTCTCCTCGACCAGAGCCCCGCCTATCGCGTGGAAAAACAAATCGGCGACCTTAAACTTTATGTTTATCGCGCCGCCGCGGACCCGCCGCCTCCTCGCTTGCCGTAAAAAGTCTTCCGTCGGGCCGTTTGCGGCCTAGCGTGCGTCGATGGCCGGCATGAAACTCTCCGTCGTCATCCCCTGCTACAACGAAGCGAAAACGATCCGCACGATCGTCGATCGCGTGCGCGCGGCCCCCGTGGCGGACAAGGAGATCATCATCGTCGACGACTGCTCGCGCGACGGCACGCGCGACCTCCTGCGCACGGAGATCGCCCCGCTCGTGGACAAGATCATCTACCACGAGGTGAACCAGGGGAAGGGCGCGGCGCTGCGCACCGGCTTCCAGGCCGCGACCGGCGACATCGTGATCGTCCAGGACGCCGACCTCGAATACGATCCCGACGAGTATCCCCGGCTGATGAAGCCGATCGTCGACGGCAAGGCCGACGTCGTCTTCGGCTCGCGTTTCCAGGGCGGCCAGCCGCACCGCGTCGTCTACTTCTGGCACATGGTCGGCAACAAGGTCCTGACGCTGCTCTCGAACATGTCGACCAACCTGAACCTCACGGACATGGAGACCTGCTACAAAGTTTTCCGCCGCGAGATCATCCAGAAGATCCAGATCGAGGAAAACCGCTTCGGCTTCGAGCCGGAGATCACCGCCAAGGTCGCGAAGCTCGACGGCATCGTGATCTACGAGGTCGGCATCAGCTACTACGGCCGCACCTACGCCGAGGGCAAAAAG
>CAZENI010000092.1:0-20901 GCA_964513055.1 uncultured Opitutus sp.
GTTTCAAGAGCGCCTCGGCGCAGGCTGGAACCTCGAGCGCGTCGAACGTATCGTCGGCACCACGACGCTGGCGGAGCGCCAGGCGGCGGAAGGCCAGGGCCGCTTCAAGTCGAGCTGGATCTGGGTTCGCGCGCCGCGCCACGAGCTGGCCGCCCTCGGAGAGCGGCTGGCCGCCGCCGGCATCCGCGCTCAGGCGGATTACTCCTGCCGCTACTTTCTCGACGTCATCCCCGCCGAAGCGGGCAAGGGCAACGGACTCGCCTGGCTCTGCCGGTGGCTCGGCATCCCGCTCGACACGGTCCTGGTCGCGGGTGACACCGCCAACGACGCGAGCATGTTCCTCCTCCCCGGTGTGCGCGGCATCCTGGTCGAGAACGCGCTGCCCGAACTCCGCGCCGCCGTCCTCCGCCTACCCGTTTTCACCGCCGGCGCCGAGACCGCCGACGGGGTGCTCGAAGGCCTGCAGCATTTCCAACTCCTGTCGGGCGCCGGCCGCTAGCACCGAAACCCGCCTCCGTGCGCGCCCCTCCTCCCCCACCGTCAGACGCGCGCCGTCCGGGCCACATACACCGTGCTGGACGATTCCGCGTCGAGGAGCGGATTCGGAAACGACACGACCTCCGCCCGGACGGAGTCGAACACCGTCCGCAACAGTCCCAGGAACTCCTCGTCCGGCGCATCGTCCGACCACAGCGAGAACACGCCGCCCGGATGCAACTGCGCCGCGAGTGCACCGAGACCGGCGGGCGTATAAAAGGCGGCATGACGCGGATGCAGCACGCGGCGCGGCGAGTGATCAATGTCGAGCAGCACCGCGTGAAATTTCCTTCCCGCGGCGTAGCCGGCGGGCGCGACGGACAGCGCGAAAAAATCGCCCTCGAGGAAACGGCAGCGCGGATCCGACGTCAGCCGCGGCCCGACCGGCACCAGGCCCCGCTCGTGCCAGTCGATCACCGGCGCCAGGAACTCCACGACCAGCAACGACCGCACGGTGGGATGCGCCAGCGCCGCGAGCGCCGTATAGCCGAGCCCCAGCCCGCCGACCACGACGTCGCACGCGACGTCCCCGAGTTCGGCCAGCCCCAGATCGGCCACCGCATCCTCGACGGCATGAAACATACTGGACATGAGAAACTCCTCTCCGAGCATCACCTCGTAAACTTCGAGATCGCCGAGCATCGCCACGCTGCGACGCCGCAACGAGAGTGCTCCGAGCGGCGTGCGCTGGTAGTCGAGTTCCTCGAAGATTTTCTTCATCCGCCCAGGGTAGGCGGAAACCGCGACCGGGCGCGAGCCGCGCGCGCGGCCAGCCTCCCGCCGCCAGCCCCGCCCCTGTCTCCATGAACCACCCCGTCCGCCTTTTCTCCACCGACCTCGACGGGACGCTGATCGGCAATCCCGAGTCCCAGCACCGCTTCAAGGAGACCTGGGAGGGCCTGCCGCGCGCGGCGCGGCCGCTCCTCGTCTACAACACGGGTCGCAGCGTGTCGGATACGCTCGCGCTGGTGCAGGCCCGCCGCCTGCCGGCGGCCGACTACCTCATCGGCGGCGTCGGCACGGAGTTCCATGACCCGCGCGCGCCGGACGGCCCCCCGGAGTTCGTCGCGCAATTTGGCGACGGCTGGGACCTGCCCACGGTCGAGCGCGTCGTCGGCGCGACGCCTGGCGTCACGCGGCAGCCGCCGGAGTTTCTCCATCCCTACAAGTCGAGCTGGTATCTCGAGCGGGCGGACCGCGCCCAGATCGAGGAGCTGCGCCACCGGCTCGAGCAAGCGGGCCTGCAGGTGAAGGTCGTCTACTCCAGCCTGCGCCACCTCGACGTGCTGCCGGGGCGGGCCGACAAGGGCAACGCCCTCTTCTGGCTCTGCCGCCGCCTCGCGGTGCCGCTCGAGCGCGTGCTCGTCGCGGGCGACACCGGCAACGACAGCAGCATGTTCCTCCTGCCCGGCGTGCAGGGCATCATCGTCGAGAATGCGCAGCCGGAGCTGTTCGAGGCGGTCGTCAAGCTGCCGGTGTTCGTCGCCACCAAGGTCATGGCCGACGGCGTGCTCGAGGGCCTGAAGCACTTCGGCGTGATCCCGGCGGTGCCGCGGCCCGAGCCGGCGCGCCTCCCGGGCCGCGAGCGCGCCGGCTGGCAGGGCATGCTGTTCGGACCGGACGCGCTCAAGTCCCTGCGCCTCGATGAACGCGAACTCATCGCGGAGGGCTACGCGCAGGCGCTGGTCGCGCTGCGCCGGTGCATCACGCCGCTCGGCTTCTCCGCCTGCTCGCTCGCCGACAACGAGGTCACCGGCACCGACGCCAACTACCACAGCGTCTGGGCCCGCGACGGTTGCTTCACCTTGGTGCAGACCGTCGAGATGAACGACCCCGACCTCCGTGCGGCGCAGCGCGCCACGCTCTGCACGCTGCTCGACGCTGTCGCCCCCAACGGCCAGGTGCCGGCCAACGTCCGCCTCGCCGATCGCGCGCCGGAGTATGCCGGCGTCGGCGGCATCTGCTCGATCGACAGCGGGCTCTGGCTGATCATCGCCGTGTATCACTATGTCACGCACACGGGGGACCACGCGCTCCTGGCCGACTACGCCGGCCGCCTCCAGCGGGTGATGGACTGGCTCAGCGCGCACGACAGCAACAACGACGGCTTGATCGAGGTGCCGGAGGCCGGCGACTGGACCGATCTCTTCGGCCGCAGCTACCACGTGCTCTACGACGAGGTGCTCTGGTATCGCGCCAATGTCTGTTTCGGCCGCCTGCTCGAATACCAGCGCGACTTCGAACGTGCCTCCGACTATCTCCGGTGGTCGCAGCAGATCGCCGGCAAAATCAAGGCCGCCTTCTGGCCCTCGACGCGGGCCGACCCGGGTTACGTCGCCACGTTCGCCGACCGGCAGTCGTCGCTCGGCGACACGCAATACCTCCTGGCGGAGATCACGCCGTTCGCGTTCAACTGGCGCTGCGACGTGCTGGGCAACGTGCTCGCGTTTCTCACCAACGTGATCGACGTCAATCGCGCGCGCACCGCCTTCCGCTTCATGTGGGGCGTCGGCGTCAGCCAGCCGTGGCCCGCCGCCAACCTGTATCCCGTCGTCCAATCCGGCGATCCCGACTGGCGGCCCTACTACACGGTCAACCTCCTCAACCTGCCGCATCACTACCACAACGGGGGCATCTGGCCGTTCATCGGCGGCCTGTGGGTGCGCTTCATCCACCGGCTCGGCCTGCATGACATCGCGCGCAACGAACTCGTGAAGCTCGCGCAAGTGAACCGGCTCGGGAAAACCCACGCGTGGGAATTCAATGAGTGGGTGCACGGCCGCACCGGTCTGCCCATGGGCAAGGCTTACCAGGCGTGGTCGGCCGCGGCCTACCTCCGCGCGTGCCAGGAGCTGCACCTCGGCCCCGAGGCGTCGCGCGAGGAGTAGCGCAACCGCTCCCCCACGACGCCCGCAGCCGGGCTCACCGTGGCGCGAGTTGCGCCCGCTGCGCCGCGCGCTCGACAGCCGGCAACGGCGTGATGGCGGCGCGCTCAAGCAGACGCGCGGCCTCGTCGCCGAAGACAAACGCCAGCACTCCGCGCAGCGCCGCGGCACGCTCCGGCCGGAAGACCGCGTGCACCGGCAGTCGCAATGGATACGCGCCTAACACGATGGCGTCCGCCGTCGGCCGTTGCGCGGGCCGCCGAGCCGCCGTGGCGACCGCCAGGATCTTCGTCGCCGTGCTGCCCGCCGGCGGCGCGGCCACGAGCGCCAGCGCGCGCGAATCGTCGCCAAAATACCCCGCCAGCGCGGCGCCGTCCGCGTAGCGCTGCACGCCCGTCCGCCAGACGCCGTGCTTCAACACCACGCGCCGGAAATACTCGGCGGTCAGACCACTCCCCGACTCCGGCACGCACGCCACGATCGCGGCGCTGCTCCATTCTCCCGCCAGACCGAGATCGCCCCAACGCGGCGCGCCGCGTCCCGACCCAGGTGGGGCGGCCCCGAACACCGCCGCCAGTTGCTCCAGAGTAATCTCTCCGAGGGGACAGGCCGCCGGCGCGACGACCGCCACGGCATGATAACCGAACGCCACCGCGCGAAAGCCCTCCGGCGCGATCGGCTCGTCGGGCGGCAGCACCAACAAGGCGAGGTCCGCGCGGCCGGCCTTGAGTTGCGCCAAGCCGGGGCGGCTGCCGTCGAATGCGAGCGCGACGCTCAGTCCCTCCCGGCCAGCCGACGCGTAGAAGGCTCGCGTAAAGTCGAGACCCAGCAGGTCGCTGCCGACCACGCGGATCTCGGCCGCGGCCGTCGCCGCCACGGCGCACGCCGTCGCGGCCAGCCAGCGTTGCCACGTTCGTCCGGAACCCATGGCGTTTTCCGCGCGCGCCTACCGCTGGTCCGGCTCGCGCAGGATGAGCCGGTCGCGGTCGTCGGGATGCGGGCCCGCGGCGCGATCGGCCCGTCGCCGCGCCTGGGTGCCGGCGGCATCGGCGTAGTAGGCGTAGTTGCTCGTGTAGTAGCCGTAGTCGCCGCCCGCGTTGGCCGGCACCTGGTTCAACACGACGCCGACGAGCGGCGTCTTCAGGCTCTCGACGATCTGCTGGGCGCGGTGCACCATGCTCTGCGGGTTGCGCCGGTGCTGGATCAGCAGCACCGCGCCATCGACCGCGCTCACCAGCACGCTCGCATCACTCACCCCGATGATCGGCGGGGAATCGAAGACGATCTTGTCGTAGCGGCCCTTGAGCTGGGCGATGATCTCGCGCAGGCGGTTGCCGTAGATCAGGCTGAGCGTGAAGCCGGTGGCGGCGCCGCTCGGGATGAAATCGAGGCCCGGCGAAATGCCCCTCTGCACCACCTCATCGAGGGTCTTCTGCGCGAGGAGTAGTTCGCTCAGGCCGGGCTCGCGGCTGCGGGCCGCCAGCCGGTGCTGCGTGGGCCGCCGCAAATCCGAATCGATCAGCAGCACGCGCTCGCCGCCGGCTCCCATCAGTCGCGCCAGCCGGTGCAGGGTCGTGGACTTGCCCTCGCCCGGCCCGGCGGAAAAAATCACCAGCGCGTGCGACCGGCCCGGAGCCAGCGTGAGGTTCAGGTTCGTGTGCAGCACGCGATACGGCTCGAGCTCGGCCGGATCGTCGCCGGCCTGGCCGAGCGGATCGCGGGCAAACGGAATCACGCCCAGCACGGGCAGCCGCAGCGCCGACTCGACGTCCGCCACGTGGCGGAAACTCGTGTCGAAATATTCCAGCAGCACCGCGACGCCGACCGCGAACACGCCGCCGAAGAGAACCGCGAAGGTCAGGTTGAGCATCCAGTTCGGCTTCGAGGGAAAGCGCGCGGGCTCGGCCGTGTTGAGGATCTCGATCGTCTTCTTCGGCACCTGGAAGTCGATCTCCCGCTGGCGGAGCGTGAGCTTGAGGGTCGTGAGCAGCCGCTGCTCGTCGTCGAGCTTCTGCGCCGCCTCCTCGAAGGGACGCATGCGCTCGCGGGCCGACAGGATCTGGTCGACGCGCGCCTGCGCGAGCTGGCTCTTGAGTTCGGCGACGCGCGCCTCCGCCTCCTTGTAGGCGATCTCGAGGGAACTCTCGTAGCCGCGGAGCTGCGTGTTGAGCTGCTCCTTGATCTTCGCGCGCGCGTCGACCGCGGAGACGAGATCCGGGTGCGCCTCGCCCAGCCGCGGCTGCAACTGGGTGACCTTCTGATCCGCCATCAGGTAGGCCTGGAGCAGATTCTGGATGTTCTGGTCGGGAATCAGCTCGGAGTTGACCAGGCTCACGCGGTCCTCGGGCGCGATGGACCTGAAGCGCTCCCAGCGGGTCTTGCGGCCGATGGCGTCGACGCTGAGGGCGATCAGCGTGTTCTGCATCTGCCGCAGCGTCTCGATCTCCATGTCGGAGTAGCGCGCGTTCAGATCGACGCCGGAGATGTTGAGATCCTTGCGGAGCTTCTCGACGGCGTCGCGCTGGCGGCTGACGATCTGTTCCTGGGAAACGAGTTCCTTGCGCAGGTGGGCCAGGCCCTCGCTCTGGTCGGAGGTGGCCAGCGCGATGCGGTCGGTCGAATAGGTGCGCGCGATCTCGTTGGCGACATCGGCGGCGAGCTGCGGATCCTGCGCGAACACGTTGATCTCGATCAGCGACGAGCTGCGCTGGGACTCGATCCGCAGCATCTTGTCCACAAGATACCGATACGTCACGGCGGGCGGCAGCGCGGCGGTGGCGCCGAGGCTGGCGGCGAGCTTCGCATTCAGCCCGAGGCGCTCGATCACCGGGTAGAGGATCTTCTCCGACTGCATGATCCTGAACTGATCCTGCAGGAAATACGGATCGTAGTTGTTGCTGTTCTGTGCCTGGAAGAGCTTCACCTCGCCCTCGGGTTTCTCGACGCGGACCTTCGTCGTCGCGAGGAACCAGCGTGGCAGGAAGGCGGTGACCGCGAGGGCGGTGAGGACCACGAGCGCGAGGATGAGGACGATCAGCGCCTTCCGGAGGCGAAGGATTTGCAGAAAGTCCGCGAGGGACGCGTGATCCTTGGTGGCGTTGACGGAAGCCATGGGCGGCGGGACGGGCGGAGCGCCGCTCAAAACGTATACGTGGCACTCAGGCCGGCGCGCTTCCGCAGCAGATCCCGCGAGGCCTCGTCCGACCAGGTCCGGTCGACATCCACGCTCGCCGAGATGACCCAGTTTTTCGTCGGCAGATAGCTGAGCGCGGCGCCGGCGCGAATCGTCTCCTCGCCGACATTGGCGACGCCGCGGCGGCCCTGGAGCGTCGACGGCTCGTAGGTGAAGGAGCCGGAGGCGACGATGAGCGCGGTGACCGCGTGCTGCACGTTGACGAAACCGCGCGCGAGCTTGGTGTCGTTGAAGCGCGTGGTGTCGGACGTCTCCTCGAGGTTGTAGCCGTAGCCGAAGGTGACAAACGACTTCTCCGTGTAGTCGTATTTGGCGGAGAGTTCGACGAACGGAGCGGTCGCGTCGCGTTCCGACTCGCGGTCGCGCCACTCGACGCCGACGCGGCTGCTCAGCGACAGCTTGCGCGCCACCGCGTAGTCGACGCCGCCCATCACAAAGTCGGACGCCTTGTTCTTCGATTCACCGAGCTTCCGGTAATAGACATCCTGGTGTCGCACCTCGCCGACGGCCTTGAGCTCCGGCAACACCGCGTAGTCGACGGCGGCCCCGTAGAGATTCTCGATCCGGTCGAGGGTGCGGCCGAGCGCCTCGTTGCGATATTCGAAATAGACCGAGCGCGCCTTCACCACGACGGTGGACTTGGCGTTGAGCGGAGTGTTGAAGCGAGCGTCGAGCTGGTTGCGCGTGAACGACTGGTCGGGATTCAGCGGCACGCCGGCGAGGAGCGACTCCGGGTTGCGCGAGATCATGAACAGGTTGTTCACGTCGATCGTCGTCGATTTCGAAAACGCGTGCGCAAGGCGGAGCGAGGCGTCGTGGCTGTCGAGCAGCTTGTCGCCGGGCCGTTTTTCAAAGCGATCGAGCGTCAGGCCATAGCCGGCGGAGAGAAAGGTCTGGTCGGTGACGGACGCGTTGTAGACGACGCGGGGCGCGACCGAGTAGATGGTGCTGCCGACCGCGCCCGAGGCCGCGGCGAACAGGTTGCTGTCGTAGGAAATCCCGCCCTTCAACGTGATCGTGAGGTCTTTGCCCTGCTCCTGGTCAGGAACCGGAGCGTAAACCGCCCAGCCGGGGGAGGCGACCGTGAGCGCGCCCAGCAAGATGGCGCGGAAAAGGGGATTCGTCGGAAGCCGGAGCACGCAGGCGGACGCTACGAATGCGCCCCCTAGTGAAGCAATTATTTTCCCCTAGGCGGCGGCAGGGCAGGATTGAGGAGGAGGTAGAGATTCTCCGACCACTTCTCGGGCACGCGCAGCGGAAACTCGCGCGGCAGGGTGCCGGTGAGCAGGCCGGCGTAGATTTCGCCCCATTCCCCGAAACGGTTCGAGGCATCGACCAGCGAGCCGGGGACGAGCCGGCGGGCGTTGAGCTCCGAGAAGAACGGGCGATCGAGGGTGCGCGGCGTCAGCAACAACACCCCGATGGGTTGCTCCAGCGTGACCGCGTAGAAGTCCCGCAACCGGGGCGGCTGCGCCCAGGCCCGCGCCTGCCCATACCACGCGAGGCCCGCCGGGACGTCGGCCATCATGCCGAATTTCCCCGGGGCCGCGCGTTGCTCGAAGCCGTGGTGCATCGCCTGGAAGAGCGCCGGGAAATAGGGCGGATACTGGAAGTGAAAGCGCCGCGGCTCGAGCACGTCGTGGATCAGCGGCACGGCCTGCGCGGCCAGCAGGCCGGTCGCCACGAGCCGCGGCCACGCGTTCAGCGTGGCGTTGCTCCCGACCAGCACGAAAAAGAAACCCGCCCCGAAGATCATCAGCAACGGCGCCAGCCAGACGGCCGCGAAACGCTCGCTCTCGCCGGAATTGAGGGCGGCCTGCGAGACCAGCGCCGCCGCCAGCGCGGCCGCCACCATCCACCGGAGCCGGTTCGCCACCGGCGAGCGAAAGGCATACAACGTCCCGGCGACGAAGAACGCCGCCAGCCACATCGCGCCGCCGGACCAGATCCGCGACTTGAGGTTTTCCTGCAGGGACGTCAGCGCCTTGTTGCCGAGTTTCCGCAAGTCCAAGCGGGGCGCTTCGGCGGAGAGTGTCGCGCGCACCACGGCCGGCTCCGCCGTGGGATCGCCGGCCTTCAGCGCCACGTTCTGGCCGGCCAGCCCGACCGGATGGCCGGTGAGCGCGACATTCCGCGCCACCCAGGGTCCCGCGACCACGGCGAAGCCCAGCGCCACGCAACCGCACGCCTGCCACGCCTGCCGCCCGTGAAACCGTCGCGCCGCGTAGCCCAGCGCCACCAGCGCCAGCACGCCGCTGGAATACTCCGTGAGAAAAAGAAGCGCCCCCACCACGCCCAACGCGACGAGCCAGCCGACGGGCAGGCTCTCCCCTCGCCTCTCCTCCGTCGCCACCTCGAGACGGTGCCAGCACGCAAACATCGCCAGTCCCAGCACCATCAGGAGCGGCGTGCCGTTAACCGCCACCGTCGCGTCCCAGATGGGAACCGAGACCAACAACGCGAGCGCCGCCAGCCAGCCGACCCGCGGCTCGAACAGCCGCCGGCCCAGATCGAACGTGAGCCATGCCGCGAGCCAGAGCAGGACGAGGTTGAGCCCGAGCAGGAAATAGTCGCCGCCATAGCCGTCCGGCGGCACCGGTGCCGAACGGAACATCGCGTCGCGCTTCGCCGCCGGCAGCAGGCGAAGGCCACCGGCAATCACGACCGGATAAAGCGGAGCCTGATGCAGCTCGGGATAGGGTCGCAGGGGGTCGAAGGCATGGCCACGCGCCTTCAATACCGCCGCCGTCTGCGGATAGTTCACGAGGGTTGAAAAACCCTCGCCCCGCGCGAGCTGCCGGCCGACGTCCGCCTGGACCAGGGTCGTCTCCGACAGCGGGCCGCGAAACTGCTTCCACGCGACCAGCAGCGACAGGGCGAGCGTGCCGGCCAGCATCGCCCCGAGCCGCACCCAGCGCGCGCCGGCGCCGACCTCGAGCCAGTGGATCAGCTCCTGGGCGGTGCGCGGACGGCTCATTTATCCGTCACGTCCAGCTCCGGCCACTGCGCGATCTTGCGATGCAGCGTGCGGCGGCTCACGCCCATCATTTCCGCGGCCCGCGTCCGGTTGCCGCGGGATTTCAGGAGCGCCTCGCGCAACAGGCGCTTCTCGTTCTCCTCGACCGAAAGGGAACCGCCGCCCGACGCCGTCGCCGCCGCGAGGGCCGCGCCCGCCGCCCCTGCCGTGTCGCCGCCGCCGGCCTCGCCCGGTCCGGGCAACGCCAGCGCGCCCGGCCGGAATTTCGGCTCAAGATCGTATTCGGTGAGGCTGCCGCCACGGCGCAGCACGACGGCGTTCTCGCAGAAATTGCGCAGCTCACGGATGTTTCCCGGCCAGGCATACGCTTGCAGGGTCCGCAGCGCCCCCGATTCCACGGTGAGGGGCGGCATGCCGTTCTCCTCGGAAAAAACGCGGATGAAGTGTGCCAGCAGGAGCGGGATATCCTCGGGCCGCTCTCGCAGCGGCGGCATGAACAGCCGCACGACGTTGAGGCGGAAAAAGAGGTCTTCGCGGAATTTCCCGGCGCGGACCATCTGCTCCAGGTTGCGATTCGTCGCCGCGACCAGCCGCACGTCGAGATCGAGCGGCTTCGAGCCGCCGACGCGCTCGATGGCCTTGGTCTCGAGGAAGCGGAGCAGCTTCACCTGCGTCGACTGCGAGATCTCGCCGATCTCGTCGAGGAAGAGCGTGCCGCCGTCGGCCGACTCGATCCGGCCGATCCGGCGCTCGGTCGCGCCGGTGAACGAACCGCGTTCATGGCCGAACAGCTCGCTCTCGAGCAGGTTCTCGGAAAGGGCGGCGCAATGCACCGCGACGAAGGGGCCCCGCGACCGCGGGCTCGATTGGTGGACGGCCTGCGCGATCAGTTCCTTGCCGGTGCCCGACTCGCCCTCGATCAGGATCGTGGCGCGCGAGGCGGCGACGAGGCGCATCTTCTCGATCACGGCGTGCAGCTTGGGCGACGTGCCGATGATCCCTTCGATCTTGAACTTCTCGTCGAGCCGCTCGTGCAACTGCTCCACCTGCACCTCGAGCGTCTTGGTCTTGAGCGCGCGCTGGATGAGGACCTCGAGCCGCTCGATATTCACCGGCTTCGTCAGGAAATCGACCGCGCCGCGCTTCATCGCCTCGACGGCCGTCTCGATGTTGCCGTAGGCCGTCATCATCAGCACGGCGGGCCGGTTGGGCAGCGCGAGCGCCTTGTCGATGACCTTGAGGCCCGACTTGCCGGGCATGCGCAGGTCCGTCAGGACGACGTCGAAGGGCTGAGCCTCGAGCAGATTGAACGCCTCGTCGGCGTTGGCCGCGACCGAGACATCGTAGTTTTCCGCGAGAGCCTGCTGGAGACCTTCGCGCGTGTGTTTCTCGTCATCAACGATGAGCACGCTCGGAACCATGCGCCTATGAATCGCGGCGCGATTCGCGGCGGTCAAGCCCACCGTCCGGCGCGACCTCCCGGCCGCGCAAGCCGCCGCCTACTTCGCCGGCGCCGCGACACGCTCGATGAGCGGCACGAGCTTGCTCAGGCGGATGCTCGGGTGCGGCGTCGCGTCGTAAAGCGCGATGAATTTGTTGCGCCGCAGGGCGAGCAGGGCGCGCACGCTGTTCTGCTGGCTCGCGTCGAGGCCGTATTCCTTCGTCATCCACTCGAGGTGCGGGGTGACGACGACGTTCCAATAGGTCGACGTGAGCGGGCGGTCCTTGGCGCGCTGAATCTCCTCGTCGGAAAGCGGCGAGCGATCGGCGAGGCGCTTCGCGTCCTTTTCCGCCTTCTTCTTCTGATTGGCGACGAACTTCGCCTTCTGCTCCGGCCGCAGGAGCTGGGCGAACTCGCGGTCGAACTCGGCGTAGATCTCGTCGACCTGGGCACTGTAGGCGTCGATCTGCGCCCGCAGTTTCTGGATATCGGCCACGAGCTTGGCGCGGTCGAGCTGGCGGTCGTTCTTCTTGTCGGCGGGGACCTCCGTGCGCGCGTATTCCTTGGCGAGCGCCGCCGGGGCGGGCGGCACGGACGTGCGCGGCTCCGTCGCGCGCCGGGCGAGATAGCCCGCCACGAACACCACGACCGTCAGGAAAGCGACGAAGACCCGTTGCGTCATAAGGCGGATGAATCGTCCTCCACGAGGGAGGCGATCTGCTGCCACTCCGCGAGATTGCGGGCGTCAGCTTGTTCCACGCTGCGATTGTGCGCGAAGAGCACGGCGGCGAGGCAGAGAGCGGCCGTGACGGCGCTCAGGGCAAACTGACTGGCGAGGGACGGCATGTCGGCCGCGGCGCGCGCGGCCCGGAGGACCCGTTCCGCGAAGCCGGGCCGGAGCTGGCGCTCCGCTTGAAGCTGCAACTGTTGCCACGTCTGCGGCTGCGGGCCGTGCGCGGCGCGAAGGACGCGATCCGCAAAACCGCCGCGAAGCTGGGCCGAGGCGTGGTCCTGGAGTGCGCGCCAGGCTGGATCTTCAGGATTCATGGTCAGGTTGGTAGTGCTCGCGAAGATGTTCGCGCGCGCGGTGGAGGCGAGCTTTCACGGCGGCGACGCTGGTGGTGAGAATTTCCGCGATCTCGGCGTGGCTCCGGCCTTCCTGCACGAGGGCCAGCAGGGCCCGGTCCTGGGGCCGCAGTTGGGCCAGCGCATGGCGCAGGGCATCGAGCTCCTCCGTGTCGACCGCCCCGGCCGGCTCCGGAATGTTTTCGTGCTCCTCGCCGAAGGGCAGGAAAATCCGGCGCAGCTTCTGGCGCCGCAGTTGATCGATGCAGGTGTTCCGCGCGAGCCGGAACAGCCAGGACTCAAACTGCGCCGGCGCCTGCAGACGATCCAAGGCGCGGATCATCTTGATGAAAACCTGCTGGGCGAGGTCCTCGACGTAATCACTTCGACCGGTCATGGCGTAGACGAAGCCGGCCACCCGATGCTGATAGCTGATGATGAGCTCCCGTTGAGCGACCTCGTCGCCCTTCTGGGCCCGCCGCACGAGATCAGCCAGCGCATTCGGTGAAGTTGAATCCATGCGGTTTGCATAGGTGTCAGCAGCAAGACGGCGCGAACGCCAGAAAGATTCGGCGCCGTCTGCCGCGCCCTTGCATTCGTCGCAACCTTCGCCTCGGCTTGGCGTCCATTGATTTTCTCATGAAGCACCCCGCGATTTTTCCGAATCCTGTCCGCGCGATTTCCACGCTCGCGCTGGCCCTGCTGGCAGGCGGCTGCGGCTCCCACACCGGCCCGAGGGATCTGATGATGGAAGAGGCCACCAAGCAGTCGGTCGAGCGGCCGGTCGCGATGCGCGGCGAAGGGACTTTCCTCGATGGCAAAGTCGCCGCGCTCGCCACGGTGAGCCGCGGCTTCGATCGCGGCGCGCGCCCCGGCCGCCGTCCCGGCGCCCGCCCGGGTGAGGACGACAACGTGTTTCAGGAAGGCCGCCGCCGGCGCGGCGACGACGCGGGGGCGTTCACCGAGGTCTACAATATCGGCGGCTACGGCGACTCCGAGGAGGAGCAGAAGGAGGCGATGCAGGACTACATCCGCCAGGCCCGTGCCCGCCGCGCGGCCGGCAGCCCGATGCCCCCCGTGACGCTGCGCGTGCTCTTCGAGAACAAGGGCACCGAGCCCGTCGAGTTCGAGGTGACCGAGGTGAATTCGGATCTCGGCAATTTTGCCGTGCGCCCGCCCAAGCTCACGATCGCGCCCGGCGAGAAAGGCATGCTGGAGCCGATGGTCTCGCAGCTCGGCGTCACCAGCGACGAGATCCCGCTGAAGCTCGCTGTGCGCACCGGCGGCAAGAAGGAACAGCAGGTCGTGATCGTGAAGAACATTATCGCTGCTTCACTCCGCAAGGAGTTCGAGAATCTCCAGAAGTAGCGCGCCGGGTCGGGCGGCGCGGGGCTCGGCGCGTCGCCTCCGCGAATGCAGCGTTGCGCCGCGTCACGTTTCGGGTTCCTTTTCGTCAAGCGGAACACTTGGCCTCGGTTTCCCCCGCGGTCGCGAGGTTGTCCGGTTTTCCCGTTGGCGGCTGCTAACCATAGTCACTCAAAGCCCAAGGCACCCCATGAAGCGCTCGCTCATCCTCCCGGCCCTCCTGCTCGGCGTCGTCGCCATCTTCACCAGCGGCTGTGTGAACGCGGTCCGCCGGCCAACGACCAACTACCGCGGCCGGCCCAAGACCATCGCGCTCGCGGTGACTGTCGACGGCGTGCTCCAGCCCACCCCCGCCCAGTTTGCCGCGATCCAGGCGCTCGCGGTAAAGCAGTTCAGCCCGCTCGGCTACGTCATCGTGACGGACCTTTCGCTGGCGGAGGCGATCCTGCGGATCAATTTCACGCCGAACCCCAACGATCCCGAGAACAGCGGTCGCGCCACGGCCCTCGGCTTTCGCACGAATCCCTACTACGCCAGCGCGCCCAGCAACATCGGGCGCCCCTATCCCACCAGCTACGGCTTCGCCGGCGGCTTTGGAAACAACCCTTGGGGCATGCACAGCAATTACGGCTACGGTTTCTACAGCTACGGCAGCTCCTACTACGACGGCTACAGCTACAGCTCGCCCACGCTGAACCCGGTGAGCCCGCCGGCCTCCCGGCCGACCCATCCGCCGCACCGCCACGACCCGGCTTACTGCCCTCCCGATACGCCGCGCATCCAGCCGGTCCTCGGCCGTTTCCAGGGCGCCTACGCGTCCAGCAGCCCAAGCAATTATCCGCCGAGTTCACGTGAGCCCGGCCGGTGGCGCGGGGGCTCCGATGGCTCGGGTCCCAGCTCCTCGTCGAGTTCCAGCTGGTGGAACACCCGCTCGTCGTCCTCGAGTTCAGGCAGCGACTACAGCAGCTCATCCTACTCGCGTTCCGAATCCAGCTACCAGCGCTCCGAGCCGTCGAGTTCGCAGTCGGCTCCGAGCTACGCCTCCTCCTATTCGGCGCCCGCGCCGTCCTATTCCTCGTCCGACAGCTCTTCGAGCTCGTCGAGCTCATCGTATTCCTCCTCCTCGAGCAGCTCCAGCGCCGGCTCGTCGGGAACGCAGGAGAGCACGAACGCGCATCCGCACTGATGCGGATGAAGGCCGCCAGGAGCGCGGCGGCCCCGGCGGCGGGCGGATCACCGGTGCAGCATCCGCACGCGGCGATCCTTGCGCGGGAATTGCAGCGTCACGATCGTCCCGACGCCCTCCTTGCTCTCGAGACCGATCTGGCCGCCGTGGTCGCGCATGATGCGCTGGGCGATCATGAGGCCCAGGCCGTGGCCGCCTGCCTTGGTTGTGTGATAGGGCTGGAACAGCCGCACCAGGTCCTCCTGCTTGATCCCCGAGCCGCTGTCGGCAAAAAGCAGATACACCGAGTCATCGTCGGCGCGTGACTTGATCTTCAGCTTCCCCCCCGGCCGCATCGCCTCCATCGCGTTCTTGGCGAGGTTGAAGAACACCTGCTTGATCTGGTTGCGATCCGCGAGCACGAGCGGGAGGTGTGCGGTCTCGGCCTCCACCTCGACGCCCCGATCCGCCAGCTCGCGATGCTGGAAACGCAGCACCTCCGCCAGCAGCTCCGTGAGATCGGTCTCTGCCAGGTCCGGCGGGCGCGGCCGGATGGCCTCGAGGAAGTTCGCGATGATGCCGTCGAGCCGCGCGACCTCGTCGCGGCAGATGCGCACCGATTCCGCAAGGGAGTCGTTCTCCTTGGATTGCTTCAGTTTCTTCAGCTTCCGCTCCACCAATTGCAGGTGAATCGTCAGCGAGTTGAGCGGATTGCCGAGTTCGTGGGCGACGCCGGCGGCGAGCAGCAGAATCGACGACGTGCGCTCGTCCTCGATGCGCGCCTCGGTGGTCTGCTTGTCCTTGGTGATGTCCGAGAGGATGACCGCGAAGCGCCGCACCGGCGATCCGCCTCCCGCCCGAAACGGCACCATGTAAAGGCGCAGCGTCCGCGGCTCCGGATAGGTGAGCTCGAATTCCCGCGCGACGACTGGCGCCGATCCGATCCCGCCCTCTTCGTCGAGGACCGCCCCGAGCGAATTGCGCAGTCCCGGCACCAAGCGCCAGAGCGTCTGCCCGGCGAGCTCATCGCCTCCCAGCCCGATCAGGCGGTGCGCGGCGGCGTTCGCGTAGTCGATCGCGCCGTCGTCGCGAATGACGAGAATGCCTTCCTGCAGGGTGTTGAAGACCTCTTCGAAGACCGCGCGCTCGCGCGCGAGGCGCTGCACCAGGTTGGCCAGGTTGACCGAGTCGAGCGTGTCGAGCCGCCCGAGCACGCGATCCAGCGAGGAGTTCTTTTTGACGGCCATGACTTCAATCGGGCGTTGCCAGGAAATCCATCTGCGCGGGATCGACGCGCACGGCCAGCAGTTTGCGCAGAAACGCCTCCCGGTGCTCCGGACAGCGGCCGAGGCGCAGCACGGCGTCGCGGTGCTCCTCGGTGCCGTAGCCCTTGTTTCGCGCAAAGCCGTAGCCCGGATACTTCGTCTCCAGCTCCACCAACAGCCGGTCCCGGGTGACCTTCGCGACAATCGAGGCCATCGCGATGCACAGCGAGCGCGCGTCGCCATTCACGAACGCGGTGTGCGGATACGGAAACCCGCGCAGCGCCAGCCCGTCGATCAGCACGCGGGCCGAGACCGTGGGTTGGAAGGTGCTGCGCTCCTCGGAGCTTGAGAACAGGTCCGGCTCGTCGCGCCGCACTTCGAAGGCCTCCGGCGGATAGATGCCACCCAGCGCCCGCCGCATCGCGAGCTTGGTCGCACCGAGGATGTTGAGCTGCTCGATCTCCTCGACCGAAGCCATCCCGTGGTTGGCGTGGATGCGACCGTCCGCCGCCAGCTGCTCGAACTCCCCCCACAGCTCCTCCCGTTGCTCGGCCGAGAGCTGCTTCGAATCGTTCACGCCGCCACTCCGCACCGTCGCCCAGCGGCTCTCGAGGAAATCGCGCGTCACCAACACCGCGGCGGCGACCACCGGACCCGCAAAGGCCCCGCGGCCGACCTCGTCGACGCCGATCAGGCTGGAAACACCCTTGATTTGCTTGAGGTCAAAGCCGCGCAACTGGCGGCGTTTCATGCGCAGTTCAAAGAGGACGCGCCCGCCGGTGGCAAGCGCGCGCCCGCGACGCCCGGCCGACGCCTTCAACCGACCTCAGAACGTGACGCCCGCGGTGAGCCGGAACGAAATCGGATCGTAGTAGCGCACCGCGCGCTCGGGCACGGTGATCCGGCGTGCGGTCGGAGCCGTCGAGGCGACGAGCGCGCCGGTGACGGAGTCGACGAAGAGCGTGCTTTCGCCGGTCGCCACCTTCTTTTGCTGGTCGAGCAGATTGTTCACGTTGAGGCGGAAACTCCACTTCCGGTTCGCCAGCGTCGTGCGGTAGCCGACGCCCAGGTTGAGTTTGTAGTCGGCCTTGAACTTCGGCTTGAACCGGACGTTCTCCACGCCCTCTGTCGTGCGCGCGCCGTTCGTGAGCAGCACTTCGCTCTGGCGCTGGCCATTGAACTGCGCGCCGAGCCCGAGATCGACGCCCTTCAGTCTTCCGCTGGTGAAGTCGTATTTATTCCAAACCGAAAGCTGGTTCCGCGGATTGTCGATCGTGCGGCGCCCCTTCGTCTGGCCGGAGAAATCATAGGACGATTCGTCCAGGTTCGCCCGGCGTGTCTCGAGCGGCACGCCCATGTAGTTCCACCACGAGTCATACTCGGTGCTCTTCGGTTGATCGACGACGCGGAAACCGCCCTGCACGCCCTGCGTGAGGTATTGGTAGGTCAGCACGGTCGAGAGGTTGTCGGTCAGGTTGAAATAGACCTGCAAGTCGATCCCGCGCGTCTGGTCACTGTAGGCGGTGTCCGAGTTGCGGTTCATGTAGCCGTTGTTGGCGTTTAACCCGGTGGCGCCGGTCCCCACGCTGGTGGTCTGGTTGGCGGTGAAGTTGTTGGCGTCATTCGCCGCGGCATCAAGGGCCCGGCGCAGAGGATCCGTGGCGGCTGAACCCAGCGACGCGTAATCCACCAGGATGAACCCGCCCTGCTGCGGCGAACCCGTCACGCGCGGATGGCTGAGATCGCCCGGAGCGACGTAGGTCGTCGACACGAGATAGGTGACGGGCTTGTCGGTTTGAAAGGTCGTGTAGCCGGAATTCGTGACCGCATACGCGCCCGCGCCGCTGCCGGTCACCAGCACGTTGCCAGTGAAGCCGGCGCGCAGCGTCGCCTGGTTGTTGCTCCGGGGCTGCGGGGCCCAGAACAAATTGTAGATCGCGTTCTTTCGATCGATTTGGAAGGCGGCGACCGTCGCGGAGACGCGCGACCGGCCGTTGCGATCCTTCCACACGTCAAACTTCAGGCCGGCTTCCTTGCTCTTGGTCTTCTCCGCCTGAAACGGATTCGCCGCGCCGTCGCGCTGGCCGGTGTTTGGAAAAATACCGCCCGCGCTCACGGCATAGAGCGAGATGTCCTTCGTCACCGCGAAGCTCACGCCGGCCGTCGGGCTGGTATCCTCCTGCGGGATGTTGCCGAAGCGGTAGCCGTTCACGATCGGCGCACCGCCGAACGCATTCACGAGGCTGTTGGGGTCGGGCGCGGCGGGCTTCACCCAGTTGGCCACATTGGCGTCGGGCTGCGTCGGATCGGCCTTCACGAAGGTGTTGTTGTAGGTGCGGACCATGTAGCGGTTCCAGCGCACGCCGCCGATGGTCGTGATGCGGTTGTTCCACCACCGGCCCTGATAGGTCGCGTAGTGCCCGGTGTTCCATTCCCAGAACGGCGTCTCGCGAAACACCCGCGTCTGCTCGCCCTGGTAGCGGATGCCGCTGAGATCGTTGAACGCGATGAACGAGCGGTTCGTGCCGCCCGGGGTGTTGCTCGTAACCTGCGCCGTCGTCCGATCGATCTGCCCGATCGTCTGCTCCTGGCGCCCGGCGAGGAGCACCTGCTTGTTGCCCAACACGGAAAACTCGTAGCTCAGCTCGGCGCGGAGCTGCCGGATCAACTTGTGCGTGACGCCATTGCTCCACTGGTAGTTGATTGTCTTCCAGTAGGTCTGCGCGGGCGTGACGGGGTTGGGCCCAATCAGCGTCCAAACGCCCACCCCGGTGGGCGCGACGGCGGGCGACGCGGTGTTCGTCGTCGCAACTCCCTGCGAATCCAGCGACCGGCGCCGCGTCAGCACATCCGTGTAGTTGGCGCCGATGACGGCGCGGAGGCCCTCGAACACCTTCTGTGTCACCTCGACCGTGCCGGTGAAGTAGTCGTCCTTCGCATAGGTGTCGCCGCCGCTGAGGCGAAAGAAGCGCTCCCGGCCGAACCGATCGCGGGCGACACCGGTGGCTTCGTTATACTCGTTGACGTTCTCCGCCACGCGCAGGCCGAAGCGGTTGATGACGTTGCCGGCGTTGGCGTCGGAGACGTCCTTGAAGCCGTTGCCCTCGACGCGGAACTTGCCGTATTCGAGATCGACGAAGACGTTCGTGTCCTTGAACGGGCGGAAATCGAAGGCGGGCGTCACCAGAATCCGGCTACGGTCATCGAAGTCATCGCGGCTGCTGAGATTCTGGTAGACGAAGCCGACGCCGTAGTTGAGCGAGCGCCCGTCGGTGGCCTTGAGGATCGGGCCGGAGTGGTAGGCCTCGAAGCGGTAAAACTCGTCCGAGCCGAAGCCGATGCGCGCGCTGCGGCGCGGCGTGTTGCCCGGATATTTCGGCGTGATGTTCACGATGCCGCCGAGGGCCGCGACGCCGTAGAGCAGCGCCTGCGGGCCGCGCGCCACCTCCTGGCGGTCGATGTTGACCACATCGGTGATGGTGTCCTGCCGGAAGCCATTGCGCAGAAACGAGCGCGTGTTGAAGCCGCGGATGTTGATCGCCGTGCTGTCGCGGCTAATCGAGCCGGCGTTGCCCGAGCCCGACGGGCTGAACGTGAAGCTGTTCGGCGTCGTGACCGTGTCCTGGACGATGCCGGCGCTGTAACGCAGCGATTCCTTCACGTCGACCGCGCCGATGTCGTCGATGAACTCGCGCGTGATGACCTCGATCGGCATGGGGATGTTCTTGATCTCCATGTTGAGCCGCGTGCCCGTCGTGGCGTTGGTCGCGACATAGCCGCGATCCTTCGTCGTATCGACGCGGAAGGCCGACAGCATGAGCGGCTCGTCGTTGGCGACCGCAGCGTCAGGTTTGCCGGCGGCGGCGGCGGGAGTCGCCGCGAGCGGCCGGCTTGCGCCGTTTTTTTCCGGCGGCGGGCTGACGGGCTTGCCCTGGGGCGCGCGGGCCACGGTCAGCACGCCCGAGCCGGCATCGCGCACGATCTGCAGCGGCGTGCCGGCCACGAGGCGCTGCGCCGCCTCGAGCGGCGTGAAGTCGCCGCGCACGGCGTTGGCCCGCACGCCGTCGGTGACCTCGCTGACGAACACGACCTCCAGGCCCGACTGTTGCGCGAAACGCTTGAGCGAGCGCTCCGCGGTGTCGGCCGGCAGGTCGAAGGATTTTTTCGCCGCGTCGGCCGCGTGCAGGGGAACCAGGCAGAGCATGGCTCCCATCAGGATCGAAAACCAAAGGCGGCGGGCCGGACGACAGCTCACGGTCGCAAGATGGCAGGGGGTCATACGAAATGAGACGAGCCACCGCCCGCGATGCCTTAGGCAAATCTCCACCCCGGCCCCGCCGGCGGAAACCGTCACTGCCCCTGCCGCAGCGTGATGCGCGATTCCGACAGTTCGACCTGCACGCTGAAATTCGCCCGCAGCAGGCCCGCGAGACCCTCGGTGTTGTCGGCGGCGAGAAAGCCGCTGAGCCGGACGTCGCGCAGGCCGGGCGAGCCGGGATCGATGGCGATCGGGCGCTTGCCGCGCGCGAGCGCGTGTTCGTTCATCAACGGCAGGATTTCGCCCAGCGGCGTGCGGGAAAACTCGAGTTGCGGCACGCGCCACGCCAGCCGCTTGGTCATCTCCGCGACGGGCACCGGGTTGATCTGCGGCTTCTCGCCGGCGAGCGGGATCACCGCGTGATGCCCCGCGTCGAGGAGGGCCGCGGCCGCCGGCGCGGGCTCGCTCACGGGGGCGGCCGACACTTGTTCCAGCGCCACCTGCCCCTCGGTGACCAGCACCTCCACGGCGGTCTGAGCGAGTTGCACGGAGAAAGCGGTGCCGACCGCGCGCACTTCGACCGTGCCGGCCGTCACGACGAAGGGCCGTGCGGCATCCTTCGCCACCTGGAAATGTGCCTCGCCCCGGCGCAGCGTCACGCGCCGCAGCGCGCCGCCGAAATCCACCTCGATCTCCGCCCCGTCCTTGAACTCGACCGTCGTTCCATCCGCCAGCGTCTGCTGCCGTGGC
>CAZENI010000093.1:0-20853 GCA_964513055.1 uncultured Opitutus sp.
CGACACCGGGAAGGACCGCGTGCTCGCCGAGAACCGGCAGCTTTGCTTCGGCCGCGCGGTGGACGATCTCCTGCCGCTCTACGGCTGCCACTGGAATCCGGGGCCGCATCGCGACCTCGAGCTGCTCAACGCCGCCACGGGCGAGATCCGCACCGTCGTGACGATCGCAGACGTCGAGCGGCGCTACGGCGCGTGGCTCAAGAAGGAGTTTGGCGATCGGCCGACATCGATCTTCTTCCCTCACATCTCGCCCGACGGTCAGCGCGTGTTCTTCAAGATGTCGGCGCCGGGACCCGACGGCGCGGCGAACAATTACATGTCGAGCAAGGCGAGCCACCGCCAGGGCACGGTCGTCTACGATCTCGCGGCGAAGGAGCCGGTGTTCATGCGGGAGAAATGGGGCCACCCCGGCTGGCATCCCGACTCGCGGCGGATCATCGAGGCGGGCAATCTGTTCTTCGACACGGCGGACGGCGGAAAAATGTCCCGCGTGCCCGATGTGCCGCTGCTGCCGGGCGACCATCCGTCGGTCAGCCCGGACGGAAAACTCTTCGTCAAGGACGGCCTGCTGACCAATCTCGGCGGCGCGCCGGGCGAATGGGGCGTGGTGATCTGCGACATGCGCGGCGGCCAGCACCAGATCCTCCGCCGCTTCAACAACAGCCGCGGCGCCAAATCGTGGCGGAAGAACCACCCGCACCCGATCTTCAGCGCCGATGGCCGGCGGATTTATTTCAACGTGAACGAGGGCGACTGGACGCAGCTCCTCGTGGCCGAGGTGGCGGCCGGGCGCTGAGCGTCGCCATGAATCCGGGGCTGAACGGGCGGAGCCTGCGCCTGCTCGGCTGTTTGCTGGCGGAGCTCGGCGGCCTCGGTGCCGCCGAGGCGCCGCGCTTCCCCGCCTCGAAGGCGCCGCGGTATGAGTTTGCCGCCACGGAACCGGAGCAGGCGGCGCAGTTGAAAGCCAATCCGCTGCTTGAGCGCTTTCGCGCCGCCCGGCGCGCCGCCGCGACGGATCCGGACCGGCCGCTCTATCATTTCAGCAGCCCGGAGGGGCCGCTCAACGATCCGAACGGCCTCTGCTTCTGGCAGGGCCGCTGGCATCTGTTCTACCAGGCGCGGCCGGTGGAGGATGCGCGCTGGCACTGGGGCCACGCCGTGAGCGAGGACTTGATCCACTGGCGCGATCTGCCGCACGCGCTGTATCCGGGTCCCGAGGAGCAGTGCTATTCCGGGGCGATCCTCATCGAGGAGGATCGTGCGATCGCGATGTATCACGGCCGCGAGCTCGGCAACATGGTCGCGCTCGCGCGCGATCCGCTCCTGCTCAACTGGGAGAAGGTGACCGGCACGACGGTCATTCCGCTGCGGCAGGACGGCCGCCATTTTCATTTCCTCTCCCGCGAGCCGCTGCCGTATCGCGTCTACGATCCGTGCATCTGGAAAAAGGACGGCGTCTACTACTCGCTCTCGGGCTCGGTGGACTACTCCGGGCCGGCGGGCCAGCCGGTCTTCGCGCAGTTCCTGTTTCGCTCGCGCGACCTGGTGCGGTGGGAGTTCGTGCACTCGTTCGTCGAGGGCAATGCATTCACGCAGGTGGGCGACGACGGCGCCTGCCCGTATTTCCTGCCGCTCGGCGACCGCCACATTCTCCTCTTCTTCAGCCACACGAGCAGCGGGCAGTATCTGCTCGGTGACTACGACCGGGCGCGGGACAAGTTCGTGGCGACGTCGCACGGACGGTTCAATTTCGGGGCCGTGTTGCCGGGCGGGGTCCACGCGCCGTCCGCGACCGCCGACGGCCAGGGTGGCGTCATCGCGATCTTCAACGTCAACTCCGCGCTCGCCGCCCCGGCGCGCCGCCACGAGGGCATCATGACGCTGCCGCGGCGCCTGACCTTGAGCGGCCGCGACGAAGTGGGAATCGAGCCGGCGGGAAAGTTCGAGACGCTGCGCGGCGCGCCGCGGGAAGTGGCGGCGATGCGGCTGCCGGCCAACGAGGAGATCGTGCTCCCGGCGGTCGGAGGCCGCGCGCTGGAGCTCGTCGCGGAGATCGATCCGAAGCAGGCGCCGACGGTGGAACTCAAGGTGCTGCGGTCACCGGGCGGCGAGGAGTTCACGCGCATCGCGCTGTTCCGAAACCGCCAGGTCACGAGCCGGTTCATGCCGCCGCAGCGGGCGTTGAGCATGGTCACCTTGGATGCCACGCGCTCGTCGCAGCGTCCCGATGTGCGGTCCCGTCCGCCGGAGTCCGCCCCCGTTTTCGTGGCACCTGACGAGCCCTTCCGGGTGCGCGTCTTCGTCGATCGCGGGATCGTCGAGGTGTTTGTGAATGGCCGGCAGTGCGTCGCGCTGCGCGTTCACCCCGGTCGCAGCGACAGCATCGGCGTCTCGCTTCTCGCCCAGGGACAGGAGGCGGAGCTGCGGTCGCTGACGGCCTGGTCGATGAAAGCGATTTGGGAATGACGCGAAGGTGGGCGACCAAGCGATTCCGCAGTCGCGATCCTGGCGGCCGGGCCGTCACTTCCCCAGGCAGAACAGTTTCGTGCCCGTGCGCACGAAGAGATTCCCCTGCGAGATCGCGATGCTCGAGCGGTGGCGCGTGCCGTCGCCGTCGTCCTTGAAGCTCGCCTTGTGCAGCAGCTTGAACTCCGTGCCGCCGGTCTGCACCACGAAGACCTCGGCGTCGAAGTTCATCACGTAGAGCTTGCCGTCCGCGGCGGTGGGCGAGGCCTGGAAAACGGACCGGCCGCCCAGGTCTCCGCTCCACACAGTCGAGCCGTCGGCGGGGTTGATGCAGTAGAGCTTCTTTTTCGTGCCGTTGAGAATGTAGAACTTCCCCTCGTAGAAGAGCGGCGTCGGCACATCGCTCGTCAGGTCGCGCTCGTTGGGCGTGGGCGCGGCTTCGGCCGCGTCCTCGGTCGGCTGCACGTGGCTCTGCCAGGCGAGACTCTTGGTCGCGATCGGGCCGCTGCCGCCGGCCTTCACCGCATAGACCGGCGCGTTCTTCGGGGCGCAGGCGAGAATGACGCCGCCGCCCAGGGTGGGCGAGGGGACGAGCCGCCAGTGGCCGATCTTCGTCGGGTTCCAGGTGCCCCAGCGCCAGAGTTCGCGGCCGTTCGCGGGATCGTGGCCCGAGATCGCATCGCCGCCGACCACGACCAGTTCCTTTCGGCCGTTGTGAACCATCGGCAGCGGCGTGCTGAAGGCTTCGCGCGACTCGGCCACGGCATCCGAAGGGCGGATACTCCGCCAGAGGTCCTTGCCCGTGGCGGGATCGACCGCGAGCAGGAAGGACTCGTTGCCGGTCGGCTTGCCGTTGCCGCGCACCGCGACGTCGCGCTGCAGCACCTGCAGGATCAGCCGGCCGTCGTGCAGCAGCGGGCTGGAGGAGAACGTCCACTGGAACGCGAACGGCCCGATGTTTCGCTCCCAGAGTTTTTTTCCGCCGACCTCGAAGGCGACGAGGTCGCCGGTGCCGAAGAAGAACACGACGATCTTGCCGTCGGTCGCGGGCGACGGGGAACACGAGTTGCTGTATTGGCCGTCGGTCGTGTAGGCGCTGATGTCCGCGCGCCAGAGCAGCCGGCCCGTCTGGCGGTCGAGGCAGAGCGCCGCCTGCAGGTTCACCTTCGGATCGGCGGCGGTCGCGAACACGCGGTCGCCCCAGATCACGGGCGTCCCTGCGGACATGCCCGGCATCTCGACGGCCCACTTCACGTTCTCCGTCTTGCCGAAGGTTTCGGGCAGGCCCTTCTCGGGGCTGGAGCCGTTGTGCAGCGGCCCGCGCCAGTTGGACCAGTTTTCCGCCCGCAGGGCGGCGGGAGTGAGCAGCAGGGCGAGGGGAAGCAGGTAACGAATCATGGTGGGAAGGATCGTGTTACGGCGGGGAGAAAAATCCGTTCGGGGTGGGAACGGCGCGGCGGGATCGGCCGCCGCGCCTCCTGCACTCCGGAAGTGGAGGCGTGCGGGGTCAAGTGCGACCGGCGCGGACCCGACACTTCGGTTCGCGGACTCCGTCCGTCCAAATCGCCATCGACAACGGCGGGCGGTTCCCCCACACCGCCGCGCAGGAAACGGCCTCCCGCTTCCGCGCTTCCCCGCCTGATGCCCCCGTGTGACCCCGAGACCGCGCGCTGGTTTTCCGAGCACGTGCAGCCGCACGAGGCCATGCTGCGCGCGTGGCTGGCGCACGGTTTCGGGCCCCGCCTCGCGGTGGACGACGTGGTGCAGGAGGCGCTGCTCCGCGTGCTTCGGGCGCGCGCGACCGGCGAGTTGCAGGCACCGAAGGCGTTTCTCTTTGCCGTCGCCCGCAACCTCGCCCTCGACCAGCTCCGCCGCCACGCCGTCTCGCGCACGGATTCCTTAGTGGAAACCGACCTCGCAAACGTCTTGGATGACCATGCCGGCATTCCCGAAACCGTCGCCCGCGAACAGGAACGCGCCCTCTTGACCGAGGCCATCCAGTCTCTGCCGGAGCGCTGCCGCCAGGTTATGACGCTGCGCATCGTCTATGGCCTGGCGCAGCGCGTCATCGGGGAAAAGCTCGGCATCTCCGATCGCACCGTCGCCGCGCAGCTCGCGATCGGCACGGCGCGCTGCACGGACTTCATGCTGCGCCGCACGGGCCACCGGCGCCCGCACGGATGAAACCTCCCGAGCCCGACTCACCCGAGGCGCAGCTCCGCGCGCAGGCCGCCGCCGACTGGCTGGTGCGGCGCGATCGCGGATTCACCGCCGCCGAGCAGGACGCGTTTCTGGACTGGCTCGCCGCTGATCCCCGCCACGGCGAATGGCTTGCGGTGCACCGCCGCACCGTCGGCGACTTCAGCGCGCTGGCGCACTGGCGGCCCGAGCACAGCGCGGAGCCCAACGCCGATCTGCTCGCGCCGCCCCGCCGCCGGCTCCACTGGCTCGCGCCCGCGGTGCTGGCCGCCGCCGCTGCGATCGCCGTCATCCTGGCCTGGCAACGCGCGGGCTCCGCGGCGTCGCCCGCCCCGGCGATGGCGGCGGCGCCCGAGCTCAAGCGGCTGATCCTGGAGGACGGATCGTCCGTGGAGCTGAACCACGGCGCGGTCGTCACCACGTCGTTCACCGCCGCAGAGCGGCGCGCGACGCTCGTCCGCGGCGAGGCGCTCTTCACCGTGGCCAGGGATCCGGCGCGGCCGTTCATCGTGCGGGCGGGCGGCGTCGATGTGCGCGCCGTCGGCACCGCGTTCAGCGTGCGGCTCGACGCCGCGGCCGTCGAGGTGCTCGTCACCGAGGGCAGGGTGGCCGTCGCGCCGCCCGCGCCGGTCGCCGCGGACAGTGCGACCCGCGCGCCGGCTTCCCTGGTGGCCGCGGGCCATCGCGCCACCGTTTCCCTCACCACCTCCACGCCGCCACAGATTGCCGCGGTCACGCCCCAGGCGATCGCGCAGCAGCTCAACTGGCAGCCGACCCTCCTCGATTTTTCCTCCGCGCCGCTCGCCGCCGCCGTGGTCGAATTCAACCGCCGCAACCGCGTGCAGTTCATCCTCGCCGACGCGGAACTCGCCGCGATGCCCATCGTCGCCTCGATCCGCTCCGACAACGTCGAGGGGTTCGCGAAGTTCCTCGCCGCCGCGCCCGGCGTCCACATCGAGCGCCGCGGTGCCACCGAGATTGTCGTCCATCGCCGGCGCTGAGGCCCGCGGCTCCCTCCGCCGCGCGCCTTTCTCCCCCTCGTTCGCGCCGTGAAAATCCACCGCGGAGAATTTTTCCTTAGTGAAACCGCCGGGCCGGCGCGTCTGGAGTCGCTTGCCCCGAACCCCTCCATGCTCCGGCGTCTCTTCGTCCGGTCTGGCGCCTGCCTCCTCTTTGCCTTGCTGGCGATCGCCGCGCCGGCCGCCCCGGCGACGCACCCGTTCGACCTCCCGGCGGGCGACGCCGCCGACACGCTCAAACTCGCCGCGCGCCAGGGCGGGCTGGAGATTATTTTTTTCGTGGAGACCGTCCGCGGCATCCGCACGCCGGCCGTGCGCGGCGAATTTCCTCCGCGCGCCGCGCTCGACCGCCTCGTGGCCGGCACCGGCCTCGTCGTCGAGTGCGACGAGCGCAACGGCACGCTGACGATCCAACGCGCCGCCCCGCCGCCACCCGCTCCCCCGCCGCCGTCCGCTTCCGCCCCCGCCTCCAGTCCTCCCGCTTCCGTGAAAAAACGAAACCCCCTCGCCCTCCTCGGCGCCTGGCTCGCCCTCGCGATTTCCCCCGGTCATCCCGCCGCCGCCGCCGAGGCTCCGGTCGCCGCCGTCTCCGGCCGCGTGCAGAACGTCGCCACCGGCCAGTTCCTCAACAACGCGCGCGTCGCCGTGCGCGGCACCGACCTCGTCGCGTTCACCGATCAGAGCGGCACCTACCGGCTGAATCGCGTGCCAGGCCCGACGGTCGTGCTCGAGGCCTCCTACACCGGCCTCGATCCGCAGCAGGTTTCGCTGCAGCTCACGCCCGGCCAGGAGGCGACGCATCATTTCGATCTCACCTCCGTTGCGCGCTACGGGGATCAGAAGGGTGTGGTCACGCTCGACTCGTTCACCGTCTCCTCGTCGCGCGAGACCGACGGCGCGGCCATCGCGATCAACGAGCAGCGCTTCGCGCCCAACATCAAGAACGTGGTCGCCGCCGACTCCCTCGGCGACGTGATGGATGGCAACATCGGCGAGTTCCTCAAGTTCGTGCCGGGCCTCACGCCCGAATACGACTACGAGGACGGCACGACCGTTTCCACGGTCTCCATCCGCGGCTTCGCCTCGCACATGGTCGCGGTCTCCACGGACGGCGCGCAGATGGCCAACACCTCCAACGCCCTCGGCGACTCGCGCGCGTTTTCCTTCAACCAGGCTTCGATCAACAACATCTCCCGCATCGAAGTCGCCAAGGTGCCGACGCCCTCCAACCGCGCGGACTCGCTTTCCGGCTCGGTGAACATGGTGAGCAAGAGCTCCTTTGAGCGGAAGAAAATGCAGTTCCGCTACAACCTGAACCTCGCCGCCAACAGCGAAAACTTCGACCTGCGGAAGGCGCCGCACACCACCGACGAGAGGATCTACAAGATGAAGCCGGGCGGAAATTTCGACCTCACCCTGCCGATCAACTCCCGGTTCGGTCTCGTCATGACCGGCGCCGCCTCCGAGCGGTATGCAAAACTCCACTACTCCTACCGGACCTACAACGCCAATGCCGCCGGCACCGGGGCCACGCCGGCGAAGCCCTATCTCCAGACCTACCGCCTGCTCGATTCGCCGCGCACCCTCGTGCGCCAGTCGATCGGCTTGAAGGCCGATTGGAAGGTCACCCGCCACGGCATTCTCTCGGCCGGCGGCCAGGTCAGTCATTTTGCCTCCACCCGCATCGCGACGGAGTTCAACGCCGGCCTGGGCACCAATGCCACGCCGACGCCCGCGACCGGCGTGCCGCTCAGCTACGGCGACGACTTCACGATCGGCGCGACCGGCCGCGCCGCGGTGACCCTCGGGGGCGCGACCTCGACGCACATCGTCACCGATGCCACCGCCGGCAACATCCGCTACCGCTACGACAACGGCACCTGGAAGGTGATGCTCGCCGCCGACAAGTCCCGCGCGCAGGGCGGTTACCGCGACCAGAGCGAGGGCCACTTCCGCCAGATGGCGATTTCGTTGCGCAATCCGTCGCGCCTCGAGTTTCGACAGATCAACGACGTGCGCCCCGAGTCGCTGAAGATTTTCGACAATACGAATCGCGAGGTGGATCTCTACGACATCAACAACTACCAGCTCACCACGACGAACTCGACGCCGCGCCGCACGCGCGAGGATTTCGAGTCGGGCTCCGCCGACCTCGGGCGCGCGCTCGGCTTCCTGTCGTTTCCCGCCTCCGTGCAGGTCGGCGCGCAGCAGCGCACGCAGACGCGCGACATCCGCCGCCGCAACGAGAACTGGACCTACAACGGCATCAACGGCGACCGCTCGCCCGCGCCCTTCGTTTCGCCGGTCTACAAGAACCAGTATCACTATTACGGATTCCGCAATCTCCCGCACGTCTCGCCGATCCTCGCCTACCAGGCCTACCAGGCGAACCCCGCGCTCTTCACCAAGACCGCGGCGCAGCTCGTGGCCGAGGAGAATTTCCGCATCAACAACTCGCAGGTCTTCGAGGAGGCCGTCACCGCGTATTACGCGCAGACCGAGTTCTCGCTGTTCTCGTCGCGGCTGAAGGTGCTCACCGGGGTGCGCTACGAGAAAACCGAGACCGAGGGTCTCGGCGCGCTCGTCGACCTCAGCGCCGTGTGGGCGCGCAATGCCGACGGCACCTTCGTGCGCAATGCCGCCGGGCAGCGTGTCCGGCGGGCCGACGCCGGTGCCTTGGGCTCGATGGAGCAGCTCCGCCTCACGACCCAGGAGCGCCAGTATCGCGCCGCCCGCGGCTACGACGGCTACTACCCGAGCCTGCACGTGAACTACAACCTGGCGGAGAACCTCATCGGCCGGGCGGCCTGGGCGCAGACCTACGGTCGGCCCAACCTCAACAACATCATCCCCACCGCGCAGGTCGATGAGGCCGATCTCGACGAGGAGCAGATTGGCGATCCTTCCGTGGTGCAGGGCAACATCACGGTCACCAACACCGGGCTGCGTCCGTGGTCGGCCGACAACTACGATCTTTCGCTGGAGTATTACACCAAGGGCGGCGGCATTTTCAGCGCCGGCGTGTTCCTGAAGGACATCAAGGATTTCTTCTCCAACACCGTGCGGATCGCCCAGGCCGCCGACATCGAGGAGCTCGGACTCGACCCCCGCTACCTCGGCTGGCGCGTGAGCACGCAGATCAACGGCGGCTCGGCGCGCGTCTACGGCGTCGAGTTCAACGTGCGGCAGTCGCTGCGCGAGCTGGGGACCTGGGGCCGCAACGCCAGTGTCTTCGTCAACGGCACCAAGCTGCGCCTCGAGGGCCAGAGCACCGCAGCGTTCAACGCCTTCACACCCGAGAGCCTGAATTGGGGCTTCAGCTACACGAAGCGGCCCGCGACGTTCATGGCGAAGTGGAACTACCGCGGCAAACGGCGCCTCGGCGCGCAGCCGCAGCTCGGGACCGACGCCTTCGAATACGACGATCGCCGGCTCACGCTCGATCTCAATCTCGACGTCGAGCTGAAGAAGTGGCTCCAGTTCTACGTGGCCGCGCAGAATGTCTTCAACACCCGCGCCATCACGATGCGCTACGGCCCCGCCACGCCCGACTACGCGAAAGTCTACCTCACCGGCGCCAACGGCGTCGGCATCACGATGGGGATCAAGGGCAGCTTCTGATTCAATTGCCGCATGAACTCGCACGCTCCCCGTCCTGACCGCCGCCGTTTCCTGCAAGCCGCGCTCACGGGCGCCGTCGTCGGCCCCACGCTCACGCTGGCGCGCGCGGCGACGCCCGCCGGCGCGCCCGCGGCGTGGCCGAACTTCGCGAAGGGCGAGGTGCTGCGGACCAGCGGCGAGCTCGCGGGCGGCAGCCGTCTCGTGGAGGCGCAGCGGTCCGTTCCGATCGCCGGACACAGCCAGGTGCTCGTCGTGGGCGCCGGACCCGCCGGCATCGGTGCCGCGCTCGCCGCGGCGCGCGCGGGCGCGAAAGTGCAGTTGATTGAGACGGCCGGCTGCCTCGGCGGCGTGTGGACCGCGGGTATGCTAACCAAGATCATCGATGGCGGCCGCAAGACCGGCATCATGCAGGAAATCCTGCAGGCGATGATCGCCCGCGGGAGCGACGTCGCGAAAAAGACGAAGGGCGAAATCTACGATCCCGAGCTGATGAAGGTCGTGCTCGAGGAGCTGTGCGTCACCGCCGGCATGAAGATTCAGCTCCACACGCAGCTCGCCGGCGCGGTCGTCGATGCGAAGCAGCGCCTGGTCGCCGTCCTCACCGAATCGAAGTCCGGCCGCCAGGCGTGGACCGCTGATCGCTTCATCGACTGCTCCGGCGACGGCGACCTCGCGGTCCAGGCCGGCTGCAGGTTCGACGTCGGCATCAACGCGAATTGCGAGTGCCAGCCGATGTCGCTCATGGCGTTGCTCACCGGCCTGAACGCCGAAGCCATTCCGGAGTTTGTCCGCGAGGTCGCCGGTGAAAAAGCGAAGTCGAATATGGTGAAATTGATGCGCGACTCCGGCATCAAGCCCTCCTACAGCGCGCCGACGCTGCGCCTCCTGCACAGCGGGATCTTCTCGCTGATGACGAATCACGAATACGGCATTCCGGCCTACGATGCCGCCAAGATCAGCGAGGCGACGATTCGCGCGCGGCGCGAGGTGCACCAGATCGTCGCGGACCTGCGCAGGCTCGGCGGACCGTGGAAGGACGTCGCGGTGGTCGCGACGGCCGAGCAGATCGGCGTGCGCGAGGGCCGCCGCATCCGCGGCCGTGCGCAGGTGACGGTCGACGACATCGTCGCCGGCAAGAAGCACGAGAATGCCGCCTGCCGCGTGAACTTCGGCTTCGACGTCCACAACGTCCGCCCCGGCGACATGTTCTCCGGCCTCGATGAGATCGAGCGGGAGGTGAAGAAATACCGCGCGCTGGGCGCCAAGCCCTACGACATTCCGCTCGGCGCGCTGATTGCCGCGGACGTCGACGGCCTCATGATGGCGGGCCGCTGCATCAGCGGCGACTTCATCGCCCACTCGAGCTATCGCGTTACCGGCAACGCCGTGCCGATGGGCGAGGCCGCCGGCCGGGCGTCGGCCATATCCGTAAAACAAGGACGCCTGCCGCACGAGATCGCGTGGTCGGAAGTGAAAGCAGGGTAGGGCCGAGCGCGCTTTTCCCCCGGAGCTTTCGACCGCGGATTACGCGGATATCGCGGATAAAGGCAGGAAGACTCAGATCCATCCGCGCCATCCGCGTAATCCGCGGTCAAAAAACTTTTTCGATTTCACCCCATGATCCGCCGACTTCTCTCGCTCGCTGCTCTCAGCCTCATCGCTTCGCTTCGCGGCGAACCGGTTGACGTCGTCATCTACGGCGCCACGCCCGGCGGCATCGCTGCGGCGATCGCGGCCGCCAAGGGCGGCCACAGCGTGCTCCTCGCCGAGCCATCGATCCGCCTCGGCGGCATGACGACCAACGGCCTCTCGCATCCGGATTTCCGCGCGTTCGAGGCGATCACCGGCACCTACTACGATCTCACGCAGCGCACGCTCGCGTATTACACGAAGACCTACGGCGCCGGCTCGCCGCAGGTGAAGGACTCCTTCCGCGGCACGCACGCCGAGCCCAAGGTCGCGCTGCTCCTCTTCCAGCAGATGCTCGCCGAGCATCCGAAAATCACGGTGAAGACGTCATGGACCCTCGTCGACGCCCACACCCGCGGCCCCGCCGGCAACCGCGTCGTGCGCGCCGCCCGCTTCCGCGACGCTACGGGCGCGCTGCACACCTATGAGGGAAGAATCTTCGTCGACGGCAGCTACGAGGGCGACCTCATCGCCGCCGCGCACATCGCCTATCGCATCGGCGTGGAGAGCCGCGACGAGTTCGGCGAATCCGCCGCGCCCGTGGACAGCAGCGGCGACCTCCAGGGCTACAATTTCCGTTTCGTCATGACGCAGGACCCGGCGATCCGCGTGCCGGTCGCCGCACCGAAGGGCTATCGCGCGGTGGATTTCGCGCCAATCCTCGACTTGATTGCCGCCGGAAAAATCAAACGCGTCTTCGGCGGCTACCGGGACCGCGACAACGTCCTCAAGGCCCAGATTCCCATTCTCCCGAACAACAAGCGCGACATCAACGACGTCTCCTCCGGGCACGTGCGGCTCTCGCTGCCGGGCGACCAGCTCCTGTGGCCCGAAGGTGACGCCGCCACGCGCCAGCGCATCTACGACGAGCACCTGCTCTGGAACGCCGGCTTGATTTACTTCCTGCAGACCGACGCGCGCGTGCCGAAACCCATGCAAGACGACGCCCGCACCTGGGGCTGGTGCAAGGATGAGTTCGTCGAGTCCGGCCACATCCCTCCGCAACTTTACGTGCGCGAGGCCCGCCGCATGCAGGGCCTGCGGCTCTTTTCGCAAAACGACACCCGCCACGCCGAGGGCGACGCGCGCGCCGTGTTGCACCGCGACGGAATCGCGATGGGCGACTACGGCCACAGCAGCCACGGCACGAGCCACGAAGGCTCCCGCTTCGGTGGCAAGCGCCGCGGCGAAGCGCTTCCCGTCACCTACGCTCCCTATCAAATTCCCTACGGCACGCTCGTGCCAAAGGACGTGCGCAACCTCCTCGCGCCCGTGCCCGTGAGCGCCACGCACGTCGGCTTCTGCGCGCTCCGCCTCGAACCCATCTGGACGTCGCTCGGCCAGGCCGCCGGCCACGCCGCCGCGCTCGCCCTCGCCGCCGGCCCGACGCCTGACGTCCGCACCGTCAATGTCGCGCAACTCCAACGTCGTCTCCACGCCGACGGCGGTGCCACGATCTACGTGGGCGATGTCCTGCCCGGCCACGCCGACTTCGCCGCCGTGCAATGGTGGGGTTCGCTCGGCGGCCTCCATGGCCTCGCGCCGAAGCCCGCCGGCCGGCTGCTCGGTCCGTCGATCGAGGGCCAGCACTCGCAGGGCTGGCTCAACCACGACGCCGATCTCGCCAAGGACCTCGACGCCCCGCTCGCCGCCCGCTGGGAAAAACTCGCCCGCGACTCCGGCGTCCCCGCCGCCCGCCTGCCGAAAGCCGGCGCCCGCACGACGCGCGGCGACTGGATCCGCGCCGCGTTTGCGGCGCGGCCGTGACGGTCGCCCGCCGGTGGCGCGTGGCGTGGCTTTTGCAGCGTAGTTTGGCGGCTTCTGAATGGCCGCGGCGGCGGCGGCAGCGGGCTGCGGGGTTGTTCGCTGCGGCGGGACCGGTTACCACTGGGGCCGCTGGCATCCTGCTCTATGAAAACCCTGTCCCTTGCCGCGCTCGCGCTCGTGGCTGCAAGTTCGTGTGTGGTCGCGGCGGAGGTGCGGCCGCTGATCTTCGAGGCCGAGGCGGTGTCCGGTCCGGCGACGGCCTGGAACGTGAACCGCACCACGCGCGACCACTGGAATCTCTGGAGCACCGACGTCGACGCGGCGAAGAAGTGGTCGGGCGGCGTCGTGCTGCAGTCGCCGCCGGTCCTGGCGGATCGCGCGACGCCGGAGGAGGGCGCCCCGCCGCTGCACACGCACATCACCGGCCTCCCGAACGGCCGCTACGACGTGACGATGAAGATGAACCGCACGCTCGGCGTCTCGCGCGACGGCGGCAGGACCTGGACGCGGCTGAGCAACGGCGACCTCGGCGACGTTGTCATTGCTGACGGGACCTTCGATCTCTGGGTCGACGACCGGTTTGCCGACCCGGCCAATCCAGGATCCGGATACTACGATAATCTCCAGTTCTCGCCTATCGTCGCGGTCGCGCCGAAGCCGCCCGTCACCGGTTTCGCGACCGTGCGCGTGCGGGAGAAACTCGACCGCGGCCTCGTAGCGCTGAGCCGTTCCGCGACCGAGGTGCGGCTGTCGTGGCGGCTGCTCGCCGACGAGCCGGCCGCGACGGCGTTTCACGTGGAGCGCACCGACGCCGCCGGCCGCCGTCAGCGGCTCACCGCGCAGCCGATCCGCGCGACGAGTGATTTCACGGACGCGGCGGCGCTGCCGGGCGCCTGCGCGTATGCGATCATCGCCGTCGCCAGCGGACGCGAGCAGCCTGCGTCGCGCGCCGTGACGGTGCCGGCCGGCACCGCGGCCCGGGCCTACCTCTCGCTCCCGCTCGACGCGGACGTGACCGTGCAGAAGGTGGGACTCGGCGATCTCGATGGCGACGGGCGCTACGACTACGTGCTCAAGACCCCGAACCTGAATGTCGATCCCTACGCGGCCTATTGGAAGAAGAGCCCCGGCACCTACCGGCTCGAAGCCCGCGACGCCGACGGCCGCAAGCTCTGGGACCGGGACCTCGGTTGGTCCATCGAGCAGGGCATCTGGTATTCGCCCTACATCGTCTTCGATCTGGATGGCGACGGAAAGGCGGAGGTGATCGCCAAGACGGGCGAGGGCGATCCGCGCGACGCCGACGGCCGCGTGCAGACCGGCGCCGAATGGGTGACGATCTTCGACGGCGCGACGGGTCGCGAACGCGCCCGCGCTCCTTGGCCGGCGCGATCGGTGGGCGGCGAGCCGCTCGGCTACAACTACGCCAGCCGGAACCAGCTCGGCATCGCGTTTCTCGACGGCAAGACGCCGTGCCTCATCGTGGAGCGCGGCACCTACACGGTGATCCAGGTGCACGCGTATCAGTTTCACGGTGACCGGCTCGCGCCCGTGTGGCAGTGGAACACGCTCGAGGAAAGCCGCCCGAAGCGCTGGCGCGGCCAGGGCGCGCACACGCTGCAGGCCCACGATGTCGATGGCGACGGGCGCGACGAGGTGGTGGTCGGCTCCGCGGTGCTCGACGACAACGGCGTCGGCCTCTGGTCCACCGGGTTCGGGCATCCGGATCATTGTTACGTCGGGAAGATCCTCCCCGACCGCCCGGGCCTCCAGATTTTCTACGGCATGGAAACCGCCCAGGCCAACGGCAACGGCCTCTGCGTCGTCGACGCCGCGACCGGCAAGGTCCTCTGGGGCCTGCCGGGCGCGACGCGGCACGTGCATGGCTACGGCTTCTGCGCCGACATCGACGCGAGCCGTCCCGGCCTGGAGGTCTACGGCTGCGACACGGATGCGGCCAAGCGCTTCGAGCGCGGCTGGCTGCTCGATGCGCGCGGGGAACTCCTCAGCGCCACGAAGGAGCTGACGTCGCACCGGCCCGTGTATTGGGACGCGGATCCCCAGGCCGAGCTGATCGCCCGTCGCCAGATCACCGACTACGGTTCGACCGCGGTGCAGCAGGCGATCGAGGGCAACGTGGTGCTGATCGCCGATGTGCTCGGCGACTGGCGCGAGGAAGTCTTCACGTCGCTGCCCGGCGAACTGCGCATCTACACCACGCCGCTTCCGGCGGTGGATCGGCGCGCCTGCCTCATGCAGGATCCGGTCTACCGCAACACCGTCGCGGCGGCGTCCCAGGGCTATTTCTACAACGCGATGCTCAGTTACGTGCCGGCGGCGAAGTAGTGGAGTGAAGTCTGGGGTAGGGACGGGCGGCCCGCCCGTCCGCGGGCGCGCAGGCTGCGCATCCCTACCATCAAGAAACGAGTGGCGCGCCCCTTTTTGTCCTCCCCGAGTTTCCGTTCGATTCCGCCGATCCGCCGTCTACTCTCAGTCCGCCTTACCATGAAAAACCCCTGCCGGTTCCCCCTTTGCCTGCGGCGCGCCCTCGCATTCGTCGGCGCACTGCTCGCGCTCGCCTCGCCGCTCGCCGCCCAGTCCGCGACGGGCTCGATCGAGGGTCGTATCACCAATCCCGCGACCGGCACGATTGTCGAACGCGCCCGGATCACGATCGAGGGCACTGCGCTCGAGACCTTCAGCGATGCGGACGGCTACTTCCGGCTCACCGGCGTCCCGCCCGGCACCGTGCAGGTGCGCGCGTCGTTCACCGGGTTTCCGCCCGCCACCGCGAGCGTCGCGGTCGCCGCTGGCCAGGCAGCGCAGAAGGACTTCGAACTCGCGCCCCTGACCTCCCGTTCCGGCCCCGCCGTCGATGGCGCGGTCGTGAAGCTCGACGAGTTCGTCGTCGCCACCTCCCGCGAGATGAGCGGCGCCGCGCTCGCGATCAACGAACAGCGCTTCGCGCCCAACATGAAGAACGTCGTCGCGACCGACGAGTTTGGCGACATCGCCGAGGGCAACGTGGCCGAGTTCCTGAAATTCCTCCCCGGCGTGAACATCGACTACGCCGGCGGCAACGCCCGCGACGTCTCGATCGACGGCGTCCCCGGCGACTATGTGCCGGTCACGCTCGACGGCTTCAGCCTCGCGAGCGCGGTGGGCGGCGGCGCCGGCGGCACCAACCGCTCGGTCGGCCTCGACCAGGTTTCGATCAACAATCTCTCGCGCGTCGAGGTGAATTTCTCGCCGACGCCCGAGTCGCAGGGCACCGCGCTCGCCGGCTCGGTGAACATGGTGCCGCGCAGCTCGTTCGAGCGCTCGAAGCCGCTCTTCAATTTCAGCACCTACGTGATGATGCGCGACAACGCCCGGGATTGGAGCCGCACGCCGGCGCCGCGCCATCCGACGCGGAAGATTCACCCGGGGATGGATTTTTCCTACGTCAATCCCGTCAGCAAGACCTTCGGCTTCACGCTCTCCGCCGGCTTCAACCGCCAGTATTCCGGCGAGCCCCAGATCCAGAACTTCTGGCGCGGCGCCCAGCAGCCGACCAACGGCGTCGCGTTTCCGCACACCAGCTACGACCGGCCGTATCTCACCAGCACCGTCATCCGCAACAGCGGCAAGGATACGAAGCGCAGCTCCTTCGGCTTCACCGCCGACTACAAGCTGGGCCGCCACGACCGCTTCTCGCTCTCGTTCCAGGCCTCGACCTTCGACGTGCTGATCAACCACAACGCGCTCACCTTCGACGTCGGCCGCGTCAACCCCGGGGACTTCACCACGACCTCGACCCGGGGCGCGGCCGGCCAGGGCTTCGTCGACCTCGACACCACGGCCAACGATCGCGCGAACTTCACCTACATGCCGTCGCTGATCTGGCGGCACGACGGCCCGGTGTGGAAGCTGGAGTCCGGCTTTGGGTTTTCCCGCGCGCAAAACAACAACCGCAACGTCGGCTCCGGCTTCTTCGACACCACCGTCGCCCGCCGCACCGGCCTGACCGTGTCGTTCGCCGACATCTTCTATCTCCGGCCGCGCGAGATCACCGTCCGCGACGCCGCCGGCAATCCGGTCGACCCGTATTCGCTTTCGAGCTACGTCGTCACCTCCGCCACGGCCAACACCCGGCGCACCGACGACACCAAGCGCACGGCCTACGCCAGCGTGCGCCGCGATTTCCAGGGCCGCGTGCCGCTCTCGCTCAAGGGCGGCCTCGATCTCCGGCAGGCGGTCCGCGACCAGCGCGTCACCAACCCGGCCTACACCTTCCTCGGCTCCGACGGCGCGGCGAGCACGCCGGCCGCGCCGCGCGCCACCGACGCCGCGCTGCCGTTCCTCGATCCGAGCTTCTCCAGTCGCACGCCGCACTACGGGTTTCCGCCGTTCCAGGGCATCAGCAGCGAGCTGCTCTACGGCTACTTCGTGGCGAACCCGACTCACTTCACGCTGACCAACGCCAACACCTCCTACCGCAATCCCATCAACCTCTCCAAGCGCGCGGAGGAACTCGTCTCGTCCGCCTATCTGCGCGGCGACCTCCAATTTTTCCAGAACCGCCTGAAGCTCGTCGGCGGCCTGCGCGTCGAGCAGACCAACATCGAGGCCGAGGGCCCGCTCACCGACTTCTCGCGCAACGTCCAGCGCGACGCCCAGGGCCGGCCCCTCCTCGGCACCAACGGCCGGCCGCTGCCGATCGCGACCACCGCACTCGGCATCTCCCAGCTTACGTTTCTCGAGCGCGCCGCGCACACGGAGAAGGAATACCTCCGCTGGTTCCCGAGCCTCAACGCCAGTTTCAACCTGCGCGAGGACCTCATCGTGCGCGCCGCCGTCTACCAGTCGATCGGCCGGCCCGACTTCAACCAATACGCCGGCGGCGTCTCGCTGCCCGATCCCGAGGATCCGCAGCCCGGGGATCAAATCACCGTCAGCAACGTGGGCATCAAGCCGTGGAGCGCCCGCACGTTCAACGCCCGTCTCGAATACTACCTGCAGGGCGTCGGCCAGATCACCGTCAGCGCCTTCCGTCGCGATTTCGAAAACTTCTTCGGCAACACCGTCTTCGTGCCCTCGGCCGAGTTTCTCGAGGAGAACAGCATCGATCCCAATGTCTACGGCGACTACCCGGTCGCCACCCAGTATAACATTGCGGATACGGTGCGCATGCAGGGCATCAGCGTGAACTACAAGCAGGCGCTCACGTTCCTGCCGAACTGGGCGCGCGGCGTGCAGGTCTTCGCCAACGGCAACGCCCAGCGCCTCCTCGGCCCGGCGTCGGGCAACTTCCCCGGCTTCGTGCCGCGCACCGCGAGCTGGGGCGCGAGCCTCACGCGCGCGCGCTACAGCGTCCGCGCCAACTGGAACTACCGCGGCCACCAGCGCCGCGCCGCCATCGCCAATCCGGGCCCGGCCACGAGCATCGAGCCGGGCACCTTCACCTACTGGTCGAAGCGGCTCTATCTCGACCTCAACGCCGAGGTGAAACTCTACCGGCGCTTCGCCCTCTTTGCCGCGCTCCGCAACGTCGGCGACGCGCCCGACGACATCCAGGTCTACGGCCCGAGCACGCCCGCGCACGCGCAGTTCCGCCAACGGATCGAGTTTGGCTCGCTCTGGTCGTTTGGCATCAAGGGCTCGTTCTGAACAGAAGCTCCCGTGCGCCTGCTTCGTTCCCGTGCCGGCCCGTCCGCCTCCTTACCGATGAAACACCGGCTGCTCTCCGTCGCTCTCTGGCTCGCCGGCCTTGCCGGAGCCGGGCCGGCATCGGCCGCCGCGCCCGGTGTGCTTACCGTGACGTGGCTCGAATTGCCCGTCCACGGCCTCGCGGTCGTGGTGGAGACGCCGGCGGGCCGGGTGTTTCTCATCGACACCGGCGGCACGCGCGCCGCGAAGCCCGGCGGCGCGCCGGACTACGACTCGGGGCGCGACGCGATCGCGCCGTTTCTCCAGGCCCGCGGTTACTCCGAGATCGCCGGCATCGCGGTGAGCCACCCGCACGGCGATCACTACGGCGGCGCGCCGTGGCTATTGGCGCACTGGAAGGTCCGCTCGTATTTCGA
Organism: uncultured Opitutus sp.; assembly: GCA_964513055.1. Classification (GTDB taxonomy): domain Bacteria; phylum Verrucomicrobiota; class Verrucomicrobiia; order Opitutales; family Opitutaceae; genus ER46. The sequence goes on from CAZENI010000093.1 coordinate 18,827, forward strand.
TAACGGCTACACCGGTCGCGGGCAGACCGAGGGCTACCTGAAGATCCGCACGACCGCGCAGCAGACCGCCGGCGTCTACCTGCTCGACCAGGCCGCCGCGGCCAGATCCGCCGAGCTGCGCGACACGGCGCAGCGACGAGGCGGCAATTATCGCGCGGTCGTGGCCGGCGATGTGCTCGACTGGGATCCGGCGCTGACGGTCGAGGTGCTGTCGCCACCGGCGGAGTTTCTCGGCACGAAGGCGGACCCGGCGAAAATTTCCGAGCACGGCCTGCTCAACCAAAACTCCATCGTCCTGCGCGTGCAGCACGGGAAGAACGTGTTCCTCTTTCCCGGCGACTGCTACGGCGGCGGCTTCGAGACGCACCTCAAGGCCACCGTCGCGCCGGAGCGCCTCAAGACCACGGTGCTCACTGCGCCGCACCACGGTTTCAATCCCGGCACGAACTTTCCGAAAATGGCGCAGGCTCGAATCGTGGTCGCCTCGTGTCTGGCGGACTATCCGGCAAACGCCAACACCCCCAATCCGCGCTCGCCGGGCGCGCGCGCCCACAAGGTCTTCGGCGCGCTCGGCGCGAGCGTTTACGTGACGGCGTGGCACGGCCGCGTGCAGGTGGTCTCCGACGGTGAGACGGTGAAGGCGACGATCCAACGCGAGTCCGCGCCATGGCCGGAGCCGAATGACGCGCTGCCCGCGCCTGCGCCTGCGCCGGCGAAGCGATGAGCGGCATCGTCGGCCATTCCCTGTATGCGGTGCTCGGCGCGAAGGCCGCGGCGCACCGCGGCGTCGGCCTCGCGGCGATCGCGACGCGGAATTTCCCCAGCTTTCTCGCCGGCGCCTATCTCGGCAGCGACATCCAGGTGATGCCCGAGGCGTGGTGCGTCGATACCGGGCGCGAGGTCGGTTTCGGCACCGCGCCGCTGGAAAAGAGCCCGATCACGGGCGGCGCGGTGCGGCCCTGGACGCTGCGGCACGAGGGCCGCGACTACCGGCCGAAGGAGATCTTCGACCGGTATTACGGCCGCGCCCATCTCGTCTTCGGCTGGAGCCGGGCCGAGCGCGAATGCGCCGTGCCGTGGGAGCGGCTGGACGAGTATTTTGCCGCGGTGCTCGAGGACACGCTGGAGTTTCACGGCCCGGGCGAGCGCGCGCTCGCCTACGTGCTCGGCTGGATGGTCCACGTTGTGAGCGACAGCTTGATCAAATCGCAGCGCGCCGGCCTCGAGCTGCATCTGCTCGACGGGAAATACACGCCGCGCAACCGCCCGATCCAGGACCTCGTTTCGTTTCACGAGATCGGCCGCGGGGAGTTCCGCCTCGACTGGCCCGCGCTGCTCGCCGATCTCGCCGCGACGCCGGTGGAGCCGGTGCAGTTTCACTTCATGCGCTGCGCGGAGAAACGCGGCCGGGTCGCGCACGCGTTTCCCGAATTCTGGGCGCCGGAGGCCCGGCCGCTGCTGGCCGCCGTGCTGGCGGAGAACCGCCGGTGGTGCGGGCCGCACGCGCGCGACGAACTCGCCTCGATGGCGCTCGTGACCGGCGCCGACGGCCGGCCGGAGTGCAACGCCGAGTTTCGCCAGCGCACGGGACTCACCTATGCGCAGATGGTCGCGCTGGCGGAAAAGGCGCACTACCGCCGCGCGCTCGGCTACATCGGCGACAGCATCGCCGACCTGATGGAAGCCACCGTGCGGCGCTCGCCGCGCCTCGCGCAGCTCGGGGGCGAGCACGGACCGGACTGGCCGACGTGGATGCGGCGCTGGTGAACCGGCGGCGCTCCTCAGGGCGGGGCGACGCGTGAAAAGTCTCGCCGTCGGCCGGGGGCGGGCCGGTGAATGACCACCGCATGTCCTCGAATTCCCTGCCGCGCCCCGCCGTCGTCACGCGCCGGTCCTTGCTGCAACAGGCGGGCCTCGGCGCCCTCGGTCTCTCCGTCGCCGGTCCCGCGCTGCTCGGCGCCGATGCGAAAACGAAATCGCCCGCCAAGGCGCCCGCCCCGAAGGCCGTCGCGACGACGGCGGCGGCC
>CAZENI010000094.1:0-20791 GCA_964513055.1 uncultured Opitutus sp.
CAACGTCTGCTTCCTCGATATCGGAACCGGGCGCCGCTTCCTCACGAAGTCCACCATGAAATCCGCCCGCAAGGAGCAGATCGATGGCCAGGAATACTTCGTGATCGCCCGCGATGTGACCATGGACTCGCATCCGGCCTACACCGGTGAGAAGCGCCTGGTCGACACCGCCGGCCGCGTCGAGAAGTTCACCACGAAGTTCAAGCGCGGCACGGGCAAGAAGTAATCCCGGCGCGACGAACCAGCAGGTTCGCCCCTTTCAAAGCCCTCCGGAAACGGAGGGCTTTTTCGTGCCCTCCGACGGCGCACCCCTGATTTTTTCCGTGTGTTCGGGGCGTTCCCCCGGCAATTCTCCCGGTCCTTTTCCCACCGCCCATGCGCATCCATCCGTTCCAAGGTCTTGTTCCCACGCCGGCCGCCGCCCCCGAAGTCGCGTGCGTCCCCTACGATGTCGTCAACGCCGCCGAGGCCGCGGCGCTGGCCGCCGGCAAGCCGGACAGCCTGCTCCACGTCGATCGCGCGGAGATCGATCTGCCGCCGGGCACGGATCCGTATTCGGAAGCCGTTTACGCCAGGGCCCGCGAGAATTTCCAAGCGCTGCAACGCAAGGGCGTGCTGGTGCGCGAGAGCGAGCCGTGCCTCTACGTCTATCAACAGCGGATGGGCGACCACGTGCAGCGCGGGCTGATCGCCGGCTGCCATGTCGACGATTACGACGCCGGGCTGATCAAGAAGCACGAGAAGACGCGCAAGGACAAGGAGGACGACCGCACGAAGCTGATCGACACGCTGAGCGCCGACACGGGCCCGGTGTTCCTCACGTATCGCGACAACGCCGCGGTGACGGCGCTCGTGAACGCGAAGACGAAGGAGGCGCCGCAGCATGATTTCACGGCGCCGGACGGCATCCGGCACACGGTCTGGCGCATCGCGGGCGGGGCGGAATGGGTCCAGGCCTTCGGCGCGGTGCCGGCGTCGTATATCGCCGACGGTCATCATCGCGCGGCGAGCGCGGCGCGGGTCGCGCGGCTGCGGCGCGAGCGCAACGCGCAGCATACGGGCGCCGAGGACTACAACTGGTTCCTGTGCGTGCTCTTCCCGGCGAGCGAGCTAAAGATTCTCCCTTACAACCGCATCGTCGTCGACTTGCACGGTCTCGCGCCGGCGGACTTCCTCGCGAAGGTGAAGGCGATCTTCGGCCTGCAGGAGAACGCCACGCCGTCGCCGGCCGCCGTCGGCCAGGTCAGCATGTATCTCGGCGGGAAATGGCACGGCCTGACGATGCCCGTGGATCCGCAGGCCGATCCGGTGTCGCGTCTCGACGTGAGCGTGCTGCAGGACCGGCTGCTCGCGCCGGTGCTCGGCATCTACGATGTGCGCACGGACAAGCGCATCGACTTTGTCGGCGGCATCCGCGGCCCGGGCGAACTGGTGAAGCGCGTCGATGCCGACGGCGGCGTCGCGTTCTCGATGTATCCAGTAACCCTGACGCAGCTCATGGACATCGCCGACGCGGGCCAGATCATGCCGCCGAAGAGCACGTGGTTCGAGCCGAAGCTCCGCTCGGGGCTGGTCATCCACACGTTCTGAGCGGGCCGGTGGCGGAAGAGGACGGGGCGGTCCGGCGCGGCGGTGCCGCCGTGGCGCGTTTCAAATATGCGGCTTGAGCTGCGGACCGACCGCCGGCTCGCTTGCCGCGTTCATGACGCCGGCTTCCGCATCTGACATTCCCCTCTGGTTGATTGCGCCGTTCGGGTTGCTGCTGCTCCTGATCGCGGTGATGCCGCTGACGCCGCCGCGCTGGAAGCATCGGTGGGAGCACTATTACCCGCACATCGCCATCGGACTCGGCGCGGCGGTCGCGTTGTTTTACGTGCTGCGGATTCCCGGGGGCGGCGGCATTCTCGCCCACACGATGCACGAGTATTTCTCGTTCATCGTGCTGATCGGTTCGCTCTTTGTCGTGGCGGGCGGAATTCACATCCGGGTCAAGGGCGAGGCCACCCCGGTCGTGAATGTGGTCTTCCTCGCGGTCGGCGCGGTCGTCGCGAACTTCATCGGCACGACCGGCGCGTCGATGGTGCTGATCCGGCCGTGGATTCGGATGAACAAGATCCGGATCAGCGCGTTCCACATCGTGTTTTTCATCTTCGTCGTCTCGAACATTGGCGGGGCACTGACGCCGATCGGCGACCCGCCGCTGTTCCTCGGCTACCTTCGGGGCGTGCCGTTTTTCTGGCTGATCGAGCACGTGATGTCCGCGTGGCTGGTGACGCTCATGCTTGTGCTCGGTGTCTTTTTCGTCCTCGACTGGCGGAGCTTCGAGCGCATGCCGCAGCGCCTGCAGCGCGCGGCCGCGCGGGAGGAGGAGACCTGGCGCGTCGATGGCGTGGTCAACGTGCTGTTCCTGCTCGTGATCATCGGGGCGGTTTTCCTGCCGGAGCGGTTCTTCCTGCGCGAAGCCGTGATGCTCGGCGCGGCGGGGGCGAGTTACCGGCTCACGCCCAGGGGCGTGCATGAGGCCAACGCGTTCAGTTTCGCGCCGATCAAGGAGGTGGGTTTCCTCTTCATCGGCATTTTCGCCACGATGATGCCGGCCCTCGGCTACCTGGAGCAGCACGGCGCGGAGTTCGGCTTCAGCCGCCCGCTGCACTACTATTTCGCCGCCGGCTCGCTCTCCGCGGTGCTGGACAACGCGCCGACCTACGTGAATTTCCTGCAGCTCGCGCAGACGACCGCGGCGGCGGAGAACCCCGCGGCGTTTGCCGGGCTCTCCGGAGTCGAGGCGACGCGCGCACTGCTCGCGACCCAGCCGTTGTTCGTGGTGGCCGTGAGCCTCGGCGCGGTCTTCTTCGGCGCGATGACCTACATCGGCAACGGGCCGAACTTCATGGTGAAATCGATCGCGCACGACGCGGGCGTCCACTGCCCGACATTCTTCGGCTACGTCTTCCGCTACAGCCTGCCGATCCTCCTGCCGATCCTCGCGCTGGTCGGCTGGCTCTTCTTCTAGCGGGAATGCCGCCAGGCGCTCGCACCTCGCGGAGGTGGGCGTCATCGTGCCGGCGGATGCGGCGAGGCGGAGTGGTAGCGGCAGCGGCTGCAGGTGGTCACGGCGCCGCGATAGGAAGCCGCGCAGCGCCGCGGGCGCTTCGGAACTTGTCTGCGGGGAGGTTCGCCGCATTACTCGATGTCCGTCAGCGAGTCGGGGCCAGGTAACCTTTAACCAAAACGTTCCGCCATGATCGCCACGCAAGTCCGCCAGAAAGACGCCGTCTTCTACTTCGCTTCGTATCCCTCGGAGCAACTGCTGCAAAAGGTCAGGTTCATCAGCCGGTTCTACGACGAGGAGGGCGGCGGGATTAAGGCGGATCCCGTGGCGGCAGACGACGACGTCGGCCAGTTCATCGCGAAGATCGAGCGCAACGACAAGGCGTTCCAGCGCGAGATGTCGAAGGCGAAGGTCGCCTCGATTCGCAACTTCTACGAGACGGCGATTTCGCAGCCGCCGATCCCCGGCGTCGTGCTGCTCTTCACCGCGCAGAAGCTGAATTTCACCGCGTGGGACGACGGCAGCGGCGTCGGCAAGCTGCAGGAGCCGGACGACAAGTTCCTGATCATCGACGGCCAGCACCGGCTGGCGGCGCTGGAGTTCTTCGAGCGCACGCACCCCGACGACGCGAAGAACATCCAGGTGCCCTGCGTGATCTTCGACGGGCGCACGGAGGACTTCGCGACGGAGATGTTCGTCATCATCAACTCGACGCCGACGCGCATCAACAAGAGCCACCTCGTCGACCTCTACGAACGCGTGTCGTGGGCCGAGCCCGACCGGCGGTTTGCAGCCTACATCGCGGAGATGCTCTACAACGAGGGTGACAGCCCGCTCCGCTATCGCATCAACCGCCTCGGCGGACGCAGCAAGCAGGAGAAGTGGATCCTGCAGGCCGAGCTCTTCAACGAGATTCACCGCTGGGTGAAGACCGCGTGGAAAAAGATCGAGGGCGAGGGGACTGACCGCCGCGCGGCGGGACGCTACTACGAGATCGTGCGCGATTTCCTGAAGGCCAGCGCCGCGGTCTGGGGCGACGCGTGGGGCAACAACGCCTACATGATCACGAAGCCCGTCACGTTGAAGGCGATGCTTCGCGTGTGCGCGGACCTCGCGCATGCCGACGCCGAGCCGGCCGATGGGCGCGTGGACCGCTGGCGCGCACGGCTGGCACCGTGGGCGGAGCAGACGCGCGAGTTTCGCAACGAGGGCTTCTACGAGCGATTCCCCGCCAAGGGGCAGGTCGAACGCGTGGCGCGCATCCATCGCGACCTCGGCCGCGTGGCGGGCATCGCGCCGCGCAGTCGCGCGAAATCCAGAGAGGGCGTCTAATACCAGCGCCACATGGGATTCGGATTTTTCCGAGGGTAGGGCCCGCCCCGAGGTCAGGCCCTACGGGTGCTACTGCGCCAAAGTCAAAAACACCGCAGCGATTGGAATAAAAGGCCTGCGGTAGGAGCGCGCTTGCGCGCGAGGGGGTGCGGCGTCACCGGCCGAACCGGCCGGCGAAATCGCCCGCCAGCGGGCACCTGCCTTCCGAGCCAGAGCCCCTTTTTAGGCGCCCGCTGAGGCGGACGACGCCGGGCGCGGCCACGGCGCGCTCAGCGCTCCAGCTTGGTGCGCGCCTGGGGCGGCACGTCGAATTTCGTGGTGCCGATGTCCTTCAACACGGTGTCGGTGGACTGGTGCACCTCGATTTGCCGGCGGCCCGCCGGCGTCTCGACGGTGAGCACGCCCTGCAGGCGGACCTGGTATTTGCTGACCATGCCGTCGCGTATCCAGAGTTTGAATGTCCCGGCGGCGCGCACAGGCGTGATCTCCTTCTGGCCGTCGCGCACCAGCAGCAACTGCGCGCCGAGATCCGTGAGGGAGCCGGAGACGACGTCGCCCTCGGGCTTGAACTCCTGGTGGCTGCCGACGATCACGGCGAGTTCCTCGTGCGGGTGGCTGATGGCGAGCTGGAGATTGCTGTAGCCGCGCGGATGCTCGTCCCGGTCGCCGGAGCCGGAGCCGCGTTTGCGGCCGCCCGCGCCTTTCGGGAGGCCACCGGAGCCAGGGCGCGAGCCGGGCAGGCCGATCGGTCCGGTCGGACTCACGATGCGCTCGAACTCGAGATCCGTCTCCGGCGGCGGCGGCAGTTCTTCGGGTCGCACCCAGCCCTCGTCGCTCTCGATCACGCAGGTGACGTTCCCCCGGAAGATCAGCTCGATCTGCGTATCGGTCACGCTGCGGCCGAGCCGGCGGCGGATGGAGTTGATCACCGGCATCTTCACGCGAGTGAAGCCGCCGCGCGTCGTCTTGCCGTCGATGTCGTAGGTGCGGGCGTCGTCGGAGATGGTCGCAACCCAACTGTAGTTGGATTGCTCCGACAGGCGCATCGCCGCGAGGATCGCCGCCTCGGTCGGGCCGGCGTGGAGCGGGCCGGCGACCAGACATGCCAGCAGGCAGACGGAGAACAGCCGCGTCATGGGGAACGCTCCCTGAATGCTCCCGGCCCGCGGCGAGACAAGTCGAAAGGGCGGGGGGCGCGAACGCCGCCGGCGCGTCAACGCGCGCCCGCCGGCCGCCGCCTCACGGGAACAGCCCGCGGCTCTGCTTGGCGTCGGCGACGCGCTGGATGCCGAGCGTGAGCGCGGCGAGCCGGCGGCTGAATTTGAACTTCCGTTTCTGGTAGTCTACGGACTCCTTCGCCTTGTCGAGGATCGCGAAGAGCTTGGACATCACCTCGTCGCGCTCCCAGTAGAAGCTCGAGAGATTCTGGAGCCACTCGAAGTAGGAAACGACGACACCGCCGGAATTGCAGAGGACATCCGGGATTATCTCGATGTCGCCGCGGTCCTCGATGATCTTGTCCGCCTGGTTGGTGGTCGGGCCGTTGGCGGCTTCCGCGAGGAGGCGGCACTTCAACCGCGGCGCGTTCTTCTCCGTGATCACGCGCTCGAGGGCGGCCGGGACGAGCACCGTGCACTTCAGCTCGAGCAGTTCCTCGTTCGTGATCGCGTCGCCGCCGTCGAAGTCGCGCAGGACCTTTTGATAGCGCACGAAGGTCAGGGCCTTCTTGATGTCGATGCCCTTGGGATTGTGGATGGCGCCGGTGTAGTCGGAGATCGCGATGATCTTTGCGCCGTAGCCCGCGAGGGCGAGCGCGGTCTCGCTGCCGACATTGCCGAAGCCCTGGATGGCGACGGTGGCCTTGCCGATCGGAATCTTCAGATCGGCGAGATACTTTTTGACAAGGTAGGCGACGCCGGCGCCCGTCGCTTCGCGGCGGCCCTGCGAACCGCCGAGGGCGATGGGCTTGCCGGTGACGACGGCGGGGACGACGTGGCCGACGTGATTCGAATACGTGTCCATCATCCAGCCCATGATCTTCTCGTTGGTGCCGACGTCGGGCGCGGGCACGTCGGTGTGCGGTCCGACGAAGTTGACCATCTCCTGCATGTAGCGGCGCGAGAGGTGCTCGAGTTCGCCCTCGGTGAGCTGGTTGGGATCGACGATGACGCCGCCCTTCGCGCCGCCGTAGGGCAGGCCGACGAGGGAGCATTTCCAGCTCATCCACATCGCGAGGGCCGCGACCTCGCCGATTGTCACGCTCTGATGGAAACGGATGCCGCCCTTCGAGGGGCCGGTGGAGAGGTTGTGCTGGACGCGGTAGCCCTCGAACACGGTGACGCTGCCGTCCTGGCGCTTGATGGGGAGGGAAACGGCGAGGCAGCGGCGCGGGTATTTCGTGCGGTCGCGGATCGCGTCGGGCAAGTTGATCGCGTCGGCCGCCTTGTCGAACTGGCGGCAGGCCATCCGGAAGACGTCCGAATCGTAGAGCGACGAGACAATGGCTTTGGACATGGGAACGAACGGGGTTGGGTTTGGGCTGGCCGGACGGTGGTGCGGGGGAGCGGCCTTGGCAAACGGCTTCCGGCCCGGCGGCCGGGAGTTACGGCGCCTAATTCGCAGCACAAGGGCGGTTGAAATTTGCGGACGATGCCCGACACACTGCGGCACCGGTGCAACTCTTCCTGCTCAGGTTCCTCTCGTGGCTCGGCCAGAAGCTGCTGGCCGCCGTGCTGATCGTGGCGATCGCGCTGGCGGGCTACGGGCTGTGGCTGTTTCTGCAGGAAGAGGGCATGCTGGAACGGAGCCGGCTGGCGCGTCTCCAGGAGGCGGTGACACGGCGCGACCAACTGCTCGCCGCCCAGTCAGCCGTGATCGCGCGGCTCGCGGCCGCGCGCGCCGAGATCGAGGCGCAGCGGAACCGCGTGAAACAGGCGGAAAAGGTCATCGCGTCGCTGCGCCAGCTCGAGAGCTGGTGGCAGAGTTGGTGGCCGTGGAGCGAGCAGAAGGCCCAGCAGGCGGCCAACGCGGAGCAGCTCCGCAAGCTGGAGACACTCAAGCTCGAGGCGACAGGCCGGTGGACCGAGCTGCAGCGTCAGGTGACGGAGATCGCCGGGCAACAGGTGGACGTCGAGCAGTCGCTGGGCCGCGTGCAGGCGGAGATCGGCCAGCTCGAAGCCAGTCGCTCGCGGGCGCGCCACTATGTGCTGATCGCGTGGGAGCGGACGAAGTGGTAGGTCGCGATCGCGCTCGCGAGCTACTTCCTGGGGCCGACGCTGTGGGCGCTGGTGATGTTTTACGGCTTCGGGCGCCTGGTCGGCCGGGGCGAGCCGATCCGGCTCGGGCTCGATCCCGCGGCGCTGCCGGAGGTCGGCGAGAGCCACGTGTCGATCGAGGCGGTGCTGCAGCCGGGCGACGTGCTGCGCGTGAAGGAGAAATTCCTGCAGGCGTCGGACGAGGGGCTCGGCCGGAGCACGCGTTTTGTCCTGGATTGGCAGATACCGTTCACCAGCGTCGCGTGCGGCCTGGTGGAGCTCGTCGAGATGAGCCACCGGCAGCCGGCCGGCGAGTATCGTGTGACACTGTCCAACGGCGACGACCCGCATCTCGAGCTGGCGCTGGTCGAGGTGCCGGCGGGGGCATCGCTGGTGCTGCGGCCGAGCTTTCTGGCGGGCGTGGTGCAGCGGCAGGGCGAGCGGCTGACGATCCGGCGGCACTGGCGACTCCTGCGCTGGCAGGCGTGGGTGACGGGGCAGTTTCGTTTCTTCGAGTTTGTCGGCCCCTGCCGCCTCGCGGTGGCGGGTAGCCGGGGCGTGCGGGCGGAGCGGCTCGCCGATCGCGCCGGCCAGGCGTCACCGGCGCGCCGCACGAACCAGGATGCGACGATCGGTTTCACGCCCAACCTCGCGTATCGCCCCGTGCGGGCGGAGACGTTCTGGAGCTACTATCGCGGGATGAACCCGCTCTTCGACGATCTGTTCTCGGGCCGCGGGATCTTCGTGCTGCAGGAAACAGCGAGCGACGGAAGCGCGGCGAAGGCGGGCAAGTTCTGGTCCGGCGTCTGGAGCGGAGTGCTGAAGGTGTTTGGGTTGTGATTCGAAACTAATTCAGAAGCCAGGAAGCCATGAAACAAACGGATCCGGACTTGAGCGGGAAGATTATCGGCGCCGCAATTCGAGTTCACACGGAACTGGGGCCCGGTTTCCTGGAGTCGATTTACGAGGAGGCGCTGTGCTTTGAATTGGAGAGCATCGGACTGCGCTTTCAACGTCAGTTGCTCGTGCCGGTGATTTATCGCGGGAGGATTGTCGGCGAGCATCGGCTCGACCTGCTGGTGGAGAACGCAGTCGTCGTGGAGTTGAAGACCGTGACCGGCTTCGATCCAATTCACTTTTCGACGGTGCGCTCCTACTTGAAAGCCACAAACTGCGAGCTCGGTTTGCTCCTCAACTTCGCCGCGCCCACTCTGCAGGTAAAACGAGTGGGCCGGGAATGGCATGCGCGCTCCGGATAGTTTCCTGGCTTCATGGCTTCAGAATTAATCTATGCTCTTCAAACTCAGTTCCGACTACCAGCCCACCGGCGATCAGCCGCAGGCGATTGAGAAGCTCGTGGCTTCCCTCCGGGCGGGGAATCGCTTCCAGACGCTGCTCGGCGTCACCGGGTCGGGGAAGACCTTCACGATGGCGAATGTCATCGCCCAGCTCGAGCGGCCGACGCTGATCATGTCGCACAACAAGACCCTCGCCGCGCAGCTCTACTCCGAGTTCAAGAATTTCTTCCCAGAGAACGCGGTGGAATACTTCGTCAGCTACTACGACTACTACCAGCCGGAGGCCTACATCGCGTCGAGCGACACGTTCATCGAGAAGGATTCCTCGCGCAACGAGGAGCTCGAGCGTCTGCGCATGTCCACGACCAGCTCGCTCGTTTCGCGCAAGGACGTGATCGTGGTGGCGAGCGTCTCCTGCATCTACGGCCTCGGTTCGCCGCAGGAGTTCACCGAGATGCGCATCCCGCTGCGGCGGGGCGCGAGCCTCGGGCGGCAGAAGCTGCTGGAGCGCCTGGTCGACAACATCTACGAGCGAAACGACTACGAACTGAAGCCGGGACGCTTCCGCGTGCGCGGCGATGTGGTCGACGTGATGCCGTCGTATCTCGAGCAGGGGCTGCGCGTGGAGTTCTTCGGCGACGAAATCGACGCGCTGAGCGAATTCGATCCGCTGACCGGCAACGTGATCCGGCCGCTCGAGCAGTTCGACCTTTATCCGGCGAATCAATACGTCACGACCCGCGGCAAGCTCGAGCCGGCGATCGTGGCGATCAAGCAGGAGCTGGACGAGCGCGTGGCGTATTTCGAGGGCCGCGGTCAGTATCTCGAGGCGCAGCGCGTGCGGATGCGGACCAACTACGATCTCGAGATGCTGCAGGAGATGGGATTCTGCAACGGCATCGAGAACTACTCGCGGCACATGACGGGGCGCCAGCCGGGCGAGCGGCCGTTCTGCCTCATCGATTTCTTCCCGAAGGATTTCCTCCTTATCGTCGACGAGAGCCACGCCACGGTGCCGCAGATCGGCGGGATGTTCAACGGCGACCGGGCGCGCAAGCAGACGCTGGTCGACTTCGGTTTCCGGCTGCCGTCGGCCCTCGACAACCGGCCGCAGAGCTACGCCGAGTTCGAGACGGTGACGGGCCAGACGGTGTATGTGTCGGCGACGCCCGCGGAATTCGAGCTGAAGCGCTCGTCGGTGATCGCCGAGCAGCTCGTGCGCCCGACCGGACTGCTCGATCCGGAAATCACGATCCGGCCGACGAAGGGGCAGGTGGAGAACCTGATTGGCGAGGCGAAGGCGGCCGCGGCGGCGGGCGAACGCGTGCTGGTCACGACGCTGACGAAGCGGCTCGCCGAGGATCTCACGAGCTTCCTGCGCGAGGCGAAAGTGCGCGTCGAATACCTGCACTCGGACATCGACGCGATCGAGCGGGTGGAAATCCTGCGCAATCTGCGGCTGGGCAATTTCGACGTGTTGATCGGAATCAACCTGCTGCGCGAAGGGCTCGATCTGCCGGAGGTCGCGCTGGTGGCGATCCTCGATGCGGACAAGGAGGGCTTCCTGCGCAGCGAGACTTCGCTCATCCAGACGGCGGGGCGCGCGGGGCGGCACGAGAAGGGGCGCGTGATTTTCTACGCGGACAAAATCACGGATTCGATCAAGCGCACGCAGGACGCGGTGAACTACCGCCGGCAGAAGCAGCTCGCGTATAACCAGGAGCACGGGATCACGCCACGCAGCGTGACGCGTTCGGCGCAGGCGAGCCTGCATGTTTACGACGGCTCGGGCGAAGGCGGCGCGGAGGCGGCGCTGGCGGAGAGCACGGACGACGTCGCGGCCGTGATCGAGGAGCTGGAGCAGGAGATGCAGGACGCCGCGGGTCGGCTGGAGTTCGAGCGCGCGGCCGTGCTGCGCGATCAGGTCAACGCGCTGCGCAGCGGCGACTATCGGAAGGCGGCAAAGGCGCCGGCGAAGGACTATCCACGGGCGCGGAGCACCGCTGCGGCGGTGCGCGGCGGCAAGAACCGACGGGGCTGAGCGCTGTTGGCCCGGGGCCCGCTCAGTTGGCGGGTGGCGGCGCTGCTTTCCAGCCGGCGCGCCACTGCGCGGTCAGACGCTCGACGAGGGCCTTGTGCTCCGGCCGGCCGGCGATGTTCGTGTTCTCCTGCGGGTCGGTCTGGTGATCGTAGAGCTCGATCGCGTCGATCTTCGCGTGGTCGTTCCGGTGGACCCAGCCGGTGAAGCGATAGCGGTCCGTGCGCATCGAGTAGCCCATGAGCTGCTGGCCGGCGTTGGAACGTGGATACTGGCTGAAGGCGGCGGGCTTCCAGGCGCGCTGCGGCTGCTCGAGCAGGCGCTTGAAGCTCGCGCCCTCGAGGTGCGCCGGGAGCGGCAGGCCGGCGAGGTCGGCGAGCGTGGGGTAGATGTCGACGAACTCGACGAGGCCATTGGTGCGGGTGCCGGCTTGCTTCAGGCCGGGCACGGCGAGGAGGAGCGGGGCGTTGGTGTCGTTCTCGGTGTTGGTGTGTTTGCACCAGGCATCGTGCTCGCCGAGTTTCCAGCCGTGGTCGCCCCAGAGGATCACGATGGTGTTCTTCGCGAGGCCCTGGCGGTCGAGTTCGTCGAGCACGCGGCCGACCTGGGCGTCCATGTAACTGATCGCAGCGTAGTATCCATGTTTCAACTGGCGCGCGAGATCGTCGGGGATCGATTCGGCGGGGATGCCGTGATACGCGCGCATCTCGCCGCCGGCCTGGACGGCGTAGTCCGGGGCGTCCTTCGGGCGGAACTTGTTCGGGGCGAGCTGGATTTTCGCGGGATCGTAGAGGTCCCAGTATTTCTTCGGCGCGACGAAGGGCAGGTGCGGCTTGACGAAGCCGACCGCGAGGAAGAACGGCTCCTTTTTCTTCGCGATATCGCCGAGGGCGGCGACGGCGAGCCTGGCGACCTGGCCGTCGGCGAAGGTCTCGTCAGGGACGTCGGCGCCCTCGAACGCGGGCCCGCGGGAGTTGCGCGGCGTGGCGGCCTTTTTCTTGCCGCCCTTCTTCTTGGCGGCGCCGTCGGGTTCGGTGGACGCGAACTGGCGCTGGTTGAGCGCGAGGTTTTCGGGGAGGCCGTAGGCCTGGCCGCGCGGTTGCTGCCACGGCACCGACCACGAGGGCGCGTCATCGAAGCCGCCGTGAAAAATCTTGCCCATGCCCTGCACGAAGTAGCCGTGATTCTTGAAGTGCTGGCTGAGCGTGACGACGTTCGGGAGTGCGGTGCGGAAGTGCGTCTCGAGGTCCCAGACCTGGGTGGTGTCGGGCCGCGTGCCGGTCATGAGGCTGGAGCGCGTGGGCGAACAGACGGCCTGCTGGCAATAGGCGCGGTTGAACGTGATGCCGGCCTTCGCGATGCGATCGAGATTGGGGCTCTTGATGTAGCTCGCGCCGTAGGCGCCGAACTTGGGGCGCAGATCGTCGACGGCGAAGAACAGGATGTTGGGACGATCGGCGGCGTGCGCGAAGGTAGCGCAGGCGAGGACGGCGAGGAGGCGGAGGAGGAGTTTCATGGAGGGAGAGGTTTGCACGGGCCGGAGTATCGGGACATCGCCGGCGCGAGCCAGGCTGCGGGAGAAAGCGTCGGCGACGCGACGATCTTCGTTGGTAGTCCCGCCTTCAGGCGGAATTCGAACAAGGCCCGCCTGAAGGCGGAACTACGAACACGGACACAGGGGCTCTGAAGACGTGATGGCGAACGCTCCTATTGCCTCGGTCGAAAGCTGTTCTTTTTGGGACAGGATTTACAGGATTCAAACCGAGGATTTTCAGGAAAAGCGGCCGAGTATCCCGAGGGAGATCCACGATTCTTTACCCAGGCCGGAGGGCGCGCGGCGCGGAATACTGCGAAGGAAGGCTCCGGCGTTGATGGGGCGGACTAGTTCTTCTTGGCGGCCTGTTTCTTTCCGGCGCCGGGACCGGGCAGGTTGATGGTGTTGTCGAAGAGCTTCTCGGGCCATTGGAACTGGCGGGAGAAGGCGAGGAGGCGCTCGACCACGGCGGGGTTTTCGCGGGCGACGTTGCGCCGCTCACCGATGTCGGTGTCGAGGTGATACAACTCGGCCTCGCTCGTGCCGCGGCCCTTCACGTAACCGTAGAAGGTCTTGCGGTCGGGCAGCACGAGCTTCCACGGGCCCTGGCGCACGGCGTGCAGTTCGTTCTGCGAGAAATAGTGGAAATGATCGCGCGCGCCGCGCTCGCTGCGACCGAGGAGGAGCGCCGTCTGGTCCACGCCGTCGATGATGCGGTCGCGCGGGGGTTCAAAGCCGGCGAGCGTCGCGAAGGTCGGCAGGAAATCGAGCGTGCTGAAGATGGCGTCGCTCACGCGGCCGGCCGGCACGCGGCCGGGCCAGCGGACGAGGCAGGGCACGCGCGAGCCGCCCTCGTAGCTGGAGCCCTTCGCCTCGCGCAGCGGGCCGGAGGAACCCCAGGCGATCTCGCCGCCGTGCTTGGGACCGAGGACGGGGGCGTGGTTGCTCCACGGGCCGTTGTCGGTGGTGAAGATGACGAGCGTGTGGTCGCGCAGCTCGAGTTCGTCAAGGGCGTCGAGCAGGCGGCCGGTGTGGAAATCGAGTTCCTCCATCGCGTCGCCGTAGAGACCGCCCTTGGACTTGCCGCGGAACTCGGCCGACGCGCCCACGACGGAGTGGAGCATCGTGTGCGCGAGGTAGAGCAGGAACGGCTGTCCCCGCGGCGCGCGCAGGAACGCGAGGGCCTTGTCGGTATAGAGCCGCGTGAGGCTGCCCATGTCGTCGGTCTCGCCGACGCGGGCGTTGTTCTCGTGAAAAACGATGCGGCCGTTGTCGTTGGCGCCGAGCGCGCCGAAGAAGGTGTCGAAGCCCTTGGCGTTGGGCATGCGGTCGGGGATCGCGGCGCGGTTGGAGATATCCCATTTGCCGATACAGGCGGTGGCGTAGCCTTTCGCGCGGAGCAACTCCGCGAACGTGATCTCGCTCGCGGGCATGGACCAGCCGCCGCTGCGCACCGGCTGGCGCCCGGTGAGCAGAGCCGAGCGCGCGGGACCGCAGACGATCTGGGAATAGAAACTGGTGAAGCGCGTGCCCTCGGCGGCGAGCCGGTCGAGGCGCGGCGTGCGGAACGCGGTCGCGCCGTAGGAACCGAGGTCGCCGTAGCCCTGATCGTCGGTGAAGATAATGACGATGTTGGGGCGCAGCGGCTCGGCCGCGTGGACGGGGACAATGCCAAGACCGAGCGCGAGGGTGGTCAGGCGGAGGATAAACGGGACGAGAGAACGTGAGTTCATGCGGCCACGGGCGGAGTTCACTCTTTGGACTTGGCCGCGTTCTTCTTCTTTGCGGCCTTGCCGACGGTGGAGTTGACCGGCCAGGGGAGGACGTGGGCGCGTTGGGCCCAGGCCTCGTAGCGTGCGCTGAGCTCGCGCACGCGGTCGGGGTGCTTCGCGGCGAGGTCGTGCTGCTCGGCGCGGTCGGCGGCGAGGTCGTAGAGTTCCCAGCCGCCGGGATGTTTCGAAACGAGCTTCCATGAGCCGAGGCGGACGGCGCGGTTGCCTTCGTGCTCCCAGAAGAGGGGGCGGGGTTCGCCGGCGAAGGCGGGGCGGGGCGCGTCGGAGGTGAGGAGCGGCTTGAGGCTGCGGCCTTCGAGCGGGTGAATCTTTTCGCCGGCGTATTCGGACGGGTATTTCGCGCCAGCGAGGTCGAGGCATGTCGCCATGATGTCGATCAGGTGCGCGGGCTCGCTGGAGAGGCGACCCGCGTCACCGGCCCCACGGCCGCCGGCCTTCATGCCGGCGGGCCAGTGGACGATGAGGGGCGTGGAGATGCCGCCCTCGTGGACCCAGTGCTTGTATTCGCGGAAGGGCGTGTTGCTGACGTTGGCCCAATCGCGGCCATAGGCGACGTAGGTGTCCGCCGGTCCGGGCATCGTGCCGTAGCCGCCGCGCACGGGCCAGCCGTCGCGCGTCTGGTCGGGCTTGCTGCCGTATTGCTGCGCGTCCTTCGGCATCGGCGGGAGCGAGGGCGCGGCGGCGCGCGGTGTGGCGGGGCCGGTGCGGCCGTTGGTCTCGGCGCAGCCGCCGTTGTCCTGCATGAAACAGATGACGGTGTTCTCAAACTGGCCGCGGGCCTTGAGCTCGGCGACGAGGCGGCCGATGCCGGCATCCATCGACGTGATCATCGCGGCGTAGACCTCCATGCAGCGCGCCTCGAAGGCCTTGTCCTTCACGGCCGCCCAGTCGCCCACGAGCGGGGCGGCGGCGGAATCGGGCGCGACGAGGCCGAGTTGCTTCTGCTTCGCCCAGCGCGCGGCGCGGATCGCGGCGAAACCGGCGTCATAGCGTCCCCGATACGCGGCGATGTCGGCCTCGCGCGCGTGCATCGGCCAGTGGGCGGCGGTGTAGGCCAGATAGAGGAGGAAGGGCCGGTCGCGGTGATCGCGCGCGTGGTCGCGGACGAATTTTACGGCGTGGTCGCTGAGGGCGTCGGTGTAGTAATACTCGGCCGGGCGATACTCGGGATCGTTGACGGCGGTGAAGAGCTGGTTGTCGCGCGCGAGCGAGCTGGGGTCCCAGTAGCTGCCGGCGCCGTGGACGGTGCCGTAGAAGCGGTCGAAGCCGCGCTGGAGGGGCCAGTTGTGGTTGCTTTTCAGATACTCGGCGGTGTGGGCGGGGGTGACATGCCATTTGCCGAGGGCGTAGGTGCGGTAGCCGGCGGGCTTGAGGGCCTCGGCGAGCGTGACGCTGCGGCGGTTGAGATCGCCGCGATAGCCGTCGACGCCGTAGTCGCCCATCATGTGGCCGATGCCGGCCTGGTGCGGGTAAAGGCCGGTGAGCAGCGAGGCGCGGGTGGGGCAGCAGCGCGCGGTGTTGTAGAACTGCGTGAAACGCAGTCCGCCCCGGGCGAGCGCGTCGAGGTTGGGCGTGGCGATCTCGCCGCCGTAGCAGCCGAGATCGGACCAGCCCATGTCGTCGGAGAGGATGACGATGACGTGGGGGCGCGGCGGCTCGGCGGCCGGTAGAAGCGCCACGAGGGTAAGAAAGAGAGAAGCGAGCGACGCGGAGAAACGGAGACGAGGGGAGCGGAGCATCGAGGGGTGGGGTTGTGTATCCAAGAAGCGGGGCCGGAGAATCCAAGGCAGGAACGAGGATTGGCCCACGGAACACACAGAAGACACGGAAGAAATTCTGGTTTCGGTGTCGTCCGGGTGTTCCGTGGGACAGACTTCTCTACCTCGGGGCGGTCAGAAGCCCTTTAGAAAGAGCGCCTTTTCCTCCTCGAGGAGATCGTCGAGGGCCATGGTGTAGAGGCGGGAGAAGGTGGCGAGGCCGCAGATGGCGTTGAGGTTCGAATCGCGCTCGGAGGCGTGGCCGACGCGCTTGGTGAAGGCGGAGCTCACGAGGTCGAGGTCCTCGTAGAGGGTGACGAGCTGCTTGAGTTCCCAGTCGGGCGCGGCGCCGGCCTTCATCACGAAATACTGCTTCAGCAGGTAGTGGCCGACGACGCGCGAGAGCGTTTCCTGCATCGAGGCGAACGGGAGGTGGCGCAGGGCGAGCGGGCGCATCCGGCTCGTGACGGGGCAGCCGCTGAGGGCCATGCAGAGGCCGAAGAGCGAGCGGAGGCCGACGTTCATGTCGCACTCGGCCACGAAGGTGCGCTCGCCGACCACGACGCTGACGCGGGCGCGCTCGTAGGAGGCGATGACGCCGAACTTCGCGGCGACGGCGTGGAGATCGACGGCGGCGGGGCAGCGCGTGTGCTTCGTGCGATCGAGCGGGCAGTTGGGGCAGATGTCGGTGGCGAGAAGGGTCCAGGCCGGCAGCGGTTCGGCGCGATTGGCGTCGGTCTCGACCCAGCCCTGGAGCGGGACTTCAAAGTGAAACGCGTTGCCGTCGGCGAAGGCGAAGTCGTAGGTGATGTGTTCGGGCACGGAATGGGCGGGAAAGTCGGAAGGCGGAAGTCGGAAGCAGGAAGGTGAGCGAGCGGCCGTGACGGGACCTCAATGGATGACGGACTCGGCGTCGGCGAGTTCTTCGAGGCGGCGGCGGTAGCCGTGTTGCTCGATGAGGCGGCGGGCCTCGGCGAGGTCGGCCTTGGCGGTGGTGTCGGGCCACGGGTAGGTTTTCTCGCGGAAGAAGAGGCGGGCGCGGTGGAGGAGGATGTCGGTGAGGAATAGGGGCATGGGGCCGCGCGCGGCGATTTCCCAGGCTTCGTCGAGGTCGCTCTGCGCACTCTCGGGGCCGGTGCGGGCGCCGGTAAGAGAGCGTTGCCAGGCGCGGGTGAGAAGACCGCGGGGCAGGTGGTCTTGCCTGCCGGCGCGGCGGAGGCCGGAGACGGCGGCGTTCAGTTCGCGGCGGTCGATTGGCAGGTAGGGCGAGACGTCCTCGCCGAGTCGCGGCTCGTCCGCCGTCCGGCGCGGCTCACCGGGACGGTTCGCCCTACC
The DNA here is from genome assembly GCA_964513055.1 of uncultured Opitutus sp. Lineage (GTDB taxonomy): Bacteria > Verrucomicrobiota > Verrucomicrobiia > Opitutales > Opitutaceae > ER46. The sequence goes on from CAZENI010000094.1 coordinate 17,394, forward strand.
TTGCAGAATCGCCGCGTAGAATGCGGCGCGGCCCAGGGTGAGGTTTTCGAGGGCGATGTCGAGGAGCCTGCCTTGTTCCCACTGGAGCGTCTGCGCCGCGCGCTGGGAAACGGCGCGGCAGGAATCGAGAGCGTTGAGAGTTGAGTGTTGAGAGTTGAGAGAAAGGATGTGTTGCCACGCGACGCGCTCGGGGGCGGCGAGGAGCAGGCCGCAATACCGGAAGCCCCCAATGCTATACAGCAACGGGTAGGCGGGCTGGCGCCCGGCCTGCATTTGCTCGGCCTCGCGGAAGCGCGTCTCCGCCTCGGCCTGACGGCCCGCCTGGTGCAGGGCGTCGGCATGGACAGTGCGCGTAACCCCTCGCATGAACGCACCGCCGCAGCGGTCGGCGTAGGTCACGGACTGCTCGGCGTCCCCCACCGCCCCGGCCACCTCGCCCAGCGTCAGCTTCAGCTCGCTCAGGTTGCTGTAGCTGATGGCGGCACCTTCCCACTGCTGCACTTTGACGTCCATCTCGCCAGATACGCGCATCGGTTCGAGGGCCTCAGTCAGCCGGCCCAAGGCGCGCAGGCGGAAGGCGGCTTCGTTCAGCAGCCACGCTTGGTCTGCTGTTGTGAGCGCGGGCGAGACGCGGCTCCACGGTGGCGCGAAGAAGCAGGCTTCAGCGCCCAAGTCAGAACCGAGCGCGCCGAGTTTCTTCGCGCTGTAGTTTTCATTTCGTCGGGCGATGCGAGCGTAGTAAACCTCGTCACACGCCTCCTGTTGCATGCCCGCCTGGCAGCCGTGGGCCACGGCTTGGTAGAGTGGCTGGAGGTCTTCGAGCGTGGGCTGGTCGCCTTCCTTCGTGCTCGCGCAGAGATGTTCGTAGAGCCGCCGGTGCGCGGCCCGCCACGCCTCGGGCTGCAGCTCGCGCAATTGCCGTGCGAAGTATTCCCGCAGCAGCGGGTGCGCATCGAGGGCCCCATCCGCCGGCGCCGCGACCAGGTTAATTTCTTCCAGGCGACTCAGGGTCAGCCTCCAGTCCCGGGGGCTGAGTCCGACCAGCGGTTCCGTCAGCCCCGCAATCGCCGGCGCCGCTCGCAGGGCCTCCATGCAATCCTTCGACGCGGGCCGGTCGAACAGCCCGAGCAGCTTCAGCACCGCCAGTTGCCGCCGCCCGGGTGCTCCCTCGCGCTCGAACCATTTCTCGTAGGCCTCCATCGCCTTGAACGCGTGGCCGTAGGGGCGCGTGGCGTCGTTCTGGTATTCGTGGTCGGCATCCTGCAGACGCACCGTGTCCCGCTTCCGGATGTCGCCGCCCTCGGCGAGTCGCAGATACTGCCCCAGCAATTGCAGCGTGAGACCGTGCCCGCGCACTTCCCGGCTGGCGGCCTGCAACTCCCGGTCGTCCGCCGCGATCGGCGTGGCTCCGGCCCGCTTGGCCCCGGCGTAGTGCAGCAGCGAGGCGCCGGCGGGATCGCTGAGGCGGGTGAGCGCGAAATCGTCGGCGCTGCGACCGTAGTGCTGCTTGATGTCATCCAACTTTTCGCGGGTGGTGACCACGCAGAGGCCGGCGTTGTGGGCGACCAGTCCCTTGAGCAGCGCCTCGATGCCAGCATCCTTGAGCCTGCCCTCCATGGGGCCGGGCGCGTGCTGCAACGGCTCCAGGCCGTCCAGCACCAGCAGGCAGCGGGACCGGCCGACCAGATGGGCGAGGCGCGCGCCGCGATCCCACGCCGAGCCCAGCGAGGGATCGGGATCGCCAAAGGCCCGCAGTGCCTCGGCGATGAAGGTGTCGGCCGAGGCGGCGCGCTGGTCGTTGGTGCCCTGGCTGTAGAACGACCAGTCGAAGACGCGTTCGGCGCCGCGCCAGTTTTTAAGCGCCAGCTCCGCCATCCAGGTGGCGACGAGGGAGGTCTTGCCCATGCCACCGAAGGCGCGCACGACGACGACGTTCTTGCGCGGGTCGTTCCACGCGGCGTCGAGCCGGGTCAGGTCCTCGTCGCGGCCGATGAGCCGCTCGGCGGTGTGGCGCAGGCGCGTCGGCGGGACGTCGACCTTCGATTCCAGCCGGGGTAGGATCTCCACCAGGTCCCGCAGCACGGCGGAGCTGAGGCGCTCCTCGTTGCCGAACTGCCCGCGGTCGTGGCCGAGCGCGCTGATGCGCCGATAGTGCTCTTTCTGTGCGTGGGCCTCGGCGGCGTGCAGGGCGAACGCGGGGCCGCGGGGCACGTTGAGCGTGTCGAGCTCGAAGTCGGTCGGCCGGTAAACGAAGAGCGGGCGGCCGTGGTAAATGGCGAGATAAGCCTCCCAGTGGGTGTAGGAGAAACCAGGCTGCGGTTGGCCGAGCGCGGCCGCGAGCGGCGGAAGCCGGCGCGCCAGATCGGGGTAGCGCGCGAGCAGCGCGGCCACGGCCGGTTCCTCCGGCACCGCTCCAGTGGCCTTGCCGATGAGGTGGACGACGCCGTCGCAGTGGCGGATGTAGTCATCGAGCTTCTCCAGCGTCGTGCCCCCCGTGGCGACCTTCTCGATGTCCTCCTGCACGGCGACATCGAGGTTGGGGCGCTTGAGATCGGCGGTGAGCAGGCTGCGGTAGGCGGCAAACTCGTTGCTGACCGCGGAAAGGAAGAGCTTCTTCGCGTGGCTCATGGGGTTCATCGCGTCTTGCCGAGGATGGCCTGTTTGGCGTTGGCGAGCTCTTCGTCGCGTCGGTGATAGCCGCAGGAATGGATGAGTTTCTCGGCGGCGGCGAGGTCGGCGGCGGGACCACCGGGCCACGGGTAGTTTTTTTCGCGGAAGAAGAGGCGGGCGCGGTGGAGGTGGATGTCGGCCATGTGGAGGCGCATCGGGCCGCGCTCGGCGATTTCCCAGGCTTCGTCCAAATCCTCCTGCGCGCTCTTGGGGCCGGTGCGCGCGCCGGTGAGTGTCCGTAGCCAGGCGCGGGTGAGGAGGCCGCGGGGGAGGTGGTCTTGCGTGCCGGCGCGTCGAAGGCCGGAGACGGCGGCGTCAATGTGGGAAAGGTCAGAGATCAGAAGTCGGTGGTCAGAGTCCTCCAGAATCGCCGCGTAGAGCGCGGCGCGGCCCAGCGTGAGGTGGTCGAGGGCGAGCCAAAGCAGCGATGCCTGAGGCCACGATTCCATCCAGCGCAATGTCCTCCGTCCCCGGATTGCGACATCGCGGCAATTCTGAACCAATTCTGGCTCATGATCACTCAGTTCTGACCTTAGGATGTTCCACCACGCAGCCCGCTCGGGAACAGCGAGGAGCAAGTCACAGTAGTTGAATCCAGCTGTCGATTGAAGCAGCGGATAATCAGGGGTGTATTTGGCATGCAGCGTCTCGGTCTCTCCAAAGGACTTCTGCGCCTTCGCATGCAAGCCGGATTGATGCATAATATTCGCACGTAACCCAAGGGCGCT
>CAZENI010000095.1:0-10112 GCA_964513055.1 uncultured Opitutus sp.
CTGACCTTGTGCCAGGATGGTATGGCAGGAATTACAATCGTTGGCCTTGATTGAGCGCTTGCCGTCGGCGGTCTTGTGCAGACCGTCATGGCAGCGGAAGCAGCCGGGCCAGTCCTTGTGCCCGATGTTGTTCGGGTAGACGCGCCAGTCGGCCTTGCGCTCCGGAAAGATGGTGCCGGCAAAAATCTTCTGCACCTCGCCGATGGCGGCGGGCAGCTCGGGCGCGAACGCCGGATCGTTGTATTTCGCGCGGAGGAAGTCGGCGATCTTCTGCGGCGCCGCCGCGGTGGTCGTGATTTCCTTCTGGGTCATCGCCTGCACGGCGACGCGCTTGATGTTGGGCAGCTTGAGGCTGAGCGTGCCGGCGGCCATGGAGCGCTCGACGGCCTCGTTGGCGGTCGGGAACACGTGGGCCGGGCGGTTGTGGCAGTCCATGCAGTCCATCACGCGGATCTGGTTCGCGGGCGGCTCGCCCTTGAACGCGTCGGTGCGGAAGACGCGGGCGGTGCCGTCCTTCAGGTTGGTGACGCGCATCCACGGGATGTCCTGGCGCTTCTCGTCGGCGGCGTAGTATTCGACGCGCTCGGTGTCGCTGACGTGCCAGTGGATGCCGCCGAGCGGGCTGCCGGGCGCGCTCTTGTTCACGTGCATCAGCATGCGCGCGGTGTAGGAGGAGTTCTTCTTGTCGGAGAGGAAGTGCTCGTAGTTGACCTCGATGTTGCCGTGGAATTTCTCCGGCCAGTGGCACTTCTCGCAGATGTCCTGCGCGGGCCGGAGGTTCTTGATCGGCGTGGCGATCGGGCGGGAGTAGTTGTCGAGCGTGTAGGCGATGAGCTGGTGCGTCCCGTTGAGCTTGGCCTTGACGAACCACTGGGCGCCGGTGCCGACGTGGCAGGCGACGCAGTCGACGCGGGCGTGCGAGCCGCGCTTGTAGGTGACGAACTCGGGGTTCATCGCCTCATGGCAGACCTGGCCGCAGAACTGCGTGGACTCGGAATAGTGGAAGGTCTGGTAGCTGCCGAAGGCGCTGAGCATGATGAAGCCCAGGGCGCCGCAGGAGAAGAGCACGATCCGCCGGCGCTGCGTGCGGTCGGTGAAATCCAGCCGCCACTTGTCCGGCATCGTGGCGGCGTGCTTGATCGCCCAGCGGCGCTGGGCCCAGGCGCCGAAGAACGTGAGCGCGAGGCCGGCGATGAGAAAGCCCGGCGCGACGATGTAGGTCAGGATGCCGAGGTAGGGATTCTTGTCCCCCTGCGTGAAATCCATCCAGACCAGGAGCGCGAAGGAGAAGAGCGCGCCGGTCGCGAGCACGCCGCCGATGGCGCTGATCCAGTTGTTGAAATGCGAACGCGGCTTCAGGACCGCGCGGGATTCCGGGGCGGGGGGGATCGAATCAGGCATGGAGGGAGGGGGCGGGGCGGGCCGGGCACGGACGGAGCCGGCGCGAAGGGGTTATGTTTCGCGCCGGTCCGTTCCAGGCGTGGGCGTGCGAATCACGCCTTGAATTTGCGGATGTAGGCGACGAGTTCCTTGATCTCGGCGGGGGAGAGCTCGTCCTTGTAGGCCTTCATGCGCTCCTTGCCGGCCTTGTCCTTCACGCCGTCCGCCGTGGCGGTGATCATGTCGGCGTCCTTCATCTCGGCCTGCACCTTGGCGTCGGTGTAGTCCTTCACGTTGAGTTTGCGGCCGGCTTTGGTCTGGCCCTTGCCGTCGGCGCCGTGGCACTTGGCGCAGTGGTTCTCCCAGTTTTCCGCGACCGGGGCCGCGAAGAGCGCCGCGCAGATGACAATGGGGGCGCCGAGCATGATGTGCTTGAGGGTGATTTTCATGATGCAGGTGGATTGAGTGGTTGGTCCGAAATCGACGCAAGTATGCCGAAAGCGGAGAGGGCTGGCTGTGCATCCCTTGCGGACCTGTCCGCAGATTTTGCGCGGCGCGCGGTGCAGGGGTGATGCATCCCCACAACGGGTGCGCAGCGCTCCGCAAGAAACGCGGAGCGGGCCCGTCCTCCGGTGTGGCAAACTGGCGTCCCACCCGACCCACTCGCCACCATGCCCACCGACTCACCCACTCCCCGTCCGGCCCGCTGGCTGGTCCTGCTCGGCGATGTCCGGGACTTCTTCGTTTCGATCAAGCTGACGATCGTGCTGCTGGTGTTCAGCATGGTCCTGGTGTTCGCCGGCACGCTCGACCAGGTGAACCTCGGGATCTGGGCGGTGCAGGAAAAATTCTTCCGATCGTTCATCGTCTACCTGCCGGTCGGCGGCCTCGTGGTCCCGGCCTTCCCGGGCGGCTACACGATCGGCGGGCTCCTGCTCCTCAACCTGATCGCGGCGCACGTTTATCGTTTCCGCTTCGAGTGGCGGAAAGCCGGCCTCCTGCTCACGCACCTCGGCCTGATCGTGCTGCTCGTGGGCGAGCTGCTCACCGGCCTCTGGCAGGAGGATTTCCACCTGCGGCTCAACGAGGGCGAGACGCGCAACTACGCCGAGGCCTTCCGCCAGCACGAGCTCGTGCTGATCGACACGACGGACGCCGCGTTCGACGACATCGTGGCCGTGCCGGAGAAGCTCCTCGCCGCCAAGGCCCCCGTGCAGCACCCGAAGCTGCCGTTCCGGGTGGTGACGAAGGCCTACTATCCCAACTCCACGGTGCACGTCCGCTCGGGCGCGCCGGTCGCGGCCGGCGAGGCGGCGCAGGCCAACATCGGCGTGGGCGATCATCTGACCGCCGCGCCGCAGCCGCTCACGCACCGGCAGGACGAACGCAATCTCCCCTCCGCCATCATCGAGCTCGCCGGCACCGAGGGCTCCCTCGGCACCTACCTCGTCTCCGCGCACCTCGCGGCGCCGCAGACCTTCACGCACGCCGGCCGCACCTGGTCGCTCGCGCTGCGGGTGCGCCGCTCCTACCAGCCCTTTTCGCTCACGCTGCTGAAGTTCAGCCACGATCGCTACGCGGGCACGGAGATCCCGAAGAACTTCTCCAGCCGGCTCCGCCTGACGACGCCCGGTGGCACCGACGACCGCGAGGTGCTGATCTACATGAACAACCCGCTGCGCTACGCGGGCCTCACGTTCTACCAGGCCGGCTTCGAGAACAACGACCGCACCAGCATCCTCCAGGTCGTGCGCAATCCGTCCTGGCTCATCCCCTACATCGCGTGCGGGCTGATGACCCTCGGCCTGACCGTGCAGTTCAGCCTGCACCTCGTCCGCTTCGTCGGACGCCGGCGGCCCCTCGCGGTCGCGACGGCGCCGACGGCCAAACCCACCTCCGTTCCCACTCCCACTCCGCGGCCCGCTGTGTCCGGGCGTTCCGCGAAAGCACCGGTCGTCGCATGAAAAAGCATTTCCCCACCCTGGTCGTCCTGCTCGCAGTCGCCGCGATCGCGGCGACGTTCCGCAGCGCGCACTCCCGCGGCGAGTTCGACGTCGGCGCGTTCTCGCACCTGCCCGTGCTGGTCAACGGCCGGTTGAAGCCGATCGACACCGTGGCGCGCACCTCGCTGCTGATGATGCAGGGGCGCCAGCGCGTCACCACCGCCGAGGGCCGCTCGCTCACGCCGGGCGAGTGGGCGCTCGACATGTTCTACCGCGCGCACCAGGCCGATCACTATCAGGTCTTCGAGGTCACGCATCCCGATCTGCTCGCGCTGCTGAGCCTGGCTCCCGGCGAGGGCGCCGGGAACAAGCGCTTCGCGGTGCGGCAGTTCGCCGGCAAGCTGGCCGAGCTCGACCGGCAGGCGCGGCTGGCCGACGACACCGAGGGGCCCCTGCGCACGACCTTCCAGCGCGCGGTGGTGCAGCTCCGCAACAGCGTGGCGCTGTATCAGCGTCTCCAGAACAGCCTGGTCGCGACCGACGGCGACGACTTCCTCGAGCAGCTCGCGAAATTCGAGCGCGCGCTGCCGGCCGCTGTCGCCGCACCGCGCCCGGCGGCGGGCGCGGCGGCGCACGCGAACCCCGAGGGAAAACTCCTGCTCGAGATGAGCCGCGTCTTCACCGCGATGGACGGCTTCAGTTATTTCCGGGCCGTGCCGCCCGTGACCGGCAACGACCCCGCGGGCTGGAGGACGATCGGCGCCGCGTGGAACGCCAGCTTCGCCGACGCGAAGCCCGACCCGGCCGCCGTCGGCTTCGCGGCGCTCGGCCGCGCCTGGCGCGCGCAGGATTCCGCCGCGTTCAACACCGCCGCCCGCGCGCTGCGCGCGCACGTCGGGCAGACGCTGCCCGCCGTCCTCACCAAGGCCGACGCCGAGACGCGCTTCAACTCCGCGGAGCCCTTCTACACCAGCTCGCTGCTCTACGTCGCGGCCTTTCTCCTCGCGGTCGTCTCGTGGCTGAAGTGGCCGGAGCCGCTGCGGCGCGCGTCCTTCGGGCTCGTGCTCCTCGCCTTCGCGCTCACGACGGCGGGCATCGCGACGCGCATGTGGCTCGAGGCCCGGCCGCCCGTCACCAACCTCTACTCGTCCGCGCTCTTCGTCGGCTGGGGCGCCGTGGCGCTCTGCGTCCTGCTGGAATATTTCTACAAGAACGCGATCGGGAGCGTGGCCGCCGGGATCATCGGCTTCGCCACGCTGCTGATCGCGCATCACCTGGCGCTCGGCGGCGACACGCTCGAGATGATGCGCGCGGTGCTCGACTCGAACTTCTGGCTGGCGACGCACGTCGTGACGATCGCGGTCGGCTACTCCGCCACGTTCCTCGCCGGGCTGCTCGCGCTCATCTACGTGCTGCGCGGAGTCTTCACGCGCTCGCTCGACGAGGCGACCGCCGCGGCGCTCGGCCGGATGATCTACGGCATCGTGTGCTTCGCGACGCTCTTCAGCTTTGTCGGCACGATCCTTGGCGGCATCTGGGCCGACCAGTCGTGGGGCCGCTTCTGGGGCTGGGACCCGAAGGAGAACGGCGCGCTGCTGATCGTGATTTGGAACGCGATCCTCCTGCACGTGCGGTGGGCGGGCCTGGTGAAGCTGCGCGGCCTCGCGTGCCTCGCGATCTTCGGCAACATCGTCACCGCCTGGAGCTGGTTCGGGGTGAACATGCTCGGGGTCGGCCTGCACAGCTACGGCTTCATGGACTCCGCGTTCTGGTGGCTGCTGGCGTTCGGCGTGAGCCAGCTCGCGGTGATCGTGCTCGCCGCCTGGCCGGTGGCCCGCTGGCGCAGCGCGCCGCTGCTGACGCGCGGCGCGGCGTAGTCCGGCGGTCGTGGGGCGCGCGGGTGGCGCGCCGGGCTGTTCACCACCTGCGACTTTCTCTCCTCCCGTTTCCGGTCACCGTGCGCCGCGCGGTGACCGCTGGCGCTTCCTTGACCGACCCCTTCACCCGATGCCCCTCCACCGCGACGCCCCCGCACCCTCGTCCGACTCCGGCCGCCGGCCCGCGGCGGGCGTCGCCTTCCCGCAGCCGGCCTGGGCCGCGGCCCGCGCGGCCGGGATCTACCTGCTTGTCGCGGCGCTGTGGATACTGTTCTCCGATCGCCTGCTGTTCGAGCGGGTGCCGGCCGGGGCGGTGGCGACCGTGGCGATGTTCAAGGGCTGGTTCTTCGTCGTGGTGACGGCGGCGCTGCTGTTCTGGCTCCTGCGCCGCACCCTCCAGTTGCGGCGCGGCGATGCGGAGCGACTCCAGCTCTTCGTGGACCACGCGCCGGTGGCGGTGGCGATGCTCGATCGCGAGCTGCGCTACGTCACGGTCAGCCGGCGCTGGTGCGCCGACTACGGGCTCGGCGGGCAGGACCTCCGGGGTCGCCGGCACTACGAGGTCTTTCCCGACGTGCCCGAGCGCTGGCGCGCGATCCATCAACGCGCGCTCGGCGGCGAGACCCTGCGCGAGGAGGCGGACCCTTTTGAGCGCGCCGACGGCACCGTCCTCTGGCTGCGCTGGGAGGTGCGGCCCTGGTTGGACGCGGAGGGCGCGATCGGCGGAATCGTGTTGTTCACGGAGGATATCACCGACCGTCGCCGGGCGGAGATCGCCCTCGCCACCTCACAATCGCGCCTGCAGCTCGCCCTCGAATGCGGGCACGTGGGGACGTGGAGCTGGGAGATCGGGCCGGACAAGTTCGACTGCGATGACGCGTGCGCGACGCTGCTCGGGCCGGCCCGCACGGAGTTTGTGCGCGGCGGGGTCGCGTTTTTCCTCGGCTGCCTGCATCCGGCGGATCGCGCCGCGGGTGCGGCCGCCATCGCGACCGCGCGGCGCGAAGGCGCCGGGTTCAGCCTCAGCTACCGTGTGGTGCGCCCCGACGGCCGGGTGATCTGGATCGCCGACCGCGGCATGGTGGAACGCGACGCCGCCGGACGCGCGCTGCGCCTGGTCGGGGCGTGCGTCGACGTGACGGAGATCAAGCGGATGGAGCTGGCGCTGCTGGAGAGCGAGAAGCGCTTCCGCGAGGTGGTGGAGACGATCCGCGAGGTTTTCTGGATCAGCGAGGTGGCCAAGAACCGCATCCACTACGTGAGCCCCGCCTTCGAGGAGGTCTGGGGCCGGCCGTGCGCCGAGCTCTACGCCTCACCCCAGATCTGGATCGACGCGATCCACGAGGACGACCGCGAGCGCGTGCGCGAGGCGGCGTTGACGCGACAGGCCGCCGGCACCTACGACGAGACCTACCGCATCCTCCGCCCCGACGGGAGCATGCGCTGGATCCGCGACCACGCCTACACGGTGCGCGACGAGCAGGGCGCGGTGGTCCGCATCATCGGCACGGCGGAGGACATCACCGATCGCAAGAAACTCGAGGCGCAGTTCCTCCACGCCCAGCGGCTCGAGGCCATCGGCACGCTCGCCAGCGGCGTCGCGCACGATCTCAACAACATCCTCGCGCCGATGTTCATGATCGCGCCGCTGCTGCGGCCGAAGCTCACTGATCCCACGGATGGGGAGCTGCTCACCGTCGTCGAGCGCAGCGCGCAGCGCGGGGCCAACATCGTGCGCCAGCTCCTCACTTTCAGTCGCGGCATCGGCGGCGAGCGCGGGCCGCTGCAGGTGCGCCATCTGATCAAGGAGATGGCGGCCATCATGCGTGAGACCTTCCCGCGCGAGATCGGCATCAAGCTCCTCGTCCCGGCCGAGCTGGCGCCCGTCATCGGCGACGCGACCCAGCTCCACCAGGTGCTGATGAACCTCTGCGTGAACGCCCGCGACGCGATGCCGGGCGGCGGCCAGCTCATGATCGAGGCGCACGAGGCCCGGCTTGGGGAGGAGGACGTGCGCGGCCAGGGCGACGCGCTGCCGGGGCTGTATGTGGTGCTGACGATTACGGATACGGGTCATGGCGTGCCGGACGAGATCCGGGCGCGCATCTTCGAGCCGTTTTTCACCACGAAGGAGATCGGCAAGGGCACCGGCCTCGGCCTCTCCACGGTGCTGGGCATCGTGAAAAGCCACGGCGGGTTCGTCACCCTGGAAAGCCAGCCTGGCCGTGGAAGCTCCTTCCGCGTGCATCTGCCGTCGGCGGCCGGACAGGTGGCGACGGCCACCCCGGGCACGGCGGCGGACGTGCCGGCGGCGCGGGGCGAGCTGGTGCTGGTGGTCGACGATGAACCGGCCGTGCGGACCTCGATGCGGTTTGTGCTCGAGCGCCGGGGCTATCGCGTGGTGACGGCGAACAACGGCCGGGAGGGCCTCAGCGTTTTCCTGCTCCACCGCGAGAAGGTGCGCGCCGTGGTCACCGATTTGATGATGCCGGAGATGGGCGGCGTGGCGCTGGTGCAGGCGCTGCGCGAGCTGAGTCCGTCGCTGCCGATCCTCGCCGCCACCGGGTTGCAGGATGCGGACAAACGCGAGGCGCTGCTCGCGCTCGGCGTGCGGGAGCTGCTCCCGAAGCCCTACGCGCCGGCGGAACTGCTCGAGGCGCTGCAGCGCGAACTCAAGCCGGCGGCGTCGCAGGCGGCCTGAGGCGCCGTGGACCGCCGGTCGGCAAGGAATGCGGAGCACCGCGCAACCGATGCGCAGCCCGGGACGGCGGAATTTGCGACACTGGGGCGTTCCCACCATGACCGCGCCCACCGCCCCCCTCCCACGGGGTTCCGCCACGCTCGACCTCGCCCTCATCCGGAAATACTCGATTCCGGGGCCGCGCTACACCTCGTATCCGCCCGCGACCAAGTTCACCGCCGAGCTCGGCCCCCTCGAGCTCGAGGCCGCGGTGGCCGATGACAACACCGATCGCGACCGGCCGCTGTCGCTCTACTTCCACCTCCCGTTCTGCGAGTCGCGCTGCTGGTTCTGCGGCTGCAACACCGTCATCACCCGCCGGCGCGACGCCGCCGGCGAGTATCTCGCCGATCTCGAGCGCGAGATGCGCCTGACGGCCGCGCGCGTCGATCGCTCGCGCCCGGTGAACCAGATCCACTTCGGCGGCGGCACGCCGACATTCTTCCCGCCGGCCGAGCTGCGCCGCCTCGGGGCGCTCATCACCGAGCTGTTCCCGCGCCGCACGGCGGATTGCGAGTTCAGCGTCGAGGTCGATCCGCGCCGGCTCACGGAGGATCACGTCGCGGCGCTGCAGGAGATCGGCGCGAACCGCGCCTCGCTCGGCGTGCAGGACACGAACCCGCGCGTGCAGCTCGCCGTCCACCGCATCCAGCCGCAGGCGGTCAACGTGCAGGCCTTCACCTGGCTGCGCGCGCACGGCTTCGGCTCGATCAACGTCGATTTGATCTACGGGCTGCCGCAGCAGAGCCGCGAGTCGTTTGCGCGCACCATCGGCGACGTGCTCACGCTCGGCCCCGACCGGCTGTCGGTGTTCAGCTACGCGCACGTGCCGTGGATCAAGCCGGCGCAGAAAATCTTCGACGACCGCGCCGAGCTGCCGGGGCCGGAGGAGAAGCTGGCGATGTTCGCCGTGGCGCACGAACAGCTCACGGCCGCGGGCTTCGTCGACATCGGCCTGGATCACTTCGCGCGGCCCGACGACTCGCTCGCGGTCGCGCTGGACGCCGGCACGCTGCACCGCAATTTCCAGGGCTACAGCACGCAGGCGGGCGCATCGCTCTACAGCTTCGGCATCTCGTCGATCTCGTCCACGCCCGACACCTACCGGCAGAATTTCAAGACGCTGCCGGAGTGGCGCGCGGCGCTCGATGCCGGGCGGCTGCCGGTCGAGCGCGGCCTGCGGCTGACGGCGGAGGACCGTCGCCGGCGCACCATCATCATGCGGATCATGTGCGATCGGCGCATCGACTACGCGGCGATCAGCCGGCAGCTCGGGCTGGATTTCGCAACGGTCTACGGCGGAGAAATCGCCCGGCTCGCGGAACTCGAGGCGGACGGTCTCGTCGACGTCACGCCCGCGGGTTTCGCCGTCACCGCGCGCGGCGCGCCGCTCCTGCGCGTGGTCGCGATGACCTTCGATCCGCACATCGCCGCCGGGCCGATGGCGCACTCGCGCACGATCTAGGGTGGCTCGCGGGCAATTGCAGAACCTGACCCGAAGTGGCGGGTGGTAGGGCGGGGCGTCCCTGCCCGGCCGTGTAGCCATTAAGTCGCGACGGCTCGGCGGGGACGCCTCGCCCTACCGCACGGGCCGTTGGGTGCCGCGGAGCCCGGAGCACTTCTACCTAGAGCAGCAGGTCGGCTAATGGCCCCCCGATGACGAGAACTACGCATACAGTTTTTGGGGTGCAGTGCCGTATGCTCTCGTGATGTCTCCAGCGAACAGTCCCACCCCAATCCGCGTCCTCATCGTCGAAGACCAGACGGCCATCCGCCAGATGCTCGGCGCGTTTGTGGCCGCGCTGCCCGGGTTTGTGGTGGTCGGCGAGGCCGGCGACGTGGGGGAGGCGCTGCGGGTCGCGGAGGCGACCAAGCCGCGCGTCGTGGTGCTCGACTGGATGCTGCTCGGCGGGCTCGGGCTCGAGTTCCTGCGCTCGGTGCGCATCGACCCGCCGCCGTATGTGCTCGTGTTCTCGGCCAACACCACGGACCTGGCGGTGCGCGAATCGCTCGCGGCGGGCGCCAAGGGCTACCTGGAAAAGACGGCCAGCTTTCATGAGTTCACGGCGGCGCTGCGGGCGGTCGGCGACGGCCAGACCTATCTCGGACCGGCGATCGCGCAGAGCGTCCGGCGCATCGTGCGCCAGCCGGAGAAGCTCGACCGGAACACGG
>CAZENI010000095.1:10122-20760 GCA_964513055.1 uncultured Opitutus sp.
GCTGTCGGTGCGCGAGCGCGAGGTGCTGCGGTTCCTCGCCGAAGGCATGTCCTCCAAGGCGATCGCCGGGCGGCTCGGCCTGAGCGTGCGCACGGTCGAGAATCACCGCAGCAGCATCACGCGGCGCACCGGGTTGCGCTCGGTGGCGCAGTTGACGCTGCACGCCGTGCGGCTCGGCCTGATCGAGCCGCCCGCGGTCGACGCCGGCGCGCGGGAGCCCGTCTCACCATGATCCAACACAGCAAAGTCCTGGTCATCGACGACGACCTCGCGGTGCGCCTGCGCATCGGCGATCTTCTGGCGCGCAGCGGCGATTTCATCCTGCACGAGGCGTCGAACGGCGCGGACGGTCTCGCCGCCGCGCTGGAGGTCGAGCCCGACCTGATCCTGCTCGACATCATGATGCCGGGGATGACGGGCTTCGAGGTGTGCACGGCGCTGCGCGCGGCGGCCCGCACCCGCGAGATTCCCATCATCGTGCTGTCCGCGGCGGAGGAATCCGAGGCGATGATCCACGCGCTGGAGTCGGGCGCGGACGATTTCCTCCGCAAGCCGTTTTCGGGGCCGGAACTGCGGGCCAAGGTCCGCACGATCACGCGGCTCAACCGGTATCGCGCGCTCGCGGGCGAGCGCGATCGCTTCCACTGGCTGATCGATCGCTCGCTCGAGCCGCTGATCATCGCCGACCACCGGGGCGCGCTCGTCTATGCCAACGCCCGCGCCCGCGAGGTCTTCGACGTGAGCGGCGCGCCCGGCGTCGATGTCGCGACCGCGATCAGCCGGCATTTCCGCGCGGAGCCGGCCGATGCCTGGGCGGCGTGGCGCGAGTTGCGGCAGCCGCCCGGCGAGCCATTCGGCATCTTCCAGCCCGAGACCGCGCAGGTGGCGGCGCAATGGTATCAGGTCGAGCTGCACGCCCTCGACGGGGCGGCGAGCCAGACGCTGCTCAAGTTCACCAATCGCTCGGGCGCGGTCCGCCGCGAGCTCGAGACCTTCACCTTCCAGCATCTGATCTCGCACAAGGTGCGCACGCCGCTCAACGGCCTCGGCCCCATCCTCGCCTTCCTCTCCGCCAGCGAGGAGGCCAACCTCGATGAAGGGACCGCCAGCCTCCTGCGGCTCGCGCAGGAGAGCGCGGATCGGCTCGAGCAGACCCTCACCAGCGTGCTCGATTATCACGCGGCCGTCTTCGCGCCGCGCCAGCCGGAGCAGGCCGCCCTGCGCAAACCGCTCGTCGAGGTCGTGACCGGGTCCGCGACGATCGCCGGGCTCGCCGGCCGGGTGACGCTGGCCGCGCCCGCGGGCGAGGTCGCGCAGCCGGGCGTGCTCGAGGTCGCGCTCACCGAGGTCCTCGGCAACTACGCGAAGTTCAGCGAGGCCCCGCTCGCCGGGGTTCAGGCCGAGCTGTTCCGGGCGCCGGAGCGCTGGGAACTCCGGATGTTCGCGCCGGGCCCCGGCCTGCCGCCGGAGGTCGTCGCGCAGCTCGGCCGCCCCTATGCGCAACTCGAAAAGAGCTTCAGCGGGGAGGTGCCCGGCATGGGCCTCGGTCTCGCCACCGTGCGGGTGCTGCTGCGCTCGATCGGCGGGGACATCGCGTTTGCCAATCACCCGGACACGCCCGGACTCGTGACGACCCTGCACCTGCCGCCCGGCTGCTTTCACCCGTCCGCCGCCCCCAGCCGATGAACGCCACGGATTGCTCGGCATGCGCCGCGACCGATCGGGTCGTGGCGCGGGATTTTCAGGAACTCGTCGCCAGCCTCGACGACATCGTGTTTCGCTTCGACGAGCGCGGCCGCTGGACCTTTCTCAGCCCGGCGTGGCAGAAGCGGCTCGGCTGGGACGCCGGGCGCAGCCTCGGCCGCGCCGCCGTCCGGTTCGTGCATCCGGACGAACGCGGCGCCGTGCTCCGCAACTGGACGGAGGTGCTGGCCGGACGCCAGGAGGACTTTCGCCGGGAGGTGCGCTTTCGGCACGCGGACGGCGGCTGCCGCTGGATGCTCGTCAGCGCGCGCGGTCTGCGCGACGTCGACGGCAGGCTCCACGGGGTCACGGGCATCCTCGCCGATGTCTCGGCCGCCAAGGCCGTCGAGGCCGAGCTGATCGCCGCGCGCGCGGCCGCCGAGGTCGCGAACAAATCCAAGAGCGAGTTCCTCTCGACCATGAGCCACGAGCTGCGCACGCCGCTCAACGCCGTCATCGGCCTGAGCGAATCGCTGCTCGAGGCCGGCGCGCCGTTCGATCCCGCGCGCACCGCCCGCTACCTCGGCATCATCCAGGCCAGCGGCAAGCAGCTCCTCGCGCAGATCAACGACATCCTCGACCTCGCCCGCATCGAGGCCGGCCGGCTCCAGGTCAACGCCGAGCCCTTCGACGCCCGCGCGCTCTGCGCCGGCGTCCTCGAAACGGCCCAGCGCGAGGTGCGCGCCAAGCAGCTCCAGGTCCAGCTCCAGACGCCGCCGACGCCGCTCCTGCTCAACGCCGACGAGCGCCTGCTGCGGCAGGTCGTGCTCAACCTCGTGAGCAACGCGGTGAAGTTCACGCCGGCGAAAGGCCGCCTCACCGTGACGCTCGAAGCCTCCGCCGCCGGCGTGCGACTCAGCGTGGCGGATACGGGCATCGGCATCGCCGCCGACCAGCTCGGCCGCCTCTTCAAGCCCTTCTCGCAGGTCGACTCCTCGCTCGGCCGCCAGTTCGGCGGCACCGGCCTCGGCCTCGCCCTGGTCGACCGGCTCACCCGCCTCCACGGCGGCACGGTGGCGGTCGCCAGCACGCCCGGCGCCGGCAGCACGTTCACCGTGCAGTTGCCGCCCTCGGTCTTCGCCGCGGGGGAGGACGGTCCGCGCGACGCCACCCCCCGGGCCCGCAGCGTGGTCCTGGTCGACGACGATCCGAACCAGCACGTGCTGGTCGGCGACTACCTGCGCCAGCGCGGCTTCACCGTCGTGCACTGCGACCACGCCCGCGCCGCCCAGGAGGCCATTGCCGCCGCCGAGCCGGGCTTTGCCATCGTTGATGTGAACCTGCCCGGTGTCAGCGGCCTCGAGTTGATCGCGCTGCTGCGGCAGACGCCGCACGGCCGCCAGCTCCCCATCCTGGCCGCGACCGCGCTCGCCGAGGGCGAGGCCGCCGCGCGCTGCCGCGCCGCCGGCGCCGACGCGCACCTCGCCAAGCCGATTTCCCTTCACGCGCTCGCCGAGCGCATCCAACGCCTCACCGGCCTCGCCGCATGACACCGAAGATCCTCCTCGTCGACGACGAGCCGCTCAACCTCGCCACGCTCGAGGCCTTCCTCGCCGGCGACGGCTACCAGCTCTTCTTCGCCGCCAACGGCGAGGAGGCCTGCGCGCTCGCGCTGGTCGAGCAGCCCGACCTGATCCTGCTCGACGTGATGATGCCGGAGATGGACGGCTTCAGCGTCACGCGCCGCATCCGCGCCGACGCCGTGATCGGCCGCATCCCGATCATCCTCGTCACGGCGCTCGACGACGAGCGCTCGCGGCTCGAGGGCCTGCGGGCGGGCGCGGACGACTTCCTGACCAAGCCCTGCCGCCGCGAGGAGATCCGCGCGCGCGTGCGCACGGTCGCCTCGCTGAACCGCTTCCGCACGATCGCGGAGCAGCGCGCCCGCTTCGAGCGGCTCTTCGCGCTCGCGCCCTGCGCGATCCTGCTGCTCGACGAGCACGGCAGCGTCGTCGCCGCCAATGCCAAGGCCGGCGGCCATGTCGTCGGCGCCCCGGTGTTCGCGCCGTTTGCGCCGGCCTCGGAGGCGAGCCTGCGGGCCGCGCTGGCCGGCGCGCTGGGGTCCGGCGACGAGAGCGCGGCGCGCGAGGTGCGGCTCGGCACCGGCGCGGCGGAGCGGATCCTGCACGCGCGGGCCGCCGCGGTGCCGGAGGGAGACGCCCGCCTCGTGATGCTGGTGCTCGAGGACGTCACCGCCGAGGTGCGGGCCCGCGAGGCCGTGGAGCGGATGAACGCCGGGCTCGAGGAGCTGGTGCGCGCCCGCACGCGGCAGCTCGAGGAATCGAACGGCCTGCTCATGTCCTACGCGAACTTCGTCTCCCACGATCTGCGTTCGCCGCTCACCGTGGTGAAGGGCTATCTCTCGATGATCCAGGAGGGCATCGTGCCCGTGAATTCCGAGGCCGCGCCCTTGGTGGAGGCCGCGTTCAACGCCTCCGTCACGATGCAGGAGCTGATCCAGAACATCCTGCAGCTCGCCCAGGAGGCGCACGACGGCCCGATGGGGGCGGAGCGGCCCGAGGTCGATCCGGCGCCCGTGGTGCGGCGCCTGGCCATGCGCCTGCGCGAGCTGTTCCCGCAACCCGCGCCGCGTTTCGAGATCGGCCCGCTGCCGCGGGTCGGCGTGAGCGCGATGTTCATCGACCGCGTCTTCTACAACCTGATCGCGAACGCGCTCAAATACTCCGCGCAGCGCGCCGAGCCCGTGGTCGAGATCGGCGCCGCCGAGTCCGCCGCGGGCCCGGTGATCTTCGTGCGCGACAACGGCGTCGGCTTCGACGCCCGCGACAGCGACCGGCTCTTCCGCGAGTTCTCGCGGCTGTCCACCGCCACGGGCACGGAGGGCTTCGGCCTGGGCCTGTCGCTCGTCGCGCGGCTCCTGCGCTCGCAGGGCGGCCGGATCTGGGCGGAGAGCGAGGTCGGCGCCGGGGCGACCTTCTTCGTGCAGTTTCCCGCCCCGGGCGGCACCAGCGCCGAGACGGAACCACAGGCCCTCGCGGCCTGCTCCGCCGGCTGAACCGATGCTGCCGTCCCTCCGACATCCGGGCCGGGTGCTCGTGCTGGTGCTCGTGGCGGCCGCGCTGAACGCGGTGCCGATCGAGCTGCCGGGCGGCGTCAAGCTGGTGCTGGGCTCGTTTGTCTGTCTGCCGCTGGCGCTCGCGCTGCGCCTGCCCTGGGGGCCGCTCGCGGTGGCGCTGCCGATGGCGGTCACGATTTTCACGCTCGGTCAGCCGTTCGTGTTCCTCGTCGTGGCGGCCGAGGCGGTCTGGCTCGCGGTGGGGCACCGCCGCTGGCGGCACTATCCCGTGCTCGTCGATGCCGCGTTCTGGGTGCTCGTGGGCGTGCCGCTCGCGGCCGGGCTGTATCTCGGGGTGGGCACGGAGCCGGCGGACATCGTCGCGGTCGCCGTGGTGACCCTGGTGCTCAACCAGGTGGGCGCCGCGGCGCTCGCCAGTTTCCTGCTGCGCCAGACGCGGCTCGCCGCGTGGCTCGAGGAGCACCTGCAGGCGCGCCGCCGCATGCGGGAGATGATTTTCCATTCCGTGTTCGTGCTCTCGATCGTGCCGCTCGCGCTCCTGGGCCTCGGCTTGTCGGTGCTGCTGCGGGCCTACTCCGAACGGGAGGACCGCGAGCACCTCGGTTCGACCAGCCAGCGGCTCTCGCAGCAGCTCGATCTCTTCCTCCACTCCCACGCGGCGGCCGTGACCGCGGCGGCGGGCACGCTGGGCCGCTCGGGCATCGACGGCGGGGTGCTGATCGAGGAGGTGCGCCGCACGCACCCGGCCTTCATCACCATGCTCGTGGCCGACGCCCGGGGCCGCATCATGCACGCGGCGCCGGCCCGGGCGCTGAATCCGGCGAAGTTCACCGAGGTGGGGGACCGCGAGTATTTCCGGCAGGCGCGCGACCTCGACCGGACCTTCGTCTCGGGCGTGTTCCGCGGGCGCGGCTTCGGCCGCGACATCCTGGTCGCAATCAGCGCGCCGGTGCGCGACGCGGCGGGGAATTTCATCGGCATCGTCGAGGGCTCGCTCGAGGTGCACGAGTTCGCGCGGCAGATCATGGGGCGCGAGAACGAGGGCCAGGTCGAACTCCTCTTCGCCGATGCCTCCGGCCGCGTGATCTCGTCCGATGCCGTGCCCGCGATCGCGCCGCTCACCCCACTGAAGCACCTGCCGCAGGCGGTGCTGGCGGCCGGCGCCACCCCGGCGCGGCCGGGGCGCTTCGACCGCGCCGACGGCCGCGGCGGCTGGACGCGCATGACGGGCGTCGCGGCGCGCTCCGCGCACTACGGCGTGCGCGTCATCGCGCAGCGGCCCCTGCTCGCCGGGCTCACGGGCAGCGGCTGGCTGCTGATGCTCTTCGCCGGCGTGGCGGCGGTCATCCTCGGCGCGGCGTTCCGGGTGACGCGCGGCGGCCGGCGCGCGACGGCGACTCCGCTCGAGGATTTCGCCCGCAGCGCCAACCGCCAGGCCGCGCTCCGCCGGGTCGAGCCGGTGGCGATGGCGTATCCTGATGCCCCTTACGAGGTGTGGATCGTCTTCCGCGCCTTCAACCAGCTCGCGGTCCAGTTGCAGGGCACCTACGCCATGCTGCGCCAGACCAACAAGGATCTCGACCGCCGCGTGGTGGAGCGCACCGCGGAGGCGGAGGCCGCGCGCCGGCAGGCGGAGGCCGCGAACCAGTCGAAGACCGATTTCCTCGCCATGACGAGCCACGAGATCCGCACGCCGCTCAACGCCATCATCGGCCTCGCCGACTCCCTCACCGACTCCGTGCGCGAACCGGTCGCGCAGGCGCGGCTCCGCACCATCCGCAGCTCGGGCCAGCGCCTCATGACCGTGGTCAACGACCTGCTCGACCTCTCGCGGGTCGAGGCGGGCAAGCTCGACCTCTGCCGCGCGCCGCTCGAGGTCCGCACCCTCGTCGGGGAGGTGCGCGCGCTCTTCGCGCTGCGGGCCGGGCAGCAGGGGCTCTGGCTGAAGATCGAGCTCGAGACGGAACAGCCGCTGTGGATCGAGGCCGACGACGCGCGCCTCCAGCAGGTCCTGATCAATCTCGTGGGCAACGCGCTGAAGTTCACCCGCACGGGCGGCGTGACGCTCCGCGTCAAGCAGGAGTCCGCCGGCGCGGAGGTCGGGCTGCGTTTCGCGGTGATCGACACCGGGCCCGGCATCCCCGCCGACCAGCAGGCCCGGCTCTTCCAGCCCTACGTGCAGCTCCCCGGCGCGGCGCAGTCGCCGATCCCCGGCACCGGTCTCGGCCTCTCCATCTGCCGCCGGCTGGTCGATCTCTTCGGCGGCACGCTCGCCGTCCGCAGCGAAGCCGGCGCCGGCGCGGAGTTTTATTTTTCCTTCCGCGCCGCCCGCGCCCCGGCGCCGGCGGTCGTGCCGCCGCCCCGCGCGGAGACCGCCGGGCCGGCCCTGCGCGTGCTCGCTGCGGACGACAACATCGCGAACCAGGAGGTGCTCCGCAGCATGCTGGAGATGCACTGCGCGCAACTCGTGATCGTCGACGGCGCCGGCGCCGCGCTCGCGGAGCTCGAGCGCACGGAGTTCGACGCCGCGTTGATCGATCTGGAGATGCCGGATGCGGACGGCTTCTCCGTCGCCCGGACGGTGCGGGCGTGGCGGGGCAGCGAGGCCTCGCGCGGCTGCCGGCTGATCGCGTTTTCCGCCCATGCGCGCGAGCAGATGTCGGCGCGCTGCGCCGCCAGCGGGTTCGACGACTTCGTGGAGAAGCCCATCGACCGCAAGGAACTCATGCGCGCCGTGCGCGAGCGCGTGACGGCCTGAAACCACATGCCTCCCTCCACTGCGCCGATGCCTGCAAGGGTCCGCCGAACCGCCGGGAAACGGGTCGTCTCCGCCCGCGGCGAAGACGCGGGGCGCGCCGTTCTCGTCCGCTCCCGTGCGGTGGGTGACGATCCCGCCGACTTCCGCGTCGTCTGGTGAACTGCGCGACCTCCAGTCTCTTCACCTTCTCCGCCGACGAGCTCGAGCGGGTGTTTCCGTTCTACGTGCTGTTCGATGCCGCCGACACGATCGCGGCCGTCGGACGGTCGATGCGCAAGCTTGCGCCCGCCGCGCAGCCCGGCGCGCGCTTCTCCGAGCACTTTGCCCCGAAGCGGCCGGACGAGCCGTTCGACTTCGCGCGGCTCGTGGCCCAGGCCGGCCGGCACCACGCCCTCCGCGCCCGGGAGTGCGGCACGCTGCTGTGCGGGCAGTTCCAGCCGCAGGGCGACCGCCTGCTGTTCCTCGGCTCTCCGTGGATCGCCGAGTCCGGCGACCTGGCCGGGCTCGGGCTCACGCTCGACGACTTCGCCGGCCACGACCCGACCCTCGAGCTGCTGGAGCTCGGGCAGGTCCAGAAAGTCGTGGCGGACGATCTGCAGGGGCTGGCGCGGGAGATTGCCGCGCAGAAGCTGCAGCTCGAGGCCGCGGCGCGGATGAAGGACGCGTTCCTCGCCAGCCTCAGCCATGAATTGCGCACGCCGCTCACGGGCGTGCTGGGCCTCACCGACACCCTGATCGAGCAGGCCTTCGGCCCGCTGAACGACAAGCAGGTCCGGTTCCTCCACCTCGTCCGCGGCAGCGCCGAGCGCCTGCTCGCCCTGATCAACGACCTGCTCGATCTCTCGCGCCTCGGCGCCGGCCAGCACGAGCTGGTCCGCGAGCCCTGCACCGCCGGCGAACTCTGCTCGGCGGCGCTGGAGCGCGTGAAGCCCGCGGCGGCCGGACGCCGGCAGCGCGTGACGTTTGCCGATGAGGCGCCCGGCGCGCGGCTCGTCGTCGACCGCCGGCGGCTGGTGCAGATCCTGGTCAACCTGCTGGACAACGCGTCCAAGTTCAGCCCGGCCGGCGGCGAGATCGGCCTGCGGGTGAGCCGCGAGGATCGCGACGTGCGCTTCAGCGTCTGGGATCGCGGCATCGGCATCGCTGCCGACGATGTGCCGCTGCTGTTTCAGCCGTTTGTGCAGATCGACGGCCGGCTCACGCGCCGCAGCTCCGGCACCGGGCTCGGCCTCGCGCTGGTGGAAAAACTGGCGGCGCTGCATGGCGGCCGCGTCGGGGTGCAGAGCCGGTTGGGCGAGGGCTCGGAATTCTGGGTGGTCGTGCCCGCGGCGGATGCTCCGGCCTGAGCGGGCGTCTAAAAAGGCCTGCGGTAGGAGCGCGCTTGCGCGCGATGGGGTGTGGCGTCACCGAGCGAACAGGCCCGCGAAATTGCCCGCAAGCGGGCTCCTGCCTTCCGTGCAGGGGCCCTTTCTAGACGCCCTCTGAGCGGTCCGGCCGGGGCCGGGACCGGGCTGCCGTTGAGTAGTTTTCGTCCCGCGACTCGAATCCAGCTTCCCATTACCGTGGCGGGATGCGAGCGATTGCCTCCCCCGGTTTCCCCCTCCTGCGCGACGGCCGCGGTGTGCTCGCGGCGGCGTGCCTCCTCGGCAGCCTGGCGCGGGCCGGGACGCCCACCGGCGCCGATCTCGCCGGCGGCGTGCAGGCCGATCTGGGCGCGGCCGTCGCGCAGGAGCCGGCCGCCCGCACGGCGGGCCTCTTCCTCAAGTTCTCCCGTTCCTTCTGAACCGACGCTTTCATCATGAAACTCCAGACCCGTCTTCTCCTCCTGTGCGCGGTGCCCACCGTCGCCATCCTCCTCGGCATCGGGGCCACGCAATGGCTCGCGCGCCAGACCCGCCGCGCGATGGACCAGGCGGCCCATAACGCCGGCCTCGCCGATGTCGCCCGGCAGCTGCAACTGCAGGTGCGCGAAATGCAGGATGTCTTCACCGACATCGCCGCCACCCGGCGCGCCGCCGAGCTGACCGAGGCGTTCGCGAAAGTCGAGACGGTGCACCAGGCCTTCACCGCCAACCTCGCGAGCTTCCGCGTGAACCTTGAGGCGGCCGGCGACGCCAAGCGCCTCGCGCAACTGACGGCGATCGCCACCTCGATCGAGGCGTTCGCCGGGATCGGCCGGCGGATGGCCCGGGCTTATGTCGAGCACGGCACCGAGGCGGGCAACGCCCTCATGGGCGAGTTCGATGACATCTCGCAGCGGGCCCGCAATGAGCTGGGCGGCTTCGTCGACGACCAGGTGGCACTGCTCACCGGGACGATCGCGGCCTCGACCGCCGAGGGGATCGTGGTGGGCCGCGTGCTGATGCTCGGCGGCCTGCTGACGGTCCTCGTGGTCGCGATCGTCACCTGGCTGTCGGCCCGGGCCATCAGCCGCCCGATCGAGCGGGCGGTCGACGCCCTGGCGTTGAGTGCCCACGAGGCGACCATGGCGGCCGCGCAGATCTCAGGGGCGAGCCAGCAGCTCTCGCAGGTTTCGTGCGAGCAGGCCGCCTCGATGGAGGAGACCGGAGCCTCGCTCGAGGAGATGACCGCATCGACGAAGCAGAGCGCGATCCGGGCCGACCGCGTGAAGGAAGCGGCCGATCACGCCCGCCAGGCGGCCGATGCGGGCTCCGCGCAGATGGCGGCGCTCGGCCAGGCGATGCAGTCGATCGAGGCGGCCAGCGGCGAGGTGACCAAGATTCTGAAGACGATCGACGAGATCGCGTTCCAAACAAACATCCTTGCCCTCAACGCCGCGGTCGAGGCCGCCCGCGCCGGCGACGCCGGCCTCGGTTTCGCCGTCGTCGCCGACGAGGTGCGCTCGCTCGCCGGGCGCTGCGCCACCGCGTCGCGCGAGACCGCGGCCAAGATCGAGGACTCCGTGGCCAGGAGCCGCCAGGGCGTCCGCATCGGGGCCGATGCGGCCCGCAGCTTCGCGGACGTGCACGGTCGCATCCACGAACTGGAGACGCTGGTGGGCGAGATCACCTCGGCGCTGCGCGAGCAGCAGCGGGGCGTGGAGCAGATCAACACCGCCGTGTCGCAGATCGACCGCACG
>CAZENI010000096.1:0-20653 GCA_964513055.1 uncultured Opitutus sp.
GGCGCGCCTGCGCCGCGGGCACGTTGAAGCCGGGCAGGCTCGTCACGGTGCCCGCCGCCATGTTCACGCGGCGCACGCGGCCGTTCCAGGTGTCGCCGATCAGCACGTCGCCGCCCGGCAGGATCGCGAGATTGTGCGGGCCGTTGAACTTCGCCGCGAGCGCCGGCCCGCCGTCGCCGGCATCGCCCGTCGTGAGCTGGCCGGCGACATGCGTGAGCACACCCTTGCCATCGACCTTCAGCAACCGGTTGCCCGACGCCATCTCGACGATGAACAGGTTGCCGGCGCGATCGAAGTCCACGCCGAACGGCTCCTTCAGCACCGCACGCGTCGCCGGGATGTTGACCGCGTCCTCGCTGCCGCCGGCGACGAGGACGATTTTCTCAGCGCGAAGTGGCATTGAGAAAAAACCAACGGCGATCAGCGCAAGATGTGAAAGCGAAGAGCAGCGCATGGGGAATTGAGTGGGTTACCGGATCGTAAATGTGGAAAGCTGGAAAGGTGGAAAAAACCGCAGCGGTCCCCGGCCTTTTTCCGGTTTGTTTCCCGCTTTCCACATTCAACTCTTTGTCTTCCTCACTTCACCACCGGCCGCAGCACCACATTGCGATAAGACACCGCGCCGTGATCGCCCTGCAGGTAGAGCGGGCCGGGGCGGAACTCGTCGGACCACATGGCGCCGCCGGTGCAGCCGAGGACGGGCTGGTTGTCGATGATCGTCTTGCCGTTGAGCACGACGGTCAGGTGGCGCTCGACGAGCGTGATGTCCATGCTCTGCCATTCGCCGGGCGGCTTCTCCGCGGCGACGCTGGGCGTGATGCGGCTGTAGAGCGCGCCCATGTTGTGCGAGTCGAGCGCCTTGCCGTGCGAGTCGAACACCTGGATCTCGTAGATGCCGCGCAGATACACGCCGCTGTTGCTGCCGGCGGGCACGTTGACCTCGAGCTTGAGATTGAAGTCCTCGAACTCCCGCTCGGTGCGCAGATTCGCCGTGCGGACGCGCGGCTGCCCCTCGGCGTGCGCCGGCGGCTGGTTGACCAACACGCCATTCGCCACGGCCCAGGCGTTCTTCACATTCGTCTCCTTCACCCGCCAGCCGGTGAGATCGCGGCCGTTGAAGAGCGTCACCGCCTCGCCGAATTTCACCTTCGCCAGATTGGGGCGGGCCGGCAGCGCCGGGATGCGTTTGCCGGTGAACGCGACCTCGTCGAACGTCCCGTTCGCGCGCGCCAGCTTCCGCGTGCCCTTCAGCTCCCCGCCTTCGATCCGCGCCGTCAGCGTGTCCGTGACCTGGGCCGCCTTCGCCTTCTTCCCCTTCTCGCCTTTGCCCGCGCCCGGCAGATCGCGCACCTTCGTCACCGTGAGCACACCGTCGGCGATGGTCACGCCGGTCTGCGGCGTCACGCTGCCGCCGCCCCAGAGCAGCGAGCTCTCGTAGCCGGCGGCGGACTTCTTGACCTCGAGCCAGCCGGCGGCCGAAGGCAGCGTGAGGGCCCAGCGATCCACGAAGGCGTCGGCCGACGCCGACGCGGCGCGGAGCGCCGAACTAAACAGGCCGAGGCAAGCAAGCCCGCAGGCCAACAGGGAGGAGTGTTTCAGGGTAGTCATGGTCAGAAAAAATGATGCCCGGGTCAGTCGACCTTGTCGCCCGCCTTCAGCTCGCGGAGCTTGATGTTCTTCCAGCGCACCTGGAACGGCCCGCGGGCCGCCGGAATGCTGTGCACCTGCAGGCCGATGAACCCGCTCGCGTCCATCGAGTCGCGGAAATCCGCACACGCCACGCCGTTCACCCATGAGCGGATGCGATCGCCCTGAGCCACGATCCGGTAGGTGTTCCACTCGCCGTCCTTGAAGGCCGCGCACGCGCCCGGCTTCTTCGTGAGGTCATCGTGCCACTTCGTCCAACGGCCCTCGTCCCAGAAATTCCCCGACACGCACTTGTCCGCCGTCGTGATCTCGCACTGGTAGCCGTAAACCTCCCCGCGCTCGCGCATCTTGTTTTTCTTCGAGGCCTGCGGCGTTTCCTTTTCGTAAACGTGACTGCGGATCTGGATGCCCGAGTTGAGCTCCTTGTCGCACTTCACCTCGAGAATCAGCTCGAAGTCCGCGTAGTCGCGCTTCGTGCTGAGGAAGGTGTTCTTGCTGCCGGTGACCGTCGTGCCGACGATCATGCCGTCCTCGACGTGATACTTCGCGGTGCCGCCCTTCACGACCCAGCCGTCCAGCGTCTTGCCGTCGAAGAGCGCGACCGGCGCGGCGGCGCGGGCGGAAACGGTCGCCGCGAGGGCGAGGAGCAGGACAACGACGAGTGGATTCTTCATTTGGACTTGGATTTGGCCTTCGCCGCGGGCGCGGGGTTCAGCTCGATGCGCGTCGGCAGTTCGCCGAGTTCGTAATAGCGGTGCTCGATCCGGTCGTCGCGCACGATGGCGACGCGAAGACCCGACTTGGCGCCGCCGAGAGGCTTGCCGACCGGGCCGCTGGTGATGTTCTCCAGCGTGCCGTCGCGCGCCTCGGCGTTGCGGTGATAGTGTCCACAGAACAGATACCGCACGCCGAACTCGCGAAACAGCGCCAGGTAGGCGGCGCGGCGCACCGTGGGAATGTTGAAATACTGGTCGGCCTCGTCGGCCGCCTTGATGAACCAAGGATGGTGCTGGAACACCACGATGTGCCGCGGGTTCTCCGCCTTCGCCTTCGTCAGCTCGGCGCGGAGCCAGCGCTCCTGCTCGGCGAGCGGGGCGGCCGCTTCCGCCGGCGAGTGAATCACGCTCGAGTTGAGCACAATGCCGACCAGGCCGCGCTGCCGGAACACGTAGCGATCCGGGCCGAAAATCTTCGTGTAGGCCGCCAGGCTCGCCGCCGTCGGCACGTTCTCCACATCGTGGTTGCCCGCGATATTGTAGACCGGAATCGCCGGATCGATCTTCGCCACGATGCGGCGATACTCGGCGATCTGCGCCGCATCGCCGGGCTTGTGCACCAGGTCGCCCGTAATGACGACAAAGGCCGGCCGCAGCCGGTTGACGGCCGTGACGGCGAACTCGAAGTTCGCCGCGTCCTGCACGAAATCCCGGTTCTCCGTGAACATCCCGAGCTGCGGGTCGCTGAGTTGGATGAAATAAAACGCCTCATCGGCTGCGCGCGCCGGCCGCGCGGCGAGGGCCACCAGGCCGAGGCCGATCCACTGCGCGAGACGACGGGGGAATCTCATCGTCCCCGAGCGTGAGGCGCGCGGCCGCCGTTGTCCGCAACTTTTTCTTCCTGCCCACCGCCCGTCCGGCCGACGCTGCGCCCGGCAGCCCGCCGCTCAATAATCCCGGAACGGCCCACGCGGCTCGCTCGCGTCCATCTCCGCGCGCCACTGCTCCAGTCGCGCCTTGAGCCGCGCGACGATCTCCGGGTGCTGCTTCGCCTGATCGCTCTTCTCGGCGCGGTCCGCGGCCAGGTTGAACAGCCCCGTCACCTCGCCGGTCCGCGCCCATTTCCAGTCGCCGACCCGCACCGCAAAATCGCCCCGGCGCTGCCAGAACATCTCCGTGCGCGGCGAGGGCCTCTCACCGCGCAGCACCGGCGTCAGGTCGAAGCCATCGAGTTTCACGCCCGTCGGCACCGCCGCGCCGGCCGCAGCCGCCAGCGTCGGGAAGAGCTCGAGCGTCGTCAGAAATTCATCCGTGACACGCCCCGCCGGCAGCCGCGCCGGCCAGCGCGCGAGGAACGGCACCGTCAACCCGCCCTCCCACATCGTGCTCTTCTGGCCGCGGAGCGGGGCGTTGCCGCCATTGCCACTGCCGCCGTTGTCGCTCAGGAACAGCACGAGCGTGTCCCGCTCCTCGCCGCGCGCCTGGATTCGCGCGAGCAGCTCGCCGATCGCGGCGTCCATGCAAGTGACCGCGCCATAGTAACGCGCCAGCGGGTCCGCCACGCCCAGCGCGCGATACGGCGCGACATATTCCTCGGGCGCCTGCACGCCCGGATTCAGCTTCCGGCCGTCCGGCCGCTTCTCGCCCGTGAACGACGACGCCCCGTGCGGCGCGTTGAAGCAGAGGTAGAGGAACCACGGCTGCCCGGCCGGCGCCGCGTTGAGGAAGCGCAGCGACTCCCGCTCGAACAGGTCGGTCGCGTAGGTCCCGCGGTCGGCCTCGTACCGGGCGTTGCCGCGGAACATCGAGTGCACGCCGTAGCGCTCGTGCGTGTAGTAATCGATGCCGTTGTTGCCGTGCCCGTAGAAGAAATCGAAGCCGCGCTGCAGCGGCAGGTAGCGCCGCGCCTGGCCCATGTCCCACTTCCCCACGGCCCCCGTGCGATAGCCCGCGCCTTTCAGCAGATCGCCCAGCGTCTTTTCCCGCAGATCGAGCCCGAGCGTCATCTCCGGCGACACCGCGTATTCCTCTTTTGGATAAACGTGGCCGAAGTTGACGAGATCGTTGCGCACCATGTCATAGAGGCCGTTCCGCTGCGGGTAGCGGCCTGTGAGGATACTGCCGCGCGAGGGCGTGCACGCCGGCCACGTGACGTAGAACTGCGTCGCCCGCACGCCCTCCGCCGCCAGCCGGTCGAGGTGCGGCGTCTTGACCGGCTTGCGACCGATCACACCGAGGTCCGGCCAGCCCTGATCGTCGCTCACGATCAACAGCACGTTTGGCTTCGCCGCGGTGCCCGCGCCAAAGCCCGTCGCCGCCAGCCCGAGCGCCATGACTCCCAACCCGAACCGCCGCCACCGGCAACGCCGCCACGCGCTCATCACTTCAACGCCGCCACGCCGGCTGCCGCGATGATCCCATCCTGCGCCGACGTCACGCCGGACACGCCGATGGCGCCGACAATTTTTCCGCCCGCCACCAGCGGCAGCCCGCCCTCGATCGGCGTCGCGCCGGAAAGCCGCAGGATCCGCAGCCCCTCGCCGCCCGCCGCCACCGTGTCCTGAAACGCCTTGGACGATCGCCGGAACGCCGCCGCCGTCTGCGCCTTTTCCTGGGCGACGAGCACGCTGCCGTGCTGCGTCGCGTCCATGCGCTCGAACGCCACGAGGTGCCCGCCCGCGTCCACGATCGCGATGGCGACGTTCCACTTGTTCTTCAGCGCCTCCGCCTGCGCCGCCGCCAGCACGCGTTTGGCCTCTGCCAGCGGGATCGGCGCACCGTAAGGCACGTCGGCGATTTGCGCGCGCAGGCTGGAAGCGAGCGCCGCGAATACGAGGGCGAGAGTGACACAACGAAGAGATTTCATGGGGTGGGGAGGGGATGCGGACGGTAGGAGGCGCGCGCCGCCGCGTCCAGTCCGCCTTGACAACGCCCCGACCCGACGCCCAATCGCCGCGGTGGCGCGGCGCCGCCCGTTGCGTCCGCCGCGTTCTCCCGATCGTATCCCCTCCCACTCCCATGAAAAAACTCATCCTCACCCTCGCCGCCGTCGGCCTGCTGACGCTCGGCGCCACCGCCGCGTCCGCCCAGGAAGCCAAGGAAAAGAAAAAGAAGAAGGCCGACAGCGCCGCCACCAGCACCGGCTCCGCGCCGAAATCGGTGATCCACGTCGTCACCGTAAACTTCAAGGAAGGCACCACGCCCGCGCAGATCCAGGCGGCCATCGACGGCGTGCACAAGCTGCCCGCCGCCTACCCCGGCATCACCCGCGTCTGGACGCGCACGATCAAGAACCAGACCGACAAGTCGCACATCTTCGTGATGGAATTCGCCAGCGAAAAGGCCCTCGCGGACTACGCCGGCAGCGACGCGCAGAAGGAATGGTATAA
This sequence comes from uncultured Opitutus sp., assembly GCA_964513055.1. Taxonomy (GTDB): domain Bacteria; phylum Verrucomicrobiota; class Verrucomicrobiia; order Opitutales; family Opitutaceae; genus ER46. The sequence continues at coordinate 5,753 of CAZENI010000096.1, forward strand.
GGTCTACGAAGGCATCCGCGAACGCAGCGCGACCTCGGACATCACCAACTGATCCCGATCCGTCCGCGCCTCCGCACCCACCCAGGGCCGCCTCACCGCGGCCCTTTTTCGTTCCCGCAACGCCCGAGCCTCCGGCGCGCGTCTTCGCTTGAACGGGAGGTGCGACGAGCGCCAGCGAGTCGTGGGTCGTCGCCCGCTCTCTTGGACAGGATTCACAGGACGGCTGCGGCCGGAAGGATGCAGGCTAGCCAAGCCGCGGCGTTTTGCCCAAGGTCCCGCCCGACCCGTCCCGTCTGCATGAGCGCCTCGTCCCAACTCTCCGCCTCCTACGTCGATCACGTCGCCCGCCTCGAGCAGCGCCTCAGCACCGATGAGGCGTTGCGCCACGCGGTCGGCGGCGAGTTCATCGCCACGGGCAAGCTCGAGTATCATCTTCTGCGTTCGCGCGGCCTGGAGGACCACCACCTCGTCGTCGATGTCGGCTGCGGCAGCGGGCGCCTCGCCTACCAACTCGCACCGTTTCCCGGCATCCGCTACATCGGCAGCGACGTCGTGCCACGGCTGCTCACGTATGCGGAGCAACTGTGTGCGCGGCCCGATTGGCGGTTCGTGCACAAAGAAGGAACGACGATTCCATGCGAAGACGGAAAGGCCGACTTCACCTGTTTTTTCTCAGTCTTCACCCACCTCCACCAGGAGGAAACCTACCGTTACCTTCGCGAGGCGCATCGCGTGCTCAAACCCGGTGGACTGCTCGTGATGTCTTTCCTGGAGTTCCGGGTGCCCACGCACTGGAGCATCTTCATGGCTTCGGTTAACGGCCACCGCGATGACGAACATCTAAACCAATTCATCGATCGCGAAGCACTGCACGCGTGGGCCGCCGCCGCCGGATTTGACGTGCGGACGCTGCACGCCGGAGACACCGAATATATCCCGCTCCCCGAAGAGATCCGCTTTGAAAACGGCACGCGCATGAATCGCGCCGGGTCGCTCGGGCAGTCGGTGGCCGTGCTGCAGAAACGTGAGCCGGGCGCGGCCTCCACCCCGCCCTCCGCCGCGACGGCCGCGAGCCCCGACGCCCCGCCCGCTTCGCCCGAATCCGGGGCGATCCCCGCCGCGCTGGCGCCGCTCAAGAATGTCTCCGCCCGCGCGTTCGTGCCCGCGGGCGGCTCGGCCACGGCCGGCTTCATGCTCGGCGGCACCGGCAGCCGGCGCGTGCTGGTGCGCGCCGTCGGGCCGGCGTTGCGCGTATTCGGCGTCCCGGAACCGCTCGCGCGCCCCGCGCTCGCCGTGTTCGCGGGCGAACGGCCCTGCGTCGGCACGACCGACGGCGCCGCGGCCGCCGCCGCGGCGGTCGGGGCGTTTCCGCTGCCCGCCGGCGGCGCGGATTGCGCGCAGGTCTTCACGCTGCCGCCGGGCAGCTACACCGCCAACGTCACCGGCGCCCCCGGCGACGCGGGCGAAGTGCTGGTGGAAGTGTATTTGATTAGCTGAGTCGCCGCGCCCGCCTAAGAAACGGCGCCAGCCGTCGTTTTCCTCCCCAGGAGAACGAACGGCCCATGAACAAACTCTACCTGTTCGCGCCGCTGATCGCCCTGGCGATCTTCGGCGCCGCGTATGTGCGATCCGCCCGCGCCTACGAGGCGCGGCTCGCGGAGGCGAAGCGGCTCGAGGTGGCGGCGAAGCAGGAAAAAGCCGCGCAGGCCGCCGCCGCCCACGAGCAGGCGCGGCAGGCGGCCGCCGCCCTCATCGTCCGGCGCCAGGCGGAACGCGCGGAGAAGGAAAGCCGCGAGGAACGCGAGCGCGCCGCACGTCGCGACGCCGAGCAGCGCCGCTTCGCCGCCGCCGCGGAGGAGCAGCGCCTGCGCGTCCGCCTCGAACGTCTCCGGCGCGACGCCTCGACGACCGATGACACGCTCCGCCGCAGCGAGACGGAGATCGCCGAACTCGAGCGTGAGCAGGCGTTCCTCGCCGACTACCTGCGCCAGGCCGACGCGAACCGCCGCTCCTTCGTCGAGATGCTCGAGCGCCTCGAGATCGTGGAGCGCCAGCGCGTCTCAGTCCTCCCCGGCTCCACCCCAACCCACCTCCGGCCATGAACAAATCCTACGTCATCGTGCCCTGCGCGCTCCTCGGCGCCTTCATCGTTTTCGAGCGCACGCATCAGCGCGGGCGCGCCGCAGCCGAGGCGATCCGCGCCAGGGAAGTCGCCGCCGCCAGGGTCCGCGCCGAGCAAAACCTCGCAGAGCTGCGCGAGAAAACCGCCGCCGAATCGCGCCAGCGCGCAGCCCAGCGCGAGAACGAGGAACGCGATCGCGTGGAAAAGAAGCGCCGGGAAGCCGAGGACGCCCTGCGCACGGTCGAGGCCGAGGCGGCGACGCACGCCGCCGAAGCCGCACGGCTCGCCCGCGAGGCCGATTCGCTCGAGCAGCAGGTCGCGGAGCAGCGCGCGGCCCGCCAGCGCGCGCACGATCGCGCGTTCGCCCTCGCCCGCCAGGTCGAGGAGCGCCGCATCGATCGCCGCAATGTCGATCTCGAGCTCCAGCGCACCACCCGGATGCTCGCCGCCCGCCTGCTCGAAAGCACGTGGGCCAACCCGCCCACCCCCGCCCCGGCACCCGCCGCCGCCCGCTAGCTCCGTTCCGGCGGGGCGCGCCGCTCCGGCGTTGCCGCGAAGCCGCGCGGCGTTTTGCTCGCGGGATGTTCCCCGCCCTTCGCGCCACCGTCCTGCTCTGCGCTGCGTCGATCGCCGTCGCCTCCGCCTTCAGCCAGACACCGCCACCGGCCTCGCCCGCCCAGGCCCTCGTCGAACGCGCGGCGCAGTCAACCCTCGCGCGCTTCAGCGCGCAGTCGCTCCAGCCCGACCAGCTCGCGATCACCTTGATCGATCTGCGCGATCCCGCCCGCCCCCAGCGCGGGAGCGTGCGCGGCGGCGAACTCATTTACCCCGCGAGCGTCATCAAGCTCTTCTACCTCGCCGCGACGCACCGCTGGCTGGAGGACGGCAAACTCGCCGACACTCCGGAGCTGCGCCGCGCGATGAAGGACATGATCGTCGACTCCTCCAACGACGCGACCCACTACCTGATCGATCTCCTCACCGGCACGACCAGCGGGCCGGAGCTGCCCGAGGCTGAGCTGAAGCTCTGGTTCGATCAGCGCAACGCCGTCACCCGCTATTTCACCTCGCTCGGCTACACCGGCGTGCTCGCGCACAAGAAGCCGTGGGGCGACGGACCTTACGGCCGCGAGTCGCAGGCCACGCGCCTCTTCGAACCGAAACGCAACATGCTCACGACCGACGCCACCGCACGCCTGCTGACCGAGATCGCCACAGCCCGCTGCATCACCGCCGCGCGCAGCGCCGAGATGATGCAACTCCTGACGCGCAATCCCGCCGCGACGGAGGCCGATCCCGACACCCAGGCGCGCTTCACCGGCCCCGCTCTCCCACCCGGCGCCAAGCTGTGGTCGAAGGCCGGCTGGACGAGCCAGACGCGCCACGACGCCGCGTATGTCGAGCTGCCGAACGGCGCGAAATTCGCGCTCGTCGTCTTCACCACCGGCCACGCCCGCGAATCGGAAATCATCCGCGCCGTGGCGCGCGTGATCGTGGAAGGCATGATGACGTCAGCCGCCAGGAATTGAGGTGGAGCGCGTTGTCCCCAACGCGCTGGGTTGAAGTAGCGGAACGCGTGAGCGTTTCGCGCGAAAGCCTCACGGCTTCCGCTACAAAACGGCTTGGGGTCAAGCCGCTCCACCTCGTTCTGTTCCCTGCTTTCCTGGCTTCCGAATTCCCGCCGGTTTGGGATCACCCGCCCGCCGGCTTCGCATCGAAATCCCCCGCCGCCACCACCGTCAGCTTCGCCGGATCGATGTGCTTGCGCAGCGCGGCGTTCACCGTCTCGGGCGTGAGCGCGCGGATCTTTTTCTCCATCTCCGCCTGCCACAGCATCGTGCGGTCGAGCTGCCGCAACGACGCCAGCGTGCCCGTGATCGCACTATCGCTCGAGCGGGAAACCTTGAGTGACTCGAGGTAACCCTGCCGCGCCTTGTCCAATTCCTCGGCGGTGATGCCGTCGCGCATCAGCCGTTGCAGTTCCTCCTTCACGCACACCTCGAGCCGCGCCATGTTTTGCGGATTGCAGATCGCCGTAATGGAAAAGCTGGCACGCGGCTCCCACGACGACGCGGTGAAGGCCGATCTCACGCCATAAGAAAGTCCCTCCTGCTGCCGGATACGGACACCGAGCCGCGACGCCAGCGTGCCGGCGCCGAGGATGTAGTTGCCGAGTAGCACCGCCGGATAATCCGCATCGTCGTCGCGCAACGGAATCAACAGCCCCGCCGAGTAGGTCGCGTTCGCCTTGTCCGGCGTCTTGATCTCGTGCCGCGTGCCGGCGATGCCTCCGACCAGCGGATTGCTGATGCGCGCGTAAGGTTTGGACGGCTCCCAGCCCGCGAGCGCCTGCTTCAACATCGGCAGGCACGCGGCCTCGTCGAAGTCGCCCACGATCGTCAGCTCGCCGCTGCGCGCGCCGAGATATTCACGGTAGAGCTGCACGACCTGCGCGTGCGTCGCGCTCTTCAGCCGCTCGATCGCTTCCTCCGTCGTCGGCGTGTAGCGGATGTCGTCCTTCGCGTAGGGCGCGAGCTGGCGCTGCAAGAGGCGCGGTCCGAGCACCGACGGCTCGGCGCGCGTCGCCTCGAGGCTGGCGAGCCGCTCGGCCTTCATGATCTCAAAGTGATCCGCCGGCAGCAGCGGTTCGCGCAACACCTGCCGCAGCAAGCCCAGCACCGCCGGCAGCGTGTCGCGTTTCGCCTGAATCGAAAAACTCACCGCGCCCAGCGCGCCGACCGCTCCGCCGCCGCCGCCGCGCCCGCCGCGACCGCGCCCGCCCGCCGCCGCGCCCGCGCTGAGCGTGGCGCCGAGCCGATCGAGTTCGTCGCGCAGTTGCTGATACGTGAGCTGTTTCGTCCCGTGCAGCATGAGCTGCGGCAGGAAGCCGGCGGCCGATTGCAGCGGCTTCAGGTTCTCCTCGTTGCCGTAGCGCAGCGTGAGCGCGAGGTGCACTTCGTTGCCGCGCGATTTCTTCGGCAACAGCGTGACCTTGATGCCGCTCGGAAATTCCTGGCGCGCGACGCGCGCCTCGATGTTTGCCGGCGTGGACTCGAACGCCTCGCCCTCGGCCATCGCGCTGCGCCCCTGATAGCCGGCCACGAGCGCCTTCACATCCGGCGGCGGCGGCACGGGCACGCGCTCCGGCTTGTCCGTCGGAATAAAGACGCCGACGGTGCGGTTGTTGCGCTTCAGATAACGCGCCGCGACCGCCTTCACCGACTCCGGCGTCACGCGCTCGATCCGATCGCGATGCAGGAAATACAGCCGCCAGTCGCCCTGCGCCGCCCACTCGCTGAGCGCAATGCCGATCTGCGCGGTGTCGGTCGCGGTGCGCTGGCGCAGGCTGATGATCTGTTGTTTCGCGCGCGTGACTTCCTCCGCCGTCACGCCCGCCTCCGCCACGCCTTCGAGCGTCGCGATCAGGATGTCCCGCACCTCGTCGATCGAGCCTTCGCGCGGCACGTCGGCCGAGGCCACCAGCAGGCTCGGGTCGTGGAAACGACTGGCCGAGGCGCTGGCGCTCGTCGCTTTTTTCGTTTCGACCAGCGCCTTGTAAAGCCGGCCGGTCGGGCGGTTCGAGAGCACGCCCGCGAGCACCTGCAGGCTCACGGAGTCCTCATGGGAACCGGCCGGAATGTGATAGGCCACGCCCACGCTGCCGACCGCGCCGACGCGGCGGAGCGTCACCGAGCGCTCCCCGTCCTGCGCTGGCTCCTCGGTCCACACCGCCGGCAGCACGCGGGCCGGCCGGGGAATGACGCCGAAGTGCTTTTGCACCAGCCCGAGTGTCTTCGCCTCGTCGAACTTGCCCGCGATCACGAGCACCACGTTGTCGGGCTGGTAGAATTTCTTGTAGAACGCCTGCAGGTTCTCGATCGGCACGCGCTCGATGTCGCTGCGGTTGCCGATGGTGGACTTGCCGTAGTTGTGCCAGTCGTAGGCGACCGACGTGATGCGCTGCGACAGCACGCGGTCGGTCGAGTTTTCGCCGCGCTCGAATTCGTTTCGCACCACCGTCATCTCGGACATCAGATCGTCCTTGCGGATGAAACTGTTGATCAGTCGATCCGCCTCGAGCCCGATGGCAAACTCGAGGTTCTCGTCGGTCGCGGCGAGGGTCTCGTAGTAATTCGTGCGATCGACCCAGGTGCTGCCGTTGTAGATGGCTCCGTGATCCCGCAGCGCCAGGGGCACATTCGGGTGCCGCGGCGTGCCCTTGAACACGAGATGCTCGAGCAGGTGCGCCATGCCCGTCTCGCCGTAGCCCTCGTGCCGCGAGCCGACGAGGATGGTCATGTTCACGCTGACCTTCGCCTGCGACTGGTCCGGATAAAGGAGCAGCCGGAGGCCGTTGGAAAATTCATATTCGGTGATGCCTTCGACCGTCGTGATCTTCTTCGGCGGCGCCGCTTCGGCGGCGCGGAGCGGCGGGAGGGAAACGACAAGGAGGCAAACGACGGCGGCGAGGCAGACCGCGCCGCGAAACCGGACGGGGCGTTGTGGCTGGGGCATCGCGGGAGCGTGGCGCGCCGCGCCCGCGGCTCAAGCCCGTTACGGGCGGCCGCGTGACACCGCGCCCCGGCGCGGCGCCGCGTCAGGGCGACTTCAGCCCGGCCGTGTTCACGGCGATCACGCGGTAGGTCGGTTTGCTGCCCGCAGCGGCCGGCGGGAGACTGAAGGTCATCTTCACGAGCGGCTGCACGGGCGTGTCGCTGTATTGCAGCCCCTGGAAGACCGGACGGCCGAACGCGTTCTTCGGCTGGGCCGGCAGTTGCGCCAGGACCTGGCCGTCGCGCTCGATGACAAAGCCAGCGAGCCCGCTCTCGAGATCGGCCTCGGCCTCCCAGGTGAGCTCGCTGCCGTTCACGCGCACGTGGGTCGGCGCCGGGGGCGGCGTGGTGTCGGCCACCGCGGTGTCAGTGACGTAGCGCATCCACGCTTTGGCGACGGCCGCGTCGGGCAGCCAGACGGCCTTCCGCGGATCGCCGGCAAACTGCGCGGCGGGCACGGCCTCGGTGCCGGGCACGGCCGCGAGCCAGGCGGACGCGGCCGGCATGGCGTTGAGCGGCGCGCCGTTTCGCTGCGGCAACCGCGCGCTGAGGCACGCGTCGAGCCACGGGATCGCGAGATAGCGCTGGTTGCCGCACTCGTGACTGGTGAGCGGATCGATCGCGATGCCGATGAGGCCGCCCCGCGCGCGCACGGCGGTGAAGAACGCCTCGTTGGCGGGCCACACCCCGGCGAAGCGACCGTCCTTCACCGTGACTCCCTCCTTCGTGCCGAGGTTGCACATCATGGGGACCTGAAGCGCGGCGGACGAAAGCACGTGGGCCTTGACGCCGGGACGCTCGGGGTTGGCCTGCAACAGCGGCACGCCGGAACGCAACCAGGCCGCCGCGACCCGATCGGGATGCAGCAGCGCCATCGCGCCGGCCCAAATGCCGCCCCCGCTGTGCCCCCACAGCGCCCAGGGAACCGTCGCGAGTTCGGGGTGGCCGGACTGCGCCCCGAGATCGACGAGGCCCTGCTGAAACGCGGCGCCCGAGCCGTGGCGCGGATCGCACCACCGCTGGCAGTCCGCCTTGTCCGGCTGCTCGTAGGCAGGCGAGAGCAGCGCGCAGTCATGCCGCTTCGCCAGCGCCTGCCAGTGCAGATCGAACGCGCCCGTGAGGCCGGACTTGCACGAGCCCTCGCCGCAGCCGTGCTGGTGCACGACCACGCCGCGCAGGGTCTTCACGCCGGGCGGAATCCAGATCGTGTAGTTGACCGGAAACATCAGCCCGCCCGGCTGCGTCGAGGCCTCGTATCGCACCCGGTAATACGGCGGCTCCGCCGGCGGAAACACATCATACGGCGCCCGCTGGGCGGAAACCGTGGTGACCAGCAGGACCAGGGCGGCAACGAGGAAACGCATGGGGATTGGAGCAGGGCTGAGTGGGTCACCCGCGGGCGGCCCGCGCAATGGCAGAGCAGTGCGGCAGGACCGGGGCAAAGTGGAGTTGGCGGCCGGAAGTCTCCTCCTACTCCACGGTCGATCGCGCCGCAAAGCGGGCCAGCATCAGCGCGATCGCATCCACGTCGTCGCGCGCGAACTTGCCCGTGGGCACGACATTCCGGTTCACCATGACGCAGAACACCAGCCGCTCACCCGCCGCAGTTGTCACGTAGCCGGAGAGTGCGTTCGCCCAGCGCAGCGTGCCGGTCTTCGCGCGCAGGTTGCCCGCCGCCGCCGTGCCCCGCAGCCGCCGGCGCAGCGTGCCATCGACGCCCGCGATCGGCAGCGACTCGAGAAGATCCTTCGCGTCGCGGTGCGTGCTCATGTGCTGGAGCAGCGCGACCGTCGCCCGCGCCGTGGTCAGGTTGTTGCGCGACAGGCCCGATCCCTCCTCGAAAATCACATCCTCCACCGGCAGCGCGTGCCGCCGCAGATACTCACGCAGCGCCGCCACCCCCGCCGCCTCCGAACTGCGCCGCTCCGGGAGGTCCGCCGTGCGCTGCGTCTCGCCCACGTGCCCGAAGATCAGGTCCGTCTCCAGGTTCTGCGACGGCTTCATGAAGTCCGCCACCAGCGTCCGCAGCGGCGGCGATGCGACCTCACCGATCTTCACGACGGTCGCCGTCACGGCTGTCGCCTCGGGCCAGCGCACGCTCCGCGGCGCGCCGTCGACGTGGAGTCCGTTCCGGATCAGCGCCACCTTCAACGCCGCCGCGAACCACTGCGCCGGCCGCGGCACGGTCACGTCGAGGATCTCCTCCTTGTCGCCGAGCGGCAGCTCGCCGAAGACGTAGGTCGTGGTGTCGCCGGTGTTCCGCCGCGCCTCCAGCCGGCGCGCGCCGCCTGGCGCGATCGTCGTCGTTCGGTTCTCCAGCACGAGGCCCGTCTGCGGATGGAGCAGCGTCAGCTCGCAGCGCGCTCCCACCGCCGCGCCGGGCCGCACCCGCACGTCGGCGAAATTGTCCTCGAGCGTGACCGCGGAGATCTCCGCGCCGTAGTCGTCGTTGAGATCGTCGGCCGTCCAGCCGGAACCGTTGGGCGGGCCGCGGAAATAGGTCGCGTCCGCCACGATGTCGCCCGTCACCCGCCGCACGCCGGCCGCCTTCAGGGCCGCGACAAAGGGCGCGAAGATGTCCCAGAAGTCCTCGCGCCGCTGCTTCGAGCGCCAGCTCGGATCGCCGCGACCGGCGACGATGAGATCGCCGCGCAGCGTGCCATCAGCCGCCGGCGCCGCGGTCGCATAGAGCGGCGTCACGATCCGGTAGTCGGCCCCGAGCACGTCGAGCGCGAGCGCGCCGGTGTAGAGTTTGCTGTTCGACGCCGGGCTGAGCAGCTTCTCCGGATTCACTTCGAAGAGGGTCTTGCCCGTCTCGAGCGAGGCCACCTTCACGCCCCAGAGCGCGCCGGAAAAACGCGGCTGGCCGACATGCGCGGCGAGCTGTCCCCTCAGCTCGGTGAGTGACGACGCCGCCGCCGGCACCACCGGCGGCGGATAGCCCGCGACTTCCGCGGCGAAACACCGGCCGGTCAGTGAAAGGACGAGGAAGAGACGAAGCGCCGTGCGTCGCGAGAAAAGGAAATTCATCGGCTGGTGGGAGCGGCGACACTGAGTCGCGCGTTGAGCCACCGCAATCCTTAGCCAGCCAGGCAGCGATCGTTTCGACAGAATGAACAGAATGGACAAAATGGTTCAAGCCAGAGCCGTCCGACATTCTGTCCATTCTGTTCATTCTGTCGAAAATCAGGGTTTGCTCACTCGCGGATCCACTCCGCATACGCCCGCGGTCCGAGATAATCGTAGTCTTTTCCCGCCCGCTCCGTGCCCGCGAGCAGCGCGTGGATGAAGCCATTCAGCTCCACCTGCCGCGTGTGCAGCACGGCCTTCTCCGGATTCTCCTTCAGCAGAAATTCCACGCGTCCGCCAAGCGCTCGGTGCCGCTGCAAGCCGGCTCCCACATCGTCCCGCCCAAAGGGAAACTCCCGCGCCAGATCGCCGAGCATCGCGTGACTGCGGCCCCACGTGCCGCCATTCGCGCTCACGAACGTCTTCCCGTTCAGCAGCGCCACGTGGTCCTCGTAGGCCAGCACCACCAGCCGGTGCGTGTCCGATTCGCGCAGCCACCCCGCGAGCTTCGCCGCATGGCCCTTCGTCGCGTCGTAGGCATAATTGCTGTCGAGAAACGCGATGCGCTCGATGTCGTCCGGGATGTGCTCGACGCCGTCGAGGAATCCAAACGTGAAACCTCCGCCCGCACTGTGCCCCGTCAGCACGATCTTCGGCGCGGCAAACCTCGCCCGCAGCGCATCCACGATCGCGACGATCCGCGCCGGGTGGTCCGCGTGTTTCCTCCGCCAGAGGACGAACGAGCGCTCGTCCGCCTGCAGATACGCGACGACCAGATTCGGCTCGCCGCCCCGCTCGCGCAGCCACCGCGTCTGCGCCCCGACGTGCTGGATGTCGAAATGCCAGTCGTCGCCCGGCTGGGTCCGCCGGCCGATCGTGTGCTCGATCGAGTTGCCCGCCGGCGCCGCGAACAGCACCAGCCGCACCGCCTGTGCCGGATCAATTCGCGCCGGGGCATTCAGCACCACGCGCACGCCCGGCTCGAAGCGCAGCTCCTCCGTCGTCTCCGTCGCCGTCGTCCGCACCACGCGGTAACGCTGCTCCGCCACCGGCCCCTCGTCACTCAGCAGCGCCGCGCGCGCGGGATCGGCCAGCACCTCCGGCACCGTCGCGGATTTTCCATTTACCGTCATCGCCCGCCGCACCAGGCGCACGCCATGGCTGTAGTCGACCCACGCGTCCGTGTGGCCCAGATACAGCGGCTGGATGGCGCTGCCGTCCGACCGGTGCCAGCCGTAAATCGCGACCTTGCCCGGCGCGGCCGCAAGCCGGGGCGTGATCACGATGTCCTTCTTGTGCCCCGCCACCAGCGTGCCGGGCGGATGCGCGGCCCCCGCCGCGAGGCGTTGGGCGCGCACCATCGCGTTGTGTTCGGCAAACACCTTCACCGTCGTCATCGCCGCGCTCGGCGGAATCGGCGCCGGTTCGAGCTGCAACGGCGCGGCGCGATGGATCGCCTCCACCATCCGCCGTGTGGGCAGCACGCACCCAAGCCGGTCGGCGATGCCCTGCGCCGCCCCCGGTGACAGCGGCACGAGAAAATAATCCTCGTCCGAACCCACCGCGAGGTAGTCCGGCGCCACGAGGATCGTCGCGTCACCCAGTTTCACCTCGACGAAGCGCCGCCACCACGCCGGCACGTTGCCGCGCTCGATCTCCGCCCGCACCGCCGCTTCGCGCGCCTCGCGATCGAGCGCTGCAATCCGCTCGGCGAACGCCCGCCCCCCGCTGGCCGCGGCCGCCCGCGCCGGCAGATCGATCTCCGGCGTCGCCCCCCGGACGACCGTCGCGAACAACAACAACGCGAACACGCGGCTGCACATGCGGCCCAGCCAAGACATTTATTCAGCAGCCAGGAAGCCGGGAATCGAGCCCTCCGTTCCCGGTTTCCCGGCTTCTGAATTCCTTCCCCCCGCCCTGATTCTACTCGCCAACCGAAACGCCTTTTCGCGCAATGGCGGCGCCCCATGAACCAGTATTTCAACCTCGGCGACTGGATCGTCATCCTCGTCTATCTCGGCGGCATCATCGCGCTCGGCGTCTGGTTCGGCAAAGACCAGCGCAACACCCGCGACTATTTTCTCGGGAGCAAGAACATCCCTTGGTGGGGTATCGGCGTGTCGATCGTCGCGGCCGAGACCAGCGCGCTGACGATCATCGGCGTGCCCGCCTATGCGTTCGCCGACGGCGGGAACATCATGTTCATCCAGATCATCGTGGGCTACGTCATCGCCCGCATCATCCTCGCGGTGATCATGGTGCCGCACTACCTGAAGGGTGAGATCTACTCGCCCTACCAGTTGCTCGAACAGCACCTCGGTCAGGGACCGCGCCGGCTCGCCGCCGCCTTGTTCCTCTTCCTCGAAACGATGGCCGCCGGCGTCCGTGTCTACGTCGCGTGTATTCCGATCCAGCTCATGCTCGGCGCGACCATCTGCAGTCTCGGCGGCCTGGTTCATCCGGTCCTCGGCGCGATCCTCATCTTCGTCGGCCTCTCGCTCGTTTACACCTACATCGGCGGCGTCAAGGCCGTCATCTGGACCGACGCCGTCCAGTTCGGCCTCTTCCTCGCCGGCGGCATCTTCGCCCTGGTTTACATTCCCACGCTGATCGACGGCGGCTGGAGTGCGGCGCTCGCCAACGCTGGCGCGGCCGGAAAAACCGCCTGGCTCAACACGAAGTTCACCTTCTCCGCGCCCTTCAACATCTGGATGGGCGTCATCGGCGCGACCGTGATGGTGATGTCCACGCACGGCGCCGAACAGCTCATCGTCCAGCGCGTGCTCGCCTGCGGCACCGTCTCCGAAGGCCGCAAGGCGCTTTGCCTCAGCGCCGTCCTCGTCTTCCCCCTCTTCCTGATTTTCCTGATGGTCGGCGTCATGCTCTGGGTCTTCTACAAGGGCACCGGCCACCTGCTCCAAATTCCGCTGCCCGAAGCCAGCCCCGGCATCGCCTCGAACGATTACATCTTCCCGATCTTCATGATGACGGAGGTCCCGCACATCCTGAAGGGCTTCCTCATCGTCGCCATTCTCTCGGCGGCGATGTCCTCCATCAGCTCGGCCATCACCTCGCTCGCGTCCGTTTCCACGATGGACTTCATCAAGCAGATGGTGAAGGGCCGCGACGAGGACTACTTCCTCCGCTTCTCCAAATACTCGACCGTGTTCTGGGCCGCGCTGCTGGTCCTGACGGCGTATCTGACCCGTGAAGTCACCTTCGTCCTGAACGCCGCGTTCTCGCTCCGCGGCCTCACCGCCGGCGCGCTCCTCGGCTCGCTCATCATCGCGCTCTTCTGGCGCCGCCTCGGCGCCCGCGCGACCATGGCCGGCATGATCACGTCGGTCACCGTCATGTGCCTGATCTACTGGCCGGCGAAGATTCCTGCGATCAAACCGTGGTGGATCGCGACGTTCGGCGGCGAGGTCTTCTGGCCGTGGTTCACGCTCATCGGCACGTCGGTGACGCTCGGCGTCGCCTGGCTGGTGCGCACCGTCAGCCCCGAACCGGCGCCCGCGCGGCAATGAACGCGGCGCTCCTGCGGGGCCTGCTCCTCCTCGGCGCCTGCGTCCTCGCCCGCGCCGAAGTCACGCGCGTCGAGATCACGCAGCGCACCGACGTCGGCACCTCGGGCTACGAGAAACTGGTCGGCACCGTCCACTTCGCCGTCGACCCGCAGCACGCGCGCAACCGTGTGATCGCCGACCTCGACCGCGCCCCGCTCAACGCCGCACGCCGCGTCGAGTTCTCCGCCGATCTCTATATCCTGCAACCGAAGGCACCCGCGGCCGCCAACGGCACCGCGCTCCTCGAGGTTTCCAACCGCGGCGGCAAGGGCATGATTTCGAGCCTCAATCGCGGCGGCACGCGCGACCCGCTGACGGCCGCCGATCTCGGCGACGCCTTCCTGATGCGCCACGGCTTCACGCTCGTGTGGGTCGGCTGGGAGTTCGACGTCCCCCGCACGCCCGGCTTGCTGCGCATCAACGTGCCCGCCGCCACCGATCCAGCCGGCCCCCTCACCGGCACGGTGCGCGCGCTCATCACCGTCGACGCGCCCGCGCCGAGCCACCCCGTCAACGACCTCGCCGCGTATCCAGCCGTCGACGACAACGCCGCCGACGACGTGCTCTCCGTGCGCCCGTCGCGCACCACCGGCCCGCGCACGCCCCTGCCGCGCGACCGCTGGCGCCTGCGCGGCCACGTCGTCACGCTCGAGGGCGGCTTCGAGCCCGGCAAGAGCTACGAGCTTTCCTACCGCGCCGCGCACCCGCCGATCGCCGGTCTCGGCTTCGCGGCGATCCGCGACACCGCCGCGTGGCTCAAGCACCACGCCGACGGCGTCGGCCGCGTGCAGCGCGCGTGCGCCTTCGGCATCTCGCAAAGCGGCCGCTTCCTCCGCGGCTTCCTCTATCACGGTTTCAACACCGACGAACAGGAGCGCCCCGTCTTCGACGGCGTCATCGCCCACATCGCCGGCGCCGCGCGCCTCGACTTTAACCGCCGCTGGTCCACCCCGCGCGACCAGGGCACGTATCCCGTCACCGGATTCCCGTTCGCCGACACCGCGCAGACCGACCCTGTCACCGGCGCGCGCGAGGGCCTTTTCGAAAACCCGCGCCGCGCCCACCCCGCCCGGACGTTCTACACCAACACCTCGGTCGAATACTGGGGCGGCGGCCGCGTCGCCGCGCTCGTGCACACCGACCCGGCGGGCACGAAGGACCTCGCGCCGCCCGATCACGTGCGCGTCTACGCCTTCGCCGGCACGCAGCACGGTCCCGCCGCCTTCCCGCCCGCCGCGCCCACGACCATGCAGCAGCGCGCCAATCCCGTGAACTTCTGGTGGAGCATGCGCGCCCTGGTCCTGGCTATGCACGTCTGGCTCAAGGACGACGCGCCGCCGCCGCCCAGCTCGTATCCGACGTTCCGCGACCGCGCGCTCGTGCCCGCCGCGCAGGTCGCGTTCCCCGCGCTGCCCGGCGTCGCCTCACCCCGCGCCCTCTCGGCCGGCGGACGCGCCCCCAATCCGTTGCTGCCGCACGACGGCGGCGCCGGCACGCCCCTCCCGCTCCTCGTCCCGCAGGTCGACGCCGACGGCAACGAACTCGGCGGCATCCGCCTGGAACCACAGCCCGGCACGCTCGAAGAACACCG
>CAZENI010000097.1:0-20557 GCA_964513055.1 uncultured Opitutus sp.
CGCCGTAGACGGAGCCGGTGGAGGAGAACGCGATCCGCGGCACGCCGTTGGCGCGCATGGCCTCGAGCACATTGAACGTGGCGATGGTGTTTTGCTGCAGGTCCTTTTCCGGGTGCTTCCAGCCGTCGCGGATGTCGGCGTTGGCGGCGAGGTGGAAGACGAAGTCGGCGCCCCTCATGGCGGCGGTGAGCGCGGGCAGGTCGAGGTTGTCGCCCTGCACGAGTCGGAACGACGGGTGCTGCTGCGCGCCGGCGAGGAAGCGGATCTGGCCGGTGGAGAGGTTGTCCCAGCCGGTGACGCGCACGCCGTCGGCGAGGAGGCGGTCGATCAGGTTGGAACCGATGAAACCGGCGGCGCCGGTGACGAAGACGTGGTGCATGAACGAAAAAGGGAGTGAGGGAATGAGGGACGCGGGCGGCGAGGGCAACTAGCGATCCGGGGCCGGCGGAACGCCGAAGAAGCGATCGACGCGCTGGCGGAGCAGGCGGTAGTCGCGCTGGGTTTCCTCGGGGACGCCCCAGAGGTAGTCGCCCTGATACTGGAGCGTGATCGCGACGTTGACGGCGATGGCGGCGGCGGCGAGGAGCGCGAGGGTGGCGCGGCACAGCGTGCGCGCGGGGCGCGGGGCGCACTCGGCGGCGGCGAGGCCGAAGGCGGCGGCGGCGATGAGCGGCGGGCAGAAATCGCCGGTGTAGCGTTGCGCGGTGGCGATGGCCGCGAGAAGGGCGACGGTCATGGGCGTCGCGGCGAACGCGAGCGCGCCGAGGGCGGTGCGGCCGGCGGGCAGCGCGACGAACGCGGCGGAGGCGCCGAGCGTGGCGAGGAGGAAGAGGCTGGGCATGGCCCAGGGCAGGGCGAGCGTGCGGTCGGGCAGGTCGATGCGCGCGCGGGGGAAGTCGCGCGCCGGCGTGCGCGACTCCAGGTAGATCCAGGGGAAGCCGCGCTCGAGGTGGAAATTCGGCCGGAGGACGTAGGTGTAGAAATTGGACGGGAGGTTGGCGGCGTGGAAGCTGCGGCCCTCGATGTAGTCGAGGCGGGCGGGGTTGGCGTAGGGCCGGCTGAGGCGGAGCGGGGCGGGGTCGAAGGTGCCGAACTTCAGGTAGGCGAGGCCGTTCAAGCTCAGCAGCGCGAGGCAGCAGAGGACGCCGACGGCGACGTGACGCGCGAGGCCGGACGGGAGCACGAAGCGGCCGGCGGCGGCGAGCGCGGCGCGGCCGTCGCGGACGGCGAGCAGGACGACGACGGCGCCGAGGAGGGCGAGGGCGAAGAGCCCGGTCGGCGGGCGCGCGTGAAGGGAGAGGACGCCGCAGACGAGGGCGCCGACCCACCAGCGGCGGGCGGGCGTGTGGAGATGGCGCAGCGCGCACCACGCGGACCAGAGCGCAAAGGCGATGCCGGCGAGGATGGCCTCGTGGAAGATCAGTCCGCGGCTGCCGAGGAAGAACAGCGTGCTGCCGGCGCCGACGCTCGCGACGAGCACGGTGACGGCGAAGCGCGAGGGCTCGCGCGGGCGGTCGGCAACGCCGGCGCGCAGGACGCGCGTGGCGTGTCGGAGAAGCAGATACGCGGCGAGCAGGCTGGCCGCGAACCAGGCGAGCATGAAGGCGCGGCTGAGTTTGGCGAAGGCGACGCCGGTCGCGACGAAGGGCAGGCGGAAAAGGGCGGGCGTGGGGCCGAAGTAGCCGTAGAGCTTGCCGCCGACTTCGAAGGCCTCGCCGCCGATGGCCTCCTCGGGCACGTCGAGCCGGCCCTGCAGGAAACTGCGCGCCTGGTAGTCGTAGAACGAACCGAAGACCTCGGCGTAGTTGAACTCGAAGGTGCCGAGGGTCACGAGCCAGGCGTAGCCGAGCGACAGGAGCAGCGCGCAGCCGCCGAACCAGCGGTGGGTGGCCCAGGCGCGTTGGCGCGTCTCAGGGGTGTTGAGATCGGGCGGCCGGGCCGCGTCGTGCGGCGCGTGCGGTGGACGCGGGCGGGCGAGGCGCCACGCGACGAGGCGGGCGACGAGCCAGGCCGCGGCGCCGGCGGCAAGCGGGAGGGCGGCGGCCTGCCAGGGGTGCCGTTGGAGCCAGTGGCGCACGCGTTCGCCGGTGCGGAAATAGGACTCGGGGCCGCCGCGGACGAGATGACCGCCGGGGCGGCGGAGCTGGCCGCGAAACACGGGGGCGGCGGACGCGCCGATGGGGTTCTCGGCGAAGAAGAGTTGCGACGGCAGACGGCCGTGGAAGGCGACGGGCGCGCGCAGGAGATCGCGGCCGTCGAGGGTGACGAGCAGCGGCGCGCGCGCGCCGGGGTCGGGTTTGGAAAACGTCGTCAACGCCGGCAGCGAAACCCGGAACGGGTAGCGGGCGCCGGGCTCGAACGTGACCGGTTCCGAGGCGGGGCCGCCGTGGCCCCAGTGATCGTAGAGGAAGCGGGCGCGGTTCTCGCCGAGAAATTCCACGCTGAGCAGATCGCCCTCGCGCCACATGCCGGTGCAGAGGATGGGCTCGCGTTCGCCGGCGCGGCCGGTGGGAAACACGAGCTCGAGCGTGAGCGTGGCGGGAATCGGCGGGACGAGGCGGTGCGCGCAGACGAGGACGAGCGCCGTGAGCAGCGCGAGGCCGGCGAGCACGCCGCACGCGAGCGGGAGGCGCGGGCGGGCGCCGCGGACAGGGAGGGGAGCGCCGGAGGTCACACCACGCCGGTCGGCTCGGGGAGCGAGGAGGATTTCTGCGCGGAGTGGCGGTGCGTGTCGGCGAGGAGCGTGTCCACGGTCGGGAGCGGCCGCACGATCATCAGCATCTGGTAGGCGAAGAGGCCGCGGGAGATTTTCATCGCGAGACCCTGCGCGCGCATGAGCCATTTCCGCCAGAACGGGCTCTGCACCACGAGCGGGACGGGCGCGGGGATGGGCACTTCCCTTTCGACGACGAAGCCGGTTTCCTTGAGCAGGCGGCGGAGGGAGGAAAACGTGAAGAGCCGCGTGTGGGTGAGATCGAGGATGCCGCGCTTGTTGTAGTTGAACTGGCCGAGGAAGAGCATGAGCCGCGTGACGCAGAAGCCGATGTTGCCGGTCGAGATCACGATCTGGATCGCGAGGTTGGACTGGGCGTGGCGGCGGAGTTCGTCGCAGAACTCCTCGGGCGAGTTCAGGTGCTCGATGATGTCGAGGAGCAGGATCACGTTCACGTCGCCGAGCGGGCGCGGGAACGGCGCGGTGTTGAGGTTGGAGACGTGAAACTCGTCGAAGCCCGAGGTGTCGGCGGGCTGGAACTGATCGACGCCGATGACGCGGCAGCCCCGGGCGTGGAGCGCGGCGCAGAGGTGGCCGGGGCCGCAGCCGATGTCCATCACGGTCGCGCCGGGCGGGACGGCGGCGACGGCGACGGAGTGGGTGCTGAGGAAATCGAGCTTGGGCAGGTAGTGCTTGTTGTCGGGCGTGAGCGCGGCGACGTCGAAGTTTCGCCGATACACGAGGCCGTAGTCCTGGAGGAGGGCGACGGTGGAGGCGTTGACGACATCCCAGGCGTAGCGGAGGCCGTTCACGCGGCAGATCTCGTCGCCGTAGAAGGTCGGGATCGGCACTTCGCGGATGCGCGCGCGGGCGCGGAGGAACTGGATGATGATCTCGGTATCGAAGTGAAAGACGTTCGAGTTGAGCTCGAAGGGGACGCGGCGGAGGAGGGCGGTGGTGTAGGCCTTGTAGCCGGTGTGGAATTCGGCGAGCTGCGACTTGAGGACGAGGTTCTGGTAGCCGGTGAGGATCTTGTTGCCGACGAATTTGTAGAACGGCATGCCGCCGCGGCGGGCGCCGCCGGGCGTGAGCATGCGCGAGCCGAGGACGACGTCGGCCTCGCCGCGCGCGAGTGGCGCGAGCAGATCGGGCAGCATCTCGGGGGCGTATTGGCCGTCGCCGTGGAGGAGGACGACGTGGTCGAAGCCCTGCTCGATGGCGTAGCGGTAGCCGAGTTTCTGGTTGCCGCCGTAGCCCTGGTTGGCGGCGTTGGCGAGGACGGTGAGCTTGTGGCGGTAGGCGCCGGAGGAGCGGAGGCGCTCGGAGTGCGCGAAGGTGGCGTCGGCCGAGCAGTCGTCGATGATCAGGACCTCGACGTCGTAGCCGGGCAGGTCGGGGATGCGCTCGAGGACCTTGAGGATCGTCGTCTCGGCGAAATACGCCACGATGAAGACGAGGACGCGCGGTTTCCGGTCGGTGCTCATGAGCGGGGGAATCCGAGAAAGCCATCCACGGCTTTTCGCAAGCTTTGATATCGGGCCTTCATGTCGTCGGGGACGCCCCAGACGAGTTCGCCCTGGTATTGGAGCGTGAGCGCAAGCGTCACGAGCGCGCCCGCGACGGTGAGCAGCGCGAGCGTCGTCAGCGCGGCGCGTCGCCAGGACGGGCGCAGCAAATCGATCGCCTGCAGCCCGAACGCGCCGGCGAGGATCAGGGCCGGGCAGAAGTCGGCGGTGTAGCGCTGCGAGATGGCGACGGCGGTGAAGAGGGCGAGCGACATCGGGGTGGCGGCGGCGGCGATCGCGCCGAGCGGCACGCGCGCCGCGGGCCAGGCCAGCCAGGCCCCGGCGCCGCCGGCGAGGGCGAGGAGCAGCAGGGCCGGCGTGGTGTAGGGCAGGGCGAGGGTCGGCTCCTCGAGATCCATCTTGGCGGCCTCGTAGACGGCGAGTTCCCCGCGGCGGTGGCTGTAGAGATACGGAAACGTGGGACGGAGCAGGAGGTCGGGCCGCCACGCGTAGGCGTCGAAGTTGTAGCGGAAATTGCTGAGGTGAAAATTCCGGCCCTCGATGCGCTTGATGCGCGCCTCGTCATACTGGACGTGATAGCGCAGGGGCGCGCCCTCGAAGCTCCGGAATTTCAGGTAGCTGACGGCGTTGAAACTCAGGATGCCGACGGTCGACAGCACGCCGACGAGCGCGGGGCGGCGGAGGCGGACGAAGAGCGAGGGTTCCGCGGCGCCGGCCGGAACCGCGCCCGACCGGCCGCGGAGCGCGACGGCGATGGCGGCGCTGCCGGAGAGACAGAGCGCGAAGAGGCCGGTGGTCGGACGGGCGTGGATGGCGAGCAGGCCGCAGCCGAGCGCGCCGACCCACCAGGCGCGTTCGGGCGCGGCGAGATAGCGGAGCGAGAAATAGCCGCTCCAAACGGCAAACATGGCGCCGCACAGGATGGCCTCGTGATAGACGTAGGTGCGGCTCGCGAGGAAGAAGAGCGTCGTGCTCAGGCCGGTGGTGGCGATGAAAAGCACGACGGTGCCGCGGGCGGGCCAGCGGTCGGGGCCGCCGGCGCGGCGGGCGACGTGCACGAGCAGGGCGTAGGCGGCGACGAGCAGCAGCACGTAGTATCCGATCAGGAAGCACCGGCTCAGTTCGCCGAACGCAATCCGGCCGGCGACCAGGGGCAGCCGCAGCAGCGCGGGCGTCGGTCCGAAGTAGAGGTAGTGTCGACCCTCGAAGACGAAGGACTCGCTGGTGCGGGCTTCCGCGGGCAAATCGAGCCGGCCCGCGAGCAGGCTGGCCGCCTGATAATCATACAGGTTGGCGAAGGCGTCGGGGACGAGCAGGCGAAAGGTGCCGTGGGTGAGCACGGCCGTGAAGGCCAGCGTGCAGACGGCGGCCGTCGCGACGAACCAGCGGTGCGGCGCGTGCGGATACGCGGGGGCGGGAAAGACCGGCGTCCGGGCCGGGCGCGGCGTCCGCGCCTGCCAGCGGCGGCCGGCCCAAGCGAGGAGCCAGGCGAGCAGGGCGCCGGTCGCGACGCTGACGGCGGCGCGGCCGAGCAGCGCGAGCGGTTGCGTGCGCGCGAGCCAGCCGAGGCGCTGGCCGCGGCTGAACAGCGCCTCGGGGCCGCCGCGGACGACGCGGCCGGCGGGCCAGGCGAGCTCGCCGCGGAAGCGTTCCTGCACGAGCGTGCCGCCGATGGGATTGGCCGCGAAGAAGATCGCGGCGGGCGCGCGCCGGTGAAAGTGAACCGGCTCGTCGAGCAGCGCCACGCCGTCGAGGAGGGCGCGCAGCGGACGTTTCTCCTGCGACTTTACGGTCGGGACGTGACCGAGCGTCGGCAACTCGACCTCGAGCGTGCGGCGTTCGCCGGGGCGCAGCGCGAACGGCCGCGAGGCCGGGCCCCCGACGCCCCAGACATCGTAGAAGAGGACGGCGTTTTCCGCGTCGACATACCGCACCGCGAGAAAGTCGCCGTCATCGGGCTCACCCGTGGTGAGGAGCGGCTCGGCGACGCCCGGGAGGCCGCGGGCGAACGTCACCTCAAGGGTGATACGGCCGGGCAGGGGCGGAAACGCCTGTTGCCAGAGTGGCAAAAAGAGGGCGAGGAACAGCAGGAGCGCGGCGGACCAGCCCGCGAGGCGGCTGAACGCACGCCAGCGTCCGCCGGCCGCGTTGGGCGCGGAGGAAGGCACGGCGGCCGCAGGGCCATGGGCAGGCGATGAGCACACCGCGGAGAGTGTCCTCGGCGGGCGCGAGCCGAGTCAACGCCGTTGCTCCCCGGCGCGCACTTCGGTGCCGATGCCGTCGAGACGGTTGCGGAATTCCTGGTAGTGGCGCCGCGCCTCCTCGGGCACGCCCCAGACGATCTCGCGCTGGTGGTGCACGGTGAGTGCGAACGTGATCAGCACGCCGAGGACGCCCAGCGCGGCGGCGACGACGGCGACAGGGCGGCGGAGCGGCGCGGGGGCGGTGGGCAGCGCGACGACGCCGAAGGCGGCGGCGGCGATGAGGAACGGGCAGAAATCCGCCTCGTAGCGCTGCGTGACGGCGACGGCGGTGAGCATGGCGAGCGCGGCGGGCAGCGCTGCGAGCGTGAGCAGCGCGAGCGGCCGGCGGGCCGGCGGCGTGGTGACGGCGGCCAGCGCGCCGCCGGCGAGCGCGAGGGCGAAGAGGCCGGGCAGGGCCCAGGGCATCGCGAGCGTCTGGTCGCGATAGGCCATGCGCGATTCCGGATACTGGCGGCGATCGAGGTATTCGCGGTAGACGTAGGGAAACGTGCGGCTGACGCTGAACGCCGGCCGCAGCAGGTAGGCGTCGGTGTTGAAGCGCAGATTGCTCAGGTGGAAATTTTTGTGTTCCAGCACGGCGAGCGACTCGGGGGTGTATTGGACGTTGAAGCGCAGGGGGCAGCCCTCGATCGTGCCGAACTTGAGGTAGCTGACGGCGTTGAAGCTGAGGACGCCGGCGCCGGCGAGGGCGGCGATCGAAAGGTGGCGGCGGGGTGAGGCGCGGGTGTGGGCGAGCGCGGCGACGCCGAGGACCGAGAGCGCGAACAAGCCGATCGGCGCGCGCGCCTGCACGGCGAGCACGCCGGCGGCGAGCGAGGCGAGCCACCAGCGCGAGGCCGGCGCCTGCCAGTATCGCAACGCCGCATACGTGGCCGCGAGCGCGCAGGCGACACCGCAGAGAATCGCCTCATGATAGACGTAGGCGCGGCTGCCGAGGAAGAACAGGGGGCTGCCGAGCCCGACACTGCCGAGGAACAGCACGATCATCCCGGGCGTCGGCACGGCGTGCGGATCGCGCCAGCGCGCGGCGAGCCAGAGCAGCGCATAGGCGCCGGCGAGGCACGCGGCGAAGTCGAGCAGCAGCATCAGGCGCGTCCATTGGCCGAAGCCGATCCCGAGCGCGACGAAGGGCACGCGTCGCAGCGCGGGCGTGGGGCCGAAGTAGCCATAGACCTTGCCGTCGACGATGAAGGCCTCGCCGCTGAGTGCAGGCT
Organism: uncultured Opitutus sp.; assembly: GCA_964513055.1. Classification (GTDB taxonomy): domain Bacteria; phylum Verrucomicrobiota; class Verrucomicrobiia; order Opitutales; family Opitutaceae; genus ER46. The sequence goes on from CAZENI010000097.1 coordinate 7,718, forward strand.
CGGGGACGTCCCACCGGCCCTGCAGCCACGCGGCTGCCTGATGATCGTAGAAGGAGCCGAAGACATCCGCCTCCCGGAAACGGAAGGTGCCGAGCGTCACCATCCACGCGAACACGGCGAGGCACACCGCGGCGGTCGCGAGGAAGGTTCCGTGCGCGCGGCGGACGGCGGCGGCGGTGACGGCATCGGGCGCGGGACCAGCCACGGGAAGGGACGTCGTCGGGGTCATGGCGCGAACCAGCGATCGACGCGCTGGCGGAGGGCCTGGTAGGCCTCGTTCGCCGGGCGCGGCACCCAGTCGGATTCGCCCTGCGTGTGCAGCGCGATGGCCGGATTCAGCAGGCAGGCCCAGAGGGTCAGTGCGACGAGGAGGATGCGGCCGGCCGCGCGCCACGACGGGGCGGCGAGTTCGAGGCCGGCGAGACCGAAGGCCGCCGCGCAGAGGAGAAACGGACAGAAGTCCGCGGTGTAGCGGTGCGTGCTGCCGATGGCGGCGAAGAGCACGAGCGTCATCGGGGCGAGCGCGGCCCAGGCGACGCCGACGGGCCCGCGCGCCGCGGTCGGTCGCGTCGCGGCCCACGCTCCGGCGCCGAGGGCGAGCAGGCACAGCGCGGGCATGGCGAAGGTGAGCGGCACGGTGGGATCCTGCTCGGTGAAGGCCCCGGGGAAGATCCGCCGTGGCGTCCGTGATTCCGGATACAGCCAGGGGAAGCGCGGCTCGAAGTGGAAATTGGGCCGCACGAGGTAGGTGTAGGCGCTGTGGGGCAGATTGCTGAGATGGAGGCTGGCGTTGCCCAGCTTGGCCATGCGTTCCGGCGGGTATTGCGAGTGATAGCTGAGGGGCAGGCCCTCGAAGCGCTCGAACTTCAGGTAGCTCACGGCGTTGAACGTCGCGAAGCCCAGCACGCTGCCGACGCCGAGCGCGAGCGGCCGCGCCAGTGCGCGGGTGAGCCCGCGGGCGCGCCACTCGCGCCAGGCGAGCACGGCGGCGACGCAACCGACGAACGTCAGCGCAAAGAGCCCGGTGGGCGGCCGCGCCTGGACAGCCAGCACGCCGCCGGCGAGGGCGCCGAGCCCCCAGCGGCCGCCGGGCGCGGCGAGATGACGGAGCGCGCACCAGCAGGTGAAGAGCGCGAACATCGCGCCCCACAGGATGGCCTCGTGGAAGACCTGCGCGCGGTTGCCGAGGAAGAACAGGGAGCTGCCGAGGCAGGCGTGCGCGGTGAAGAGGACGGTGAGCCACGCGCGCGGCCGCGGGTCCGCCGGGCGCAGGAGGGCGGTCGCGTGCCCGAGAATCAGATACGCCGCGAGCAGGCAGCCGGCGAACGCGACGAGGAGCGCGGGGCGCGTCAGCTCGCCGAAGGCGACGCCGAAGATGACGAAGGGCAGGCGCAGGAGCGCGGGCGTGGGGCCGAAGTAGCCGTAGATTTTGCCGCGGTAGTGGAACGCCTCGCTGTAGATCGCGTCGGCCGGCACATCGAGGCGGCCCTGGAGAAAGCTGAGCGCCTGAAAATCGTAGAAGGCGCCCCAGCGGTTCGGATACGGGGGCCAGAGCGCGGGCCAGTGCAGCAGGGCGGTGAACGCGGCGACGCACGCGGCGGCGGTGAGCAGGAACGGCGCGTGCCGCCGCCACCAGGCGGCGGAGAGGACGTTGGAGCGCAGGTCGAGGGTGACGCGGGGCCAGGCCCATGCGAGGGCGAGGCTGGCGAGCGCGACGGCGAGCACCTGCCAGCGGCCGTAGTCCAGCCAGCCGCGCAGTCGTTCGGTCCGCGTGAAAAAGTCGCGCGGGCCGCCCAGGCGGGGCCGTCCGTCCGGGGTGAGGAGCCGACCGGCGAACTCCGCGCCGCACGCGCTGCCGCCGACCGGATTGCGCCCGAACCACACGCGCTGCGGCCGGCGGAAGCGGAAACCGGCGGACGTATCCAGAACGGTCACACCATCAAACGTCAGCCGCAGACGGTCGCCGGGCGCGGCGGTCGTTCCGACGACGCGCGTGAGCGCCGGGAACTGCACCTCGAGCGCGTGGCGGCGGCCCGGCTCGATCCGCACGGGCGCGGACACCGGGCCGCCGTGGCCCCAGACATCGTAGCCGAAGACCGCGGTGTGGGCGTCGACGTATTTCACGTAGACGAACTCCGCCGTTTCCCACTCGCCGGTGACGATCAGGGGCTCGCTCGCGCCCGGCCGCGGGGCGTCGAAGACGACGTGGAGCGCGAGACGCTCGGGCAGCGGCGGGTAGTAGTTCCAGAGACTGGCGAGGGTGAAGCCGAGCAGGGCGACGACGCCGGCGGCCCACGCGGGAAAAGGGCGGCGCGCGGCCGGACGCGGGGGCGAGGGCATGACCGCGGGGCGTGGGGCGGAGAGCGAAGCGGGGCGGATGCGGCTCAGCGCCGGAAGCCTTCGGCGCGATCGACGATGAACTTGGGCCGGCCACGCACCTCCTCGTAGATGCGGCCGATGTATTCGCCGAGGATGCCGACGCTGATCAACTGGATGCCGCCGAGGAAGAGGATGAGGATGACGATCGTGGGATTGCCCGAGGCGAAGTTGAAGAGGTTGAGCAGTTTCGCGACGAGGTAGAAGAGGGCGAACGCGAACGAGCCGCCGGCGAGCAGGAAACCGAAGAGCGTGCTGAGCGACAGGGCGTAGGTGGAGAAGCAGAAGATGCCGTTGAAGCCGATGCGGAGAGAGCCGAAGAAACGGTTGTAGTTCGTCTCGCCGGCGAAACGGGCGGGGCGGTCGAACGGGATGATCGCCTGCTTGAAGCCGACGACGGCGACCATGCCGCGGAGGAAGCCGTGGCTCTCCTTGAGCCGCACGACCTCGGTGACGACGCGGCGCGACATCAGGCGAAAATCGCCGGTGTTGGGCGGAATGCGCACGTCGGCGATCTTGTTGATCACCTTGTAGCCGGTGGTGGCGACGACCTGCTTGATCCACGGCTCGCCGGTGCGCTGGCGGCGCTGCGGGAGGACGACGTCGTAGCCCTCGCGCCATTTCGCGATCATCTCGTGGAGCAGCTCCGGCGGGTCCTGGAGATCGACGTCCATCGCGACGACGGCGTCACCGGAGGAGTATTCGAGTCCGGCGAGCGTGGCCATGGGCTGGCCGAAGCGGCGGGAGAATTTCAGGAGCTTGATCCGCTCGTCCTGCGCGCGGTGCTCGAGGATGACGTCCTCGGTGCGATCGGGGGAGGGATCGAGGGAGAAGATGATTTCGTAGTCCTCGGTGATGCGGGCAAGAATCGGGCGCAGCCGGCCGAGGAATTCGGGGATGTTCTTCTCTTCCTTGTAGACCGGAACGACGACGCTGAGGAGCATGCGGGGATAGGTGTAGCCGACTCAGGGCCGCGTTGAACCAAAAAAGCGCGGGACCTCATTTCACGGTGGGATTGAGCGGGGCGGGTGGTGGCGGCGGGGCGCCCGGGGTTTGAAGTGACAGGCGCCAGGGCGGTGACGCGATGACCAGATCGACTGTGGTGCCGGGCAGTTGGGCGCGGCGCTCGATGGCTCTCGCGTCCCGGCCAACGGCATCGACTTTTCGGCCGGAATCTTCACGCGCAGGGTTTGGGACGAGGTCGACCGCCTACACGGAAACAACAACGGCATCCCGGAAGAACCCGATTTCGACGCATTCTACGTGTCGAGAGGGGTTGTTCTTGGCGCGGAATCCGAGGCCCAAGTCATGCTCTATCGCACCGGTTCTCCAGCCGGATCGATGCCCGGTTTGGGAAATCCGACGAGCATCAAACACGCGGCTCGAAAGATGCAGCCCCAGCAGTCTGGGGCTGGACGGCGGGCGATGTTTGAGAGCAAGCTGGGCCAACGGCTGCAGGTTGAGCATCGACATGACGACTTGAACAAACCCGCGCATTACGGCGCACCGTATCGTTTCTATAAAACCCCCTGACGACGCACGTCCATGCCAGCCGCATTCAATCGCCCCCAGAGCGTATTGTTGATTTGGATTCTGTGCGTCGCGGGCGCCTTCACCGTGATGCTTGGTGGGGCCGAACTCCCGTCCAGAGCTGCGAGCCCGTTTGAACAGGCTTATGCCGCCTGGCTCGCCGAACGGCAACGGCCGGAGAGTCAGCTCAATACTCATGCGGCAGGACCGTCCACCTACGTTTCGTATGGTGCGATCATCAAACTAGGTCCTTCCGCTTTGCCCGAAATCATGGAGAAACTGCCGTCTGACCCGTTGCTGCTTCAGGTGGTGTGGGCGATCACAAAGAAGAGATTTACTCGAGAGATACTGGAAATATCCGGATCCGAACGGGCGGCATATATCCAGAATTGGCTGCGTTCGGCGGATGAAACCACCGGTTCCAAATTCAGCGAGGAACTTGAGCGGTGGAAGCGATCGAAACGGGAAGCAAATTCCGAGCAGCGGTCGGCCGCGCACGGCAAGATTCGGGACCTCGGAACATTGGCGTTGCCGCATCTCTTCGAAAAGATCGCGAAAGGGGAAGGTGACCTGATTTCGGTGGCGTCGGAGATAACCGGAGGCGAATTGCCACCGACCGCAACGGTGCCCCAAAGCGCCGAGTGGTGGCGGGAGAACAGGGTCCGATACACTCTGCCCGCTGCTGCTAAGCTGCCTCCCGCCAAGTCCATCCGGTAAATTTGCGAGCGACGCGTCATGACAAACCACCGTTCCAGAGTCGTCGTTTGGTCCGTGCTGACGTCCGTGACACTCGCCGCGCAGCCTTTGCCCAATGGTGTCCGGGCCGCCGCCGCTCCGCTCGACCTCGTCCGACCCAGCGAAAACCCGGTCGCCGGTCAGATCGATTCAGCGCTCGCAGCGCCCGGCAGCGCAGGGCTTGAACGTGACCGCATTGGCCGGATGCAGCAGAGCGTGCGCACCGCCGGCCTGAAGGGTTTTTTCGATTTTGTGAACGGGAATGGCTGGGCTGCGCCGGCCATGCCGTCGGATTGGCGCCTCAGCCAGGAGAAGGAGGCGGAGACGCGAAGGACCGCGACCGCGGCCCGGCAACTCGGCGTTGATTTGATGGATACATTGGACGCTGCCGCGCCCAAGCTGCGGCAGTTGCCAGTGTCACAGGAGCTTTATCAGCTCGCTTGGATGCTCACGGATCTCGCCCAGTGGACCGGCGCGACCCAGGCGTATGGCAATGCCTTTCTCGCACAGCGTATGGTGGACCTCGCTGCTGTCGGCTCGGCGCGCATCACCAGCGACTTGTCCGGCGCTGCTGGCGACTATCAGCAACTCGCATCGCGACTCCGCGGCGTGTGGGACACTCCGGAATGGCGAGCCAACGTCTTGAACCGGGAAGCCGGCCAAGTCCTCTTCCGAGGCGTGACTCAGGCCGACTTGGAGAAAACCTGGACGGCCGGGACGCTTGAAGTGAAACGCCGCTTGCTGCCTGCCGAGCTCGCCGCGCAGGCATCGCCTTCGGAGCCGGAGATCGCGGCCAATACTCGCTTCTTCGACGACGCGGATTTGAGCGCATCCTCTCCTGCAACCTTGCGCTCGATGTGGACCAAGAAATGGCATGGGCGAATCGTCCATGGCCTCGAAACGGACAACGTGCTGCAGGCACTCGCGCTGGCGGAGTTCCGAACCACCGTCGGCACTTTCCCGCAGAAGCCGGCGAAACTCATGATCAATCAGCAACAGCGGCAGGCACTCGAGTGGGAAGCGAAGCAACACGCGTCTCACGGCATCACTATGGTCCCGTTCGAAGCAGCTTTCAGCGATGAGGTCGAAGCAGGATTTGCCCAAGCCTGGCAGGCCAAAGTCCGCGAGCGCCGAGAGCTGACCGGTGCTAATCTTAATCGTGAACTCAATCGCTACGCGACTGCATGGGTGGCATTTGACCGCGTGCGACGGGGGCGCTTTTGGGACCGTGAGACCGAGCTGCTTTCCCGCGATCCGCGTGATACCAACGTCCCATAGCTTTTGGACTTGGTCGTTGTAGGACCGCCCGCTGGGCGGGTTGCCCGGCCAGCGGCCGGGCCTACAGACAAAGGCGAAACGCAGCTTCTATGAACTGGCAGATTTTCGCGTGTCATTTGGAGGCATCGCTCCCTTCTTTTTCCGTCCTGCTCGATCTGGCCGAGGGTGTCTGGGCTTGGCTTTCCGGCGGCCCCTCTGCTCGCCGACTTGAGTCCAGTGGCGGGCACGGCTCCCAGCGCGTGCGGTCCGGCGCCTACCGTTGCGGCGGCGGGAGCTGGGTGGCTTCGACGATGGCGTTTTCCAGGGCGGGCTCGCTGGTGCTGCCGCCGACGGGGTTCAGGGCGATGAAGAAGGACTCGGGGGTGGTGTCGAAGTGCGGCGCGGGCTGGCGCCAGATTTCCGCGCCGTCGAGTTTGACGACCACCTCGCGCGCGGGATGCACGGCGGGCAGCCAGAACTCGAGTGTGTAGTCGCGGTCGAGGGCGAGCGGCAGCTTCGGGCCGGCGTGCATCGGCTCGCCCCAGTGATCGTAGCCGATCGACGTGCGGCCGTCGGCCTCGACGCGCAGCGCGAGGAAGTCCGCGGCGTTGGGGCGTCCGCTGGTGGCGAGCGGCAGCCAGCGGCCGAGCAGTGCGGCGGTCGGCGTGAAGCGGAGACGCACGCCGCCGAGGCCGGGGCGCGCGAAATCGGCAACGGCGATCGGGCGGACGCCGTGGACTTCGCCGGTGAAGCCGGCGTCGCGGCCGACGAGGAGTTTTCCGGGATACGCGCTGAGGGAGACGGCGGGGAGATGCCACAACGGCTGGGAATCGAACTGCGCGCGGAGCCGGCCGCGCGCGCCGTCGAAGTCCGCATAATCGCCGCCGAGGCTCAGGCGGAAGACATGCCGCGCGGCGCCGGTCGCGGCGATCGCCGGGGAGGGGAGCGGCGCGGACGACGCGGGCTCGCGATAGGTGAAGCGGACGCGGGAGGCGTCGAGGTATTCGAGGTCGACCTGCGCGCGCGTCTGGCCGTCGCGCACGAGGCGGGCGAGGGTTTCAACGCGGGGGCGGCGATCGGCGGGCAGTGACAGCGTGAGTTCGACGGGGGAGAATTCCGGCCACGCGCGGTGCTGGAGCCAGAACGCGGGGGCGTTGAGGACGCGCGCGACCGGGCGATAGGCGGCGGGCGGCGAGGGCGGCGGGGAGTTGTAGAGCGGCACGACGGCGAGCGCGGCGGCGGCGGCGCTGACGCCCGCGAGCGCGAGGCCGGCGCCACGCAGCCACGCACGGCGCGAAAGACGTTCCTCGAGCAGGAAGAGCCCGCCGCCGGCGAGCAGCATCACACCCGGCGCGAAGTCGGCGAGATAGCGGATGCACTGGCCGAAGTAGCAGAGATGGACGAGCGCCTGGCCGGCGGTGGCGGCGGCGATCGCGGCGAAGAGAGCGAGGCGGGGCGCGTCGCCGTCGCGGCGGAGGAGGAAGCACGGCGCCAGCGCGAGCAGGGAGAAGGGCAGGTTGGAGAAGAGGCCGACGGTATATTCGTAGCCGCCGTGGCCGGCCGGCAGCGGCGGGAGCGCGATGCCGTCGTGAAAGGGGAAGACGCCGGTCCAGCGCAGCGGGGCGAGGAAGTAGATCCGGAAATTGAACCAGATGTAGGAGAGGCTGAAGTGGCGCGCGTCGCCCTCGATGATGGCGGAGAGCTGGTATTTCTGGCCGAACTCGAAGGGGTTTTCGAAGCGCGCGTAGTTGTAGGCGAGGAGCGCGACGACGATCGCGCTGCAGCCGGCGGCGGCGGCGAGGAGCGCGCGCCAGTCGTAGTGCGCGACGCGGCGCCAGAGGAGCGGCGCGGCGAACATCGCGCTGGCGACGAGGTAGGTCGGCCGCGAGCCGACGGCGAGGCCGAGGGCGAGGCCGCCGGCGGCGGCCCAGGCGACGGCGCGCGGGGAGTGCAGTGCGCGGAAAAGGCAGAGCAGGCTGAGCGCGAAAAAGCAGAACCCGGCCGAGCCCGACACCTCCCAAATGTGCGGGCGCCGGAGGAGGGCGACGAGCATGCCGCCGCCGCCGAGCGCGAGGAGCGCGGCGGTGACGGTCCAGGTGCTGGCGGCGGGGAAGTGGCGGCGCTGCGCCCCGAGGAGCACGGCAGTGAGCGCGAGGAATCCAATCGAGCAATACAGCCACACGGCATACGGCAGCGGCAGGTCGCGGCCGGTGAGGACGGAGAAGGGGAGGAGCAGCGTCACCACCGGCGCGGGGCCGAAGTAGATGTAGTATTTGCCGCGGTAGAAGCTGGCGTCGTGCAGCACGGCGACGTGCGGACGCGTCTTCGGGTCGTAGGGATTGGGCGCGGCGAGGAGGGCGGGCGGCACCTCGCCGTCGAGGTGGAGCTGGCCCTTGCGGAAGCCGTGGCTGAGGAGGTTGAAGTGATCGGTCTCGGGAATGCCCGCGGGGCGCAGCCGCGGCCAGTCGTCGAACGAGCACATGGCCGTCCAGAAATAGTAGGCGAGCGTCGCGGCGACGAGGAGCGCGAGCCAGGCCGTGCGCGCGGGCGAGTTCACCAGCGAAGGCCGAGCCCGAAGAGCCGCGCAGTGATGGCGCCCCAGAAGCGCGCGTGGCGCGCGTGCCGGTTGATGGTCTCGAAGTCGTCCTGCCGCTCGCCGTGGAAACGCGTGCGGATGCGGCGCATCTCGTCGGCACCGGTGGTGTGGATCGCCTGCGAGGTCTTCTGTTCGGCGTGGACGCGGAAGGCGCCGAGGAAATACGGGAGGCGGACGAGGCGGCAGCCGGCCTGCTGGAAGCGGGCGAGCAGATCCCAGTCGAGGGCGAACTGGAAGCTCGGGTCGATGCCGCCGGCGCGGTCCCACGCGCGCTTGCGCCAGAAGAGCGTCTCCTGCGGCACGTAGTCGATCCACTCGAGCGTGGCGGGATCGTGGCGCGGCATGATCCAGCGGCCGACGTCGCGGTCGTCGTCGTCGATGATAATGCGGTGGCCGTAGATGACATCGACCTCGGGGTGCGCGGCGAAATATTCCGCGACGTAGCGCAGGGCGCCGGGGGCGAGCAGGTCGTCGGAGTTGAGCCAGGCCATGAGGTCGTCCGGCCCGAGCCCGGCGGTGACGTGGTCGAAGCCGCGGCGGATGGCATCGGCCTGGCCGGCGTCCCGGACCGACTCCCAATGGTGAAGGCGCGACGCGTGGGCCGCGATGATGGCAGGGCTGCGGTCCTTCGAGCCGCCGTCCTGGACGACGTAGAGGAGTTTCGGATACTGCTGGTCGAGGACGCTGCGGAGCGTGCGCTCGACGAACTTCTCCTGGCCGTAGCTCGGGGTGACGACGGCGATCCGGGGCAGCGACGGATCGGGCCGGCGGCCGCGCGGGAGGCGGTCCCACCGGAGCGGGCGTGGCTCGTAGTGGCGGAGGACTCCGATCTGCATCCAGTAATTTTCCACGACGCGGCGGAAGAGCCAGGCGTCGAGGGGGCGCCACCAGTGTTCGCGGGCGTGGGCGGAGGCGGCGATCCAGAGTTTGCGCAGATCGCCGGTGGAGTGGGTGAGGTCGGAGAGCAGCTCCTTGATCACGGTGTCGCGCTCGGCGAGGCCGCGGCGGAGGGACTGGATGACGGCCTCCTTCTCGGCGAGGAGGCGGCCGTAGTGCTTGGCGTTCTCGAGGTCGTGGAGGCCGGCGGCGCGGTGGGCGGCGGAGGTGCGGGCGTCGGCGAGCTCGGCCTCGCGGTGCTTGAGGAGCGACTCGATGTTGCGGATGTGGACGACCTGGTTGGCGATGGTGTCGGCGGCCTTGGCGGCGTCGGCGGGGAGGGCGGCGAGCGTCTTGTGGTGGACGTCCCGCTCGGCCTTGAGGGCGTTGTTCTCGGCCTGGAAATTCCGGACATGGCCGTCGAGGATGAAGATGGTCTTCTCGCGCTCGTCGCAGACGATCTTAAGGGCGTCGATCTCGCGCTCCTTCTCGGCGATGGCGTGATCCTTCTCGCGATCGAGGGCGGTGAGTTCCTCGAGCTTGTGCTGGCGGGCGAGGTGGCCGGCGCCGGTGGTGCGATAGTGGGCGGCGGCCCTGGCCATCAGCGACTGCGCGTCGGCGGAGAGGTGCTGCACGGGCGTCACGTCGAAGGTGGTCGCGACGAGCGCGCGGTCGAGGGCGGCGATGGCGTCGGCGACGGTGAGCTGGTCGAGGCACGGGGCGTCGCCGAAGGCGCAGTCCCAGCCGCAGCCGAAGCACGGCAGCGGATGGACGAGGCGACGCCGCGGCGGGCGGCGGGGACGAAGCGCGGCCAGGTGCCGCCGCCGAAGAGCGCGGCGACGGGCACATCAAGCGCGGCGGCGAGGTGCATCGCGCCGGTGTCGTTGCCGAAGTAGAGCGCAGACGGCGCGATCAGGGCGGCGAGCTGAGGGAGGTCGCCGTCGCGGCCGAGCCAGAGGACGGGCGATGGAGCGGCGGCGGGAGGAGGCGCGGGTGGAAGCGCGCGGGCAACGGACTCGAGGTGGGTGCGCTCACCCTCGTGGCCGATGAGGACGGGGGTGAGGCCGTGGCGGTCGCGGAGGTGGGCGAGGGCGGCGGCGAAGCGATCGGCGGGCCAGGTCTTGAGCGCGACGTTGGCGAAGCCGGCGGCGGCGCAGACGACGTAACGGCCGGGGGTGAGGCCGAGCGATGCGAGCAGGGCGGGAGCGTCGGGAGCCGCGAAACGTGGCGGCGTGCGCGGAACGGCGTGGCCGAGGAGGGCGTCGGCGAGGCGGAAGTTGCGCTGCCAGTCGGGTTCGCCGGCGGGCGTCGGGAGGGTCTCGGAGAAGGCGGCGGCGGAGTCGAGGCCGAGCTGGACGCGGAGCTGCGTGTCAAAAAACTCGTCGTGCGGGGCGTCGCCGAGGGCGAGGCGGCGGGCGGCGGGCGCGGCGGCGGCGAGGGCGATCTCGAGCCAGTTGCGGCGGGAGGTCGCGGCGGCGAGGACATCGGGCGCGAGGGCCGTAACCGTTTCCCGGAGACGCGTGAGCTCGGCGGGGTCGGCGGCGGGGCTGCGGTTGAAGGGATCGAGCGTGGTCGGGAGCCACTCGACGCCGGGGGCGAGGAGCGGCGCGAGATCGAGGTAGGCGCGGCGGATGACGACGGTGAGGCGGGTGGCGGGCCAGGCGGCGCGGAGGACGCGGAGCAGGGGCGCGGCGAGCACGAGGTCGCCGAGGGTGTCGACTTTGACGAGGAGGACTGCGCGCGGGCCGCTCATTCCGTGGTCGGCTGCAGTTCAGCCTGGACGAGGCGGGCGGCGCGGCGGCGCTGATCGGGGGCCGGGAGCGGAAAGTCGTCGGCCGAGATCAGCGAGAGGGTCTGCGGCGAGGCGGAGGCCTCGACGGGGAGAAGGATGGTGGAGTAGGTGCCGGGGGCGAGGGCCTGGTCGCGGGAGGCGCCGCCGTCGGAGAGGGAGGTGCGGAGGTTGCCGCCGGACTTTCCGCTCCAGTCGGGATACTCGATGCGAAGGGTGAGGATGCGTTTGCCGCCGGCGGGGATGGCGATGGTGGCGTGGCGGGAAAGCCAGCCGTCCTGGTCGATGCCGTTGGCGGCGAGGCGGGCGCGGCCGGGCGTGCCGAAGTCGAAGGTGTGCGTGGGCAGCGCGGGCAGCACCTCGAGCAACTCGAGCTTGGCGCCGGCGGGGCGGTCGTCGCCGGCGGGGAGCGGGGCGGTGGTGCTGAAGCGCAGGCCGAGCCGGGTGGTGGCCGCGCCGGCGGGCACGGGCACGAGCCAGTCGAAGACGCCGGTGGCGGCGGGCAGATCGAAGGCGCGGCCGCCGACGGTGATCTGCATGGAGCCGCCGCCGAGGGGGGCGCCGGGTAGCTCGGGCACGAAGCCGCGGACGCGGATGATGCCGGTGCCGGGGCTGCCGCCGAGGACGAATTCACTTTGTGGAGACAGCCAGCCGTCCTCGTAGATGCCGGAGAACTCGAGGCCGCGGGCGAAGAGCAGGTCCTGCGGGAACTGCGCGAGCTTCGCGGGGCGCGGGAGGGCGGCGACCTGGGCGGCGGAGAGGGCGGAGATGTCGCGGCCGTAGGCGACGAGCTTGCGGGAGTCGAGGGGGACGTTGGTGTTGTAAAGGGCCTGGAGGCCGCTGCGCTCGGGGAGGAACTGGGTGGGGAGCTCGTTGAAATCGATCCCGATGTAGGCGGCGCCGTCGCGGTAGATGGGGCGGATGGGGCCGATGATGCGGTTGGCGGCGCCGTTGCCGGTGAGGGCGAGCGGGACCTCGGTCTCGCCGAGGACGCGCGAGCCGGGGGCCCAGCCGGTGTGGCCGCGGCCCATGAAGGTCTTGGAGGCGGAGATGCGGAGGTAGATTTCCTGGTCGGGCTGCTCGACGCGAAGGAGGACGAAGCGGCCGAGGCCGGTGATGTCCTGCTCTTTCGTATACGGGTCGGCCTCCTGCTGGTAGATGGCGATGCGGTTGCGGTCGCCGAGGTAGTAGTGGTTGCCGCGGCCGGTGTGCATGAACACGAGGTGGTTCCGGGCGGCGGCGGCGGGAAGGAGTTTGAAGAAGGAGGCGGCCTGGGCGCGGGGGGCACCGCGGAGCTTGTTGAAGAGGCCGAGCGGCTCGTCGAGGAGGAGGTAGGCGTCGGTCTTGCCCTCGTGGCCGTAGCTGAGCGCGGGGGCGCGGAAGGAGGTGACGGCGGAGGTATTTTCGAAAACGGTGTGAGTGCGGATCGTGGCGTCGTCGCGGGCCGCGAGCATGGCGCGCGTGCGCTGCAGGTCGTCGAAGCGCGGATGCAGGCTGACGAGCGTGCTGCCGAGTTTCTCGAACTCGATCGGTGCGATCTGCTGGTAGTAATCGCGGGAAAGAAAGCGGAGGTCGGTGCCGCGGAGCTCGAAGGCGGCGACCTTGGCGGCGACGAGGTTGTTGATGTCGCAGAGGAGGCGCGCGTGGGCGGGGACGGCGGGGGGGCGGGTGCCGAGGATGG
>CAZENI010000098.1:0-11255 GCA_964513055.1 uncultured Opitutus sp.
GCCCCCCCCGCCCGCATCCGGCAAACGGATTCACGCCGCGCGCGCGACTGCCGCCGATGCCGACGCCGCGTCGGCCCGCGTCAGCAGTTCCGCGTGCACGCGCGCGTCGATGTTGCGCCCGCCGACCGGCAGCACCACGGCGCGGCCGCGGATCTTCCCGGCCAGCACGGCCGCGAGCGCCGCCGCCCCCGCACCCTCCACGACGGCACCGCAGCGCCGCGCAAGCAACGCGACCGCCGCCGCGAGCTGCGCCTCGTCGACGGTCACGATCTCGTCCACGCGCGCGTTCGCCACCGCAAACGTCGTCGCGCCCATCCGCGCCACCGCGAGGCCGTCGGCGAGCGTGTGGAGCGCACCCGCGGGCAGGCCCACCGGCGCCCCCGCGCGCCGCGCCGCGAGGAATCCCGCCGCGCCCTCCGGCTCGACTGCGACCACGCGCACGTCGGGTCGCAGCGTTTTCACGACCGTCGCCACGCCCGCGAGCAACCCGCCGCCACCGACCGGCACCACGATCGTGTCGAGCTCCGGCGCCTGCTCGAGGATCTCCAGCGCCATCGTGCCCTGCCCCGCGATCACCCGGCGATCGTCGAAGGGATGCACGAACTCCGCGCCGCTCTCCGCCGCCCGCGCGACCGCCTGCGCCTGCGCCGCCTCGAACGATGTCCCGTGCAGGATCACGTTCGCCCCGAGCCCGCGGCAGCGCGCGACCTTCACCTCCGGTGCGGTCGCGGGCATCACGACCGTCACGCGCACGCCGAGCTGCGCGCCGTGATAGGCGAGACCCAGCGCGTGGTTCCCCGCCGAGGCGGCGACGACGCCCCGCGCCCGCTCCGCGTCCGTGAGGCACAACAACGCGTGGCGCGCGCCCCGCTCCTTGAACGACCCCGTGCGTTGCAGGTCGTCGCGCTTCAGCCAAATCCGCATCCCGGCGATCTCCGAAAGCGCCGGTGCGAGAGAGCACGGCGTCAGGCGCAGCCCGTGCGCGAGGCGCGCGCGGGCGGCGGTTACGTCAGCGAGGCTGAAGGCCGGGGTGAATTCAGTTTTCATGGACGGAGGGCGGTGAAATTTGAAAAACAAAAAGCCCTGAGCGGTGATGCTCAGGGCTTCGGTGAAAGGGTGACTGTGGATTCTCGTTATGCAGTCACGCGCCGCCGCCCTGATTCGGGAAGAATCATAATCATGGCGGCAATCATGACGGCGCGGAGGCTCATGCGAACGGCGGGAAGAAAACGCGGGCGCCGGAGGTTGTCGAGCGCGGAGTGGATGCGGTGGATGGCCGGCAGACTTCAATGCGCTCGTTTTCGACCGGAGAGACAGCACTGGAGAGACCGGATGGGACAGGAACCCGTCCTGCCATTCCTGTCTCTGCCGTCCTGTCCTTCCTGTCTAAAACCAAAACTCCCGTCCTCCCCCTCACCCTTCGCGCCACCAATTTTGTGAGACAGGATTTACAGGATTCACAGGATTCAAGCCGCCGTGTGAGGTCGCCTGAAACTGAATCCCGCAAATCCTGTTAATCCTGTCAAAAAAGGGTCTTACCCCAGCCGCTTCCAGTCGTCGCGCCGCACGCGCGTGCGCAGCGCGTTGGCGGCCGCGTCGTCGAACGCTTCCTTCTTCGGATCCCACTTCAGCGGCTTGCCCAGTTCCATCGCGATCGCGCCGACGTGCAGCACCGTGCTTAACCGGTGCAGCGACTCGGCCGTATACATCGGCGGCTGCCCGTTCTTGATGCAGTCCAGAAAATCGCGCTGCTCGCGCGGCCGCCGCGGCCAGATCTTGTTCGTCGCCGGATCGTAGGTCTTGCGGAACAGCTCCATGTCGCTCGCGGCGAGCGGGCCCGACCAGCCCTTGTTGCCGACCCAGCCCTTTGTGCCCTCGAAGCGGATGAACGTCTCGCCGGACGTCACCTCGAGCGTAACGCCGTTCGCATACGTGTAGGTGAGCGCATAGGTGTGCGGCACGGTGTTCATCACGTTGGGCGGGATCACGCCCTTGCCCGTGACCGCCACCGGACCCGAGTTTTCGGCGAAATTCCCGACCTGCGCCGTGTCGATCAGATGCGCGCCCCAGTCGGTGAGCGAGCCGCCCGAGAAATCGCGGATCTGCCGCCACACCTGCGCATCGGTGAGCGTCGGCGAATACGGCCGCAGCGCCGCCGGCCCGAGCCACATCTCGTAGTTCAAATCCGCCGGCACCGCGACGGGCGCCTCGACCGGCACCACCGGCTTGATCGGCAGGCCGACCTTGATCCGCTCGAGCTGGCCGATGCCGCCGTTGCGCACCACCTCGGCGAGCTTGTGATAGTAGATCACCGCGCGGTCCTCGAGCCCGGTCGCGAACAGCGCTTTCCGCTGCGCGACCGCGTTCGCCAGCTCGCGGCCCTCGGCGATCGTGAGCGTGGGCTTCTCGCAGAAAACGAGTTTCTTCGCCTCGAGCGCCAGCAGCGCCATCGGCACGTGCCAGTGATCGGGCGTCGAGATCACGACCGCGTCGATGTCGGGCCGCGCGAGCAGCGCGCGGAAATCCGCGATCTCCGCGCAGCCCTTCGCGCCGTAGTGCTTGTCGACTTCGGCGCGCGCCTTCGCCCGCCGGCTGCCAAACACATCGCACACCGCGACCGCCTGGCAGTCGTCCTGTTGCAGGAACGACCGCAGGTTCACGCCCACGCCGTGCGTGCCGACGCCGATGAAGCCCAGCGTGACTTTCTTCGACGGCGCGTTCGCGCCGAAGAGGCGCGATGACACGATCTGCGGGGCGACGCCGGCGGCGAGCATGCCGGCGACGCCGGACTTGAGGAACGCGCGGCGGGAGGGGCGGAGGGGGTTCATCGGCAAGGCGGCGGATCATGCGCTCCAGCGGGCGCAGGTCGAGCCGGGGGTTTTGGACGCGACACACCCGGCCGCGCGCGACACGATTCCGCCCCATGACCGCGCTGCCCCGTCTCCGTCTCCTCGCCACCGGCGGCACGATCGCCGGTGCGCAGACCGGTGGTGATCAACGCGGCTACAAGGCCGCCACCCTCTCGATGGCCGCGCTGATCGCCGCCGTCCCGCAGCTCACCGCCCTCGCCGCCATCGAGGTCGAGCAGGTCGCCGCCATCGGCAGCCAGGACATGGACGACGCCACGTGGCTGAAGCTCGCCACCCGCGCGCAAGCCGCACTCGACGCTCCCGATGTCGCCGGCGTCGTGATCACGCACGGCACCGACACGATGGAGGAGACGGCGTTTTTCCTGAACCTCGTCCTCCGCACGGAAAAGCCCGTCGTCCTCGTCGGCGCGATGCGCCCCGCCACCGCGATCAGCGCCGACGGCCCGATGAATCTCTACAACGCCGTCGCCGTCGCCACCGCCCCGGACGCCCGGGCCCGCGGCGTGCTCGTCGTGGCGAACGACGAGATCCACTTCGCACGCGAGGTCGCGAAAACCAACACGACGCAAGTCGGCACCTTCCGCGCCACGCACCGCGGCCTCGCCGGCCTCGTCAACGCCGGCCGCCTCCACTTCTACGCCCCACCCGTCCGCCGCCACACCTTCACGAGCGAGTTCGCGCCGCTCGTGGCTCCGCGCGCCAGCGAGTGGCTTCTCCCCCGCGTCGACATCGTCTACGCGCACGCCGGGATGGGCCGCGAACTGATCGACGCCGCCGTCCACGCCGGCGCGCGCGGCCTGGTGATCGCCGGCGTCGGCGACGGCAACCTCGGCGCCACCGCTCTCGCGGCCGCAACAGACGCGGCCCGCGCCGGAGTCGCAATCGTCCGCAGCTCGCGCACCGGCGGCGGTGTGGTGGAGCGCAACATCGAGATCGACGACGACGCACTCGGCTTCATCGCCGCCGACGAATTCAACCCGCCGAAAGCCCGCGTGCTGCTGATGCTCGGCCTCACCCGCACCCGCGACCCGCGCGCACTGCAGGAGCTGTTCTTCACCTATTGAACCATGCCGTCTCACCCTCACGCTCCTGCTCATGCTCATGCTCGTGCTCTTAATCCTGCCCGAGCTGCCGGCGCCGCCAAAACCGAGCACGAGTAAGATTACGAGCAAGAGCACGAGTCGACTCCAGCCGCCCGACGCATGACCGCCACCGCCTTCACGCTCCCCATCTGGTTCGATCACGGCGCGACGTTCGCGTTTGCCGTGACCGGCGCGCTCGCGGCGATCAAGCGCGGCTACGACATCGTGGGCGTGTTCTTCCTCGCGCTGGTCTCGAGCATCGGCGGCGGGCTGATCCGCGACGGGGTGTTCATCCCGAGCGGCGAGGCCACGCCGCTGCTCACCGATGCGCGCTACATCCAGCTCATCGTCGCCGCGACGATCGTCGGCGCGCTCTTCGGCCGCCACGTGAAGCGCTTCCACCGCGTGATCGCTCTGATCGACGCGCTCGGCCTCGGCGCGTATGCGGCCTTCGGCACCCAGAAGGCGCTGCAGTTCGGCCTCGCGGTTCCGGCCGCGATCCTGGTCGGCGTGATTAATGCCGCCGGCGGCGGCCTGCTGCGCGACATCATCACGCGCGAGGAGCCGCTCGTGTTCCGCCCGGGCCAGTTCTACGTGCTGACGGCCGTCGCCGGCGCCGTGACCTTCGTATTCCTCAGCGTGACCCTCGGCCTGAGCGCCACGTTGTCCGCCCTCGTCGCGATCACCGTCACCTTCATCTTCCGCGTGCTCACGATCGTCTTCAACTGGCGGACCTCACCGATCGCCCCACCGGAAGAACGGGATCTCACCCCCTGATCGCGTTCGATTCAGTGTAACGTAATACGTTACACTGTGCCTGACCTTCTGATACGGCGTGGACCGGTGGAGGCCAGCGGCCACCCTCTCGTTGCCGCGACCCCCGCGGGCGAAACGGCGGACCGTTGCGCGCCGCGGGAGCCGCGGGTCTGGACGAGCGGCGGATGCCGTCAATACTTCAGCGTCAGCTCCGCCTCGTTGAGCACGAGGGTGACGCTGCCACGGGAAATCTCGCGGACGCGCAGGTAGATGCGCTCCCCGCGCGCCATCGCCGGGATCACATCCCCCTGCTTGTAGGGCCGCGCGTTGATCACGAGGTGCGAGCGTCCTCCCATCTCGAATACGCCGCTGATCTTGAGCGACGCGGCGGCCTGTTGCAGCAGGGCGAGGTTGTCCATCGGCGCCACCGGCGCGGGCGCGGCGGCGCCCGCGGCGTCGGCCCCGGGCACGGCGGCGGCGGCTCCGCCAGGGACGCGGAAGGGATTGTCCTTCGGGTCCGGGGGCGGCGGCGGCTCCTGGCGATGCTGGAAGAGGGCGTCGATGCGTTCGCGCACCTGCTTGAAGCGCGGAGCGAGCGGGTTCGGCACCGATTGCTTGGGCGTAGGCGTAGGCGTGGGCGCGGTTGCCGGCGCCGGCGCGGAGGCCGCCGCCGCCGGAAGCCCGGCGGCGGCGGCGGTCGCGACGAGGACTGCGATGAAACGAAGCGGTTTCATTTTCGGCCGAGCAGTTCCACGTTAAGGTCGAGCGCGATCGCCGACCCGGAGGGATCGGCGCGCGCATAGTTGAAGCTGGTGATCTTCACGAGCCGCGGGCCGGTCTCGAGCGCGAGCAGGAACGCCGCGACCTGATCATAGCTGCCGGCGATGCGCAGGCTGTAGGGCACGCGGCGGTAGAGCGGCGACTTGTCGTTCGTGGGCGAGCTGAGCTGGTGCAGCTCCGGCAGCCGCGCCTTCGTCTGCTCCTCGAGCTTGTAAAAATACCAGAGGTTCTCCGCGAGGTTCGCCTCGACGACCAGGTTCTCGTCGATCCGGCGCGTCGCCTCGCGGACCGCCTCGAGCTCCGCCCGCTGGGTCGAGCCGCCGACGAGCAGCGCGAGCATCGCCTCGCCCTCCTTCGTGCGCTGCGCGTGGGCCACCTGCAGCTCCGTGATCCGATCGCGCAGGAACCACCAGCCGGCGAGGGATCCGACCGTCAGCACCACGCACACGACGCAATACGGCCAGCGCCGCACCAACGTCCCGAGATCGGAGGGGGAGAGGCTCATGTGCCGCCTTTCAGCGAGAACTTGATCTCGAACCGGAGGATCTCGCCCGACGCCCCGCGGTCGAGATCGGTCAGGATGATCTCCCGGAAGAGCGGGCCGATCTTCGGATCGCGCCGCAGTTGATCGACGTAGCCGCCGAGAATCTCCGTCGCCCGGTCCGAGCGCTCGCGCAGGCTGCCGCGCAGCACGACGCCCGCGTCGTTCCAGTCGATGATGTCGATGAGCATGCGCTCCGGGCGCGTGCGCCCGAGGTTGGCGATGAACGCGGAGACGTAGAGCTGCGGCCGGACGAGCGCGTAGGCCTGGTCGATCTTGACCGCCTCGACCGAATACTCGCGCTGCATGCGCGTGATGTCGGCGACCTCCGCGCGATTGTCGCTGATGCGCTTCTCCCAGTCGCGGACCTCGTGGTCCAGGCTCAGCGCGATGTAGCCCTTGTAGCCCGCGAAGATCACCGCGACCAGCGCCACCGCGGAGAACGCGACATGCACGAGGAAACGCACCCCGATGACCGTGTCCTCGGGCAGCTCCGCCTCGAGGCGGAGGTCCACGTGCCAGTGCGGGCTCAGCGGGAGCGGGTCGCGGCTTCGCTTCATGACGCGGCGGGGGCGGGCGCGAGCTGGCCGACCAGGCTCAGCGCCTGGAACCACGAGCGGGGCGGCGGCTCGGCGCCGGGCGCGAGCTTCAGGCCGAGCAGCGGCAGCCAGCTTCCGGGCTCGGGCACGAGGAACTCGAGATCGATCGCGGCGCAGAGGGACTCCTCCAGCCAGCCGAGCTTCGCCGGCAGGTGCGCGCAGAAGAGCGCGCCGATCGGCTGGCCCGTCTGCATCTCGAAATAGTCCACCGCGGGCTTCAGGTGCCGCGTCAGCATCCGCACCAGCCGCCGGCTGTGCCCGCGCAGTTCGTCCGTCGGCGCGAACAACGCATCCCGCGCGGCGCCGATGCCCGGCGTGCCGAGCTCCTTCATCGCCGACTCCATGATCGACAGCAGCCCGTGCGGCAGCGTCGCCGGCGTGTGCACACCGTCCTTGGCGAGGAAATACACCCGGGTCTGGCCGAGCCCGATCTCGCAGACGACGGTCGCGTGCGGATAGGCGGTCTCACGCACGTAGCGCGTCAGCGCGCCGAGCAGCGCCACGCTGCCGATCTCGAGCCGGCGCGGCCGGAGGCCGAGCTTGCGCAGCCGGCCCTGCGTGTCGCGCACCGCCGTCAGCGGGAGGCCGAGCAGCAGGCCCGGGCGCGACGGCGTCGCCGGCGTGAACAGCTCGCCCTCCGCCGGGTGCAGGGCGCAGACGTGCCAGTCGGCCACGCCTGTGATTTTCGCCTGCTCCGCCAGCAATTGCGGCAGATAGTTCGGCTCCGTCATGCGCCGCGTGTTGATCGTCTCGCGCAGCAGCACGCGATCGGGCGGATGGAAGCCGCAATAGGCGGGCAGGTAGCCGCTGCGGTCGGGAAACGCCGTGCGGAGCCAGGCCGCCAGGCCGTCCTCGTCGCCCGTCGCAAACTCGGCGAACGCTTCGACCAGCAGCGGCCGCTCGTCCAGCCGGACCAGCCGCGCCACCTGCACGGCGTGGTCCGTCACGTTCCAGAGCAGGGCGCTGCGCTGGTTGCGCGAGAAGAGGGAGAACCGGGACATCGGGGCTACGGGTTCCGGCCGCGGAGCCCGGCGGTCGGACCGTGCTCAGATGCCATGGGGTTCGCGCCAGTCGGCGACGGCAAAGGGCGTGTCGACGCCCTCGAAGAGCGTCGTCCGCAGGGAAATGTCGTAGTGGATGACCGGAGACGCGTTGAACGTGACCGCCTTCGCCACGATCGCCCCGTAGATCGTCTGGCTCTTGTTCACCGTCAGGCTGCTCACCGGGGTGTAGATCACGCCGTAAAAGGGCGTGTTCGTGTCCATGCCGTAGGATTCGTAGGGATTCGTCGTCGCGATGATCACGAGCTTCCGCGGCAGCTTCGTGTCGTTCTGGATGCCGTTGCCGTTGATCGTGAGATCGCCGCCGAGGTGCAGGCGGAGCGAACCGTTCGCGGTCAGGCGGATCTTCGCCGTGCTCGTGATCAACAGGTCGCCGGAGATGGCAATCACCACCGGCCCGTCGATCGTCAGCACCTGCGCGCCGGACAGAACGAGGTCCGGCGTGTAGTAGAGCGTCGGGGACGCCGCGCCCGCGGTGCCGATCGTGGCGGTGCCGGCGGGCAGCAGCGCGCCGCCGCCGCCCGGGGCCACTTCGTCAAACAAAGGCTGATACGGGCTGGTGCTGATGCGCGTGGTGTCGATCTTGGTTCCGCCCGGCGTGGCCGGGCCGAGCAGCCGGGCCGAGGTGCCGAAGGACGGCGCGGTGCCGGGCGTGGCCACGAAGCCCTTGATCTGGGCGTTGGTCAGCTGGACCGGCGCCGTCGAGGTGGAGGTGGAGCCCGAGCTGATCACGGCGGAAAAGCCCGGCGTCTGCGCCGTGTAGTCGCCCAGCGTCGAATCGTAGCTGTCGGCCGTGCCCGCGACCTTGAAGCGCACGCGGCCGGTGGTGGCGGCGATCGCGTTGACGAACAGCGCGGCGCGCTCCGACGTCGACGTCAGCGTGCGCCGGATCGTGCTGCCGTCGGCCTGCTGCGATTCACCGGTGACGGTGACCACCCGCGGGCCGGCCGAGCTGCCGTCGTAGTTTGTCACACGCAGGCTGATGCTGCCGGTGACGCCGCCGTTGAAGCTGAAGCCGCTCACGGTGCGCGTGGCGGTGGCGCCGTCGATCGTCCACGCGCCCCAGTCGTTCTTGTTGAGGGCCCACAGCGCGTCCTCCATGCCCGCTTCCGCGAGCTGGACGCTGCGCGAGCCTTCCAGCGTGCGGCTGCTGAGCGCGAGCGTGCGATAGCAGACGGTCATGTAGCTCCCGAGTGCGATCGCGAGCACCGTCGCGAAACAGAGCGCGGCGAGCAGGGCGGAACCGCGGTTCCGCCGGCGCGACAGTGGGAGCGGGAGCGGGTTCATTGCAGCGCGGGCTTGTTGCGCAGGAGCACCCGCGGCGAAACGGTCGAGTAGCTGGCCCGGGTCCCGCTGGTGGCGCTGCCGCTCGCCGAGGCGAACGCCAGCTCGATCGCCTTCACGCTCTGCGGGCTCGACGTGATCACGGTGCCGGCCTCGTTGTAGTAAGTGATGGAAAACGTGGTGAGCCCCGACAGCAGCGTCTGTGGCGTGCCGCCCTCCGTCCGCACGAGCGTGCCACCGGCGGCCGAATACGCATACGCCACCGTCGTCGTGCCTCCGGCGGTCGGCTTGGACAACGTGATCGCCGTCGCCGTCGCGGTGGAAAGCTGGATCGCCGCGCTGACATCCTGGGTGAACGTCCGCAGCGTGCGCCGGCTCTCGACCTCCTGGTGCTGCAGGTTGACGAGCCGCGTCAGGTTCCGCCCCACGAACAGATACGCCGCCAGCACGCCCGCGAGCACGATGGCCAGCAGGCTGGTGGCCACCATCACCTCGACGAGGGTGAAGCCGCGGCGGCGGGGTGAACTATGAACGCTGATACGTGACATAGAGCCCGTTCTTTCCGACGTAAGTGGAGCCGCTTCGCGAGTAAGTGCGCCCGGTGTTGCCCGTCCAGGTCACCGTGTAGGTCACCTGCTTCAGATCCGTGCGCACGTCCGAGATCGTGCGCGTGCAGCGAAAACCCTTCGCGATGACGGGCAGGTTGGTGCCGAAGATGAACACCTTCCCCGAGGTCGTGTTGTCGCCGGCGTCGACCGCCACGGTGTCCGTCGATCCGAGCGCCGTGATCTGCGACCAGTTGCTCAGGCGGATCTGCTCGAGCTGCCCGTGGATGATCTGCATCGCGATCGTCTGCTTGCGCGACACGTCGAGCATCTCCGATCCCGATATCACGACCTGGATCATTCCGACGATCGCCAGAATCATCACGGCAGACGCCACCATCACCTCCACCAAGGTGAAACCGGAACTGCGGAATTGGCGCCGTGAAATTTGCAAAGCGAGTCTGGTCTAAGGTCTAATCCCCAGATTTTTGGCCGCCCCAACAGGGGTCAAGGGACCGCGCCCTGCAGAAACACCTAGAATGCCTACGTAGTGGCACCCGCCCGGAACGAGCAAATCGCGCGATTGGCGCCGCGCCTAGGCCCTAGCCCCTACGCCAGTGCATAGGTAACTCACCCTATTTCGTGCAGGACTACGTGGTTTCCAAGGCTGACGATACGAATCACCTGGCCTGCGTCCGCCGCTGAATCGCACGGGGCGCCGGAACGCGACCGCCCCGTCCCAATGTTGGGATGCTTGTTTCCCACGCTTCACACATCCTGGCAGTCACAAAAATCCGGATACTTTCTTAATGCCTCGCTGGAGCAACACCTTGGCTCTCTCGCGCGCGCTTGGCACGGGCATTGCAAAAGTGCCGGCACCATCATGAAAACATCCTTGAAAGCCCTGTCCCTGTTTCTCGCCTTCAGCGTCCCTGGCGCCCTGGCGGTCGAATTCGCCGGCGTGAACCTGCCCGCCGGCGTCGATGCCACCGCGGCCTTCGCGGCGTTCTTCGTCACCCTCTTCGCGCTCATCGTCGTCGCCGATTATTCGCGGCCGGGCCGCTCCCGCCGGGCGCTCGTCCCCGCCACGACCCGCCGCGAGAAGGCCCTCCACCCGCTCGCCGCGTAACCGGGCGGTCCCCTTGACACGCGTTTGCCCGCGGTCGTCACTTCTCGCATGCCCAACGCACCCGCTCACCGGATACTGATTGCGGACGACCAGCCGGATGTCCTCGAGGCGCTGCGGCTGCTCCTCAAGGGCGAGGGTTACGCGTCGGAGGCCGCCCGCTCTCCGGCGGCGGTGATCAAGGCGGTCGAGGCAAACGACTACGCGCTCGTGCTCATGGACCTCAACTACGCCCGCGACACCACGAGCGGGCAGGAGGGCCTCGAGCTGTTGCAGAAGCTGCAGACGATCGACGCGGCGCTGCCCGTCGTCGTGATGACCGCGTGGGCCAGCGTCGACGTGGCGGTCGAGGCGATGCGCCGCGGCGCGCGCGACTTCGTCACCAAGCCCTGGGACAATCCCCGGCTCCTCGCCATCGTCCGCAACCAGATCGATCTCGGCAGCGCCCAGCGCGCCTACAAGCGGCTCGAACAGGAGAACGAGATCCTGCGCGGCAGCGGCAAAGCCGGCCCCGCCCTCATCGCGCAATCCGCCGCGATGCGCCCCGTGCTCGACGTGATCGCGCGCGTCGGCCCCTCGGATGCCAACGTCCTCATCACCGGCGAAAACGG
>CAZENI010000098.1:11265-20525 GCA_964513055.1 uncultured Opitutus sp.
CACGCCGTCTCGGCGCGCGCCGGCAAGCCTTTCATCTCCGTCAACATGGGCGGGCTCCCCGAGGGCGTGTTCGAGAGCGAGCTCTTCGGCCACGTGCGCGGCGCCTTCACCGATGCGAAGGCCGATCGCGCCGGCCGCTTCGAGCTCGCCGATGGCGGCACGCTCTTCCTCGACGAGATCGGCAACATCCCCCTCAGCCAGCAGGCCAAGATGCTGCGCACGATCGAGACCGGCGAATTCGAACGCGTCGGCTCGTCGCGCACCTACCGCGCCAGCGTCCGCCTCGTCTCGGCCACCAACGCCGATCTCGCCAGCGAGGTCGCCGCGGGAAAATTCCGCCAGGATCTTCTCTTCCGCCTCAACACGATCCAGCTCCACTTGCCCCCGCTCCGCGAGCGGCGCGAGGACATCGAGCTGCTCGCCCAGCATTTCCTGAAGCAGCACGTCACGCGCTACCGGAAGGCCATCACGGGATTCGACGAGGGCGCGCTGCAGGCACTGCGCGACTACTCCTGGCCCGGCAACGTCCGCGAACTCGACCACTCCGTCGAGCGCGGCGTGCTGATGGCGCCCGGCAAAGTCCTCCGCGCGCCCGACCTCGGGCTCAACGCCGCCAACGCGACCCCGCGCATCGAGGAAATGAGCATCGAGGAGGTCGAGGCGTTCCTGATCAAGAAGACCCTCGCCCGCTGCGACGGCAACGCCCGCAAGGCCGCCGAGGAACTCGGCCTGAGCCGCAGCGCGTTCTACCGGCGGCTGGAGAAATACGGACTGTGACACTTGGCTCTCAGCGGTCAGCTTTCAGCGATCAGCTCAAGAGCGTGTTGGCGTGAAAGATTATCGGCAACTCGAAGTGTGGCAGCGGAGCCACCGGCTTACGCTGGCTGTTTACGCCGCGAGCAAATCGTTTCCCAAAGAAGAATTGTTTGGCATCACCAGCCAGCTCCGCCGGGCTAGCGCCTCCATTCCCGCAAACCTCGCGGAAGGTTGCGGTCGCGACAGCGACGCAGAGTTAAAACGCTTCGTGGATATCGCTCACGGTTCAGCCAGCGAGGCCGAGTATTTCCTGCTCCTCGCTGCCGATCTCGGTTTGCTTTCGCCGGCGCAACATTCGTCGCTCGCCGATGAAATTTCTCAGCTCAAGAAAATGCTCGGTGCTTTGGCTCGAAAGCTGAAAGCTGATCGCTGAACGCTGATCGCTCCATGGCAAAGCCATCCCGCCGCCTCTCGCACGATCAGACCGTCCTGCTCTACACGCTGCTCGCCGGACTGCCGGCGGTCGTGGTTTCGCTCTGCTATCTCTGGGTCGTCACCGACGCGACGCCCAAGGTCCAGTGGACGCTCACCCTGCTCATCGCCGGCTTCTGGTTCGGCTTCGCCCTCGCCGCGCAGGCCCTCGTCGTCCGCCCGCTGCACACGATGGCCAACCTCCTCTCCGCCCTGCGCGAGGGCGACTTCGCCATCCGCGCGCGCGGCGCGCGGCGCGACGAACCCCTCGGCGACGTCATGTCCGAGATCAACACCCTCAGCCGCACGCTGCAGGACCAACGCCTCAGCGCGCTCGAGGCCACCGCCCTCCTCCGCACCGTGATGGAGGAAATCAACATCGCGATCTTCGCCTTCGACGCCGAGAAGAAACTCCGTCTCGCCAATCACGCCGGGCAACTCCTCCTCGCCAAGCCCGCCGAGCGCATCCTCGGCCGCGCCGCCGCCGACATCGGCCTCGCCGAGTGCCTCGAGGGCGATCCCGCCCGGCTCCTCACGCTCACCTTTCCCGGCGGCCAGGGCCGCTGGGGCATGCGCCGCAGTGAATTTCGCGAGGGCGGCCGCCCGCACCAGCTCATCGTCATCGCCGACCTCAGCCGCAGCCTGCGCGAGGAGGAGCTGCAGGCCTGGCAGCGCATCGTCCGCGTCCTAGGCCACGAGCTCAACAACTCCCTCGCGCCCATCAAGTCCATCGCCGGCAGCCTCGCCGCCCTCCTCCGCAGCCCGCGCCGCGCCGATGATTGGGAGGACGACATGCGCCGCGGGCTGGAGATTATCGGCACCCGGGCCGAGAGCCTCGCGCGCTTCATGCAGGCCTACGCCCGCCTCGCCCGCCTGCCCCAGCCGACCGTGGCGCCCTGCGCGCTCCGCCCGCTCGTCGAGCGCGTCATCGCCCTGGAAACCCGCCTCGCCGTCCAACCGCTCGAGAGCCCCGATCTCACCCTCGGTTGCGACGCCGCCCAGATCGAACAGCTCGTCATCAACCTCGTGAAGAACGCGGTCGACGCCGCCCTCGAGCAGCGCGCCAACGGCCGCGCCGACGCCGGCGTGCGCCTCCGGTGGCAACGCCTCCCCGGCGCCGTGGAGCTGCTGATCGAGGACGACGGTCCCGGCATCGCCCAGGCCACCAACCTCTTCGTGCCGTTCTTCACCACCAAGCCCGAAGGCAGCGGCATCGGCCTCGTCCTCTGCCGCCAGATCGCCGAGAACCACGGCGGCTCGCTCACGCTCACCAATCGCGAGCACGCCAGCGGCTGCGTCGCCGCCCTCCGCCTCCCACTCTGATCCTGCTCACACGAGGAATCCGCCCTTCCAGCTTCGGCCCCTGCCCGTCCTCTTTCACGCCGCGGAATTCGGCACTCGGCATTCGGCACTCGGCATTTCTGCTTCTGTCTCCCGCCGCACCGTCCCATTCGTGGGACGCCCCTTTCCCGCCTTCGATGCCCTGCCCATCGCGGATGGCACGGTCGAAAATTTCTTCACCCTGCCCGGCAGCATTTTAGGCGTCGCCGGCACCGCCGGGCACACGCACTGCAAACACCGCCCACACCACATGGACATCGCCCGCCCCGACCAATCCAAAGCCAAGCGAAAGAAGCGCATTATTTACAGTGTCGTGGCGGTGCTCGTGCTCGTTGGCATCACCTTCGGCCTTGCGCGCCTCAAGCCCGCCGCGCCCACCGTCGAGCGCAACCTGGTGTGGATCGATACCGTGAAGAAGGGCCAGATGCTCCGCCAGGTCCGCGGCCTCGGCACGCTCGTCCCCGAGGAAATCCGCTGGATCGCCGCCCGCACCTCCGGTCGCGTCGACAAGATCATCCTCCGCCCCGGCGCCAAGGTCGCCATCGGCGACGTCATCCTGATGCTGACCAATCCCGACGTCGAACAGGCCGCCACGAACGCCGAATCGCAGCTCAACGGCGCCGAGGCCGAGTTGGTCAATCTCGGCGTCACGCTCCAAAGCGGCGTGCTCCAGGCCGAGTCCCTCGCCGCCTCGGCCAACGCCGACTTCCAGCAGACCAAGCTCAGCCTCGCCGTCAGCGAACAACTCTTCAAGGACGGCCTCGTTTCCAAGCTCGACCTCGACCTCCTGAAAGTCCGCGCCGAACAGGCCGAGCGCCGCAACGGCATCGAACAAAAACGCTTTCAGTTCGCCAAGGACACCACCGAGCCGCAGCTCCGCGTCAAAAAGGCCGAGGTCGATCGCCTCCGCGCCATGGCCAGGCTGCGCAAGGACGAGCTCGATGCCCTCGCCGTCCGCTCGAGCATGAACGGCGTGCTGCAGGTCCTCCCCGTCGAAGTCGGCGCGCAGGTGAACCCCGGTTTCAACATGGCGCGCGTCGCCGATCCCACGCGCCTCAAGGCCGAGATCCGCGTCGCCGAGACGCAGGCCAAAGACATCCAGATCGGCCAGCCCGCCACCGTCGACACCCGCAACGGCATCGTGGAAGGCAAGGTCTCCCGCATCGATCCCTCCGTGCAAAACGGCACCGTCACCGTCGACGTCATCATCGCCGGCGATCTCCCGCGCGGCGCCCGCCCCGATCTCTCGGTCGACGGCACGATCGAACTCGAGCGCCTCGACGAAGTGGTCTACGTCGGCCGCCCCGCCTTCGGCCAGGAACGCAGCCAGGTCGGCATCTTCAAGCTCGACGCCGAGGGCGTCTACGCCGTCCGCACCCAGGTCAAACTCGGTCGCAGCTCCGTCAATACGATCGAGATCGTCGACGGCCTGAAGCCCGGCGACCGCGTCATCCTCTCCGACATGTCGCAGTGGGATTCCAACGACCGGATCAAACTCAACTGATCCGCGCCCTCCCGTCCCACGCGCCCGCGGAATTTCGGAAAGACTCAGTAACTCGTCCCGACCATCCGTGTTTTCCGTGAGCCACGCCCACCTCCGCCTCCGCCGCCTCCCGCCATGCTCGTCCTCACTTTCGTCCTCGCCCTCATGATCGCCTTCGTCGCGCACGACACGTCCGCCAACGAGCGCTGAACGCCCTTTCCCCTCCGCCCCAACCTCCTCCTGCAACACCACCACCCACCATGTCCGACACGCGCGAATCCCTCATCAAACTCGAAGGCGTCACCAAGGTCTTCCTCACCGACGAAGTCGAAACGCACGCCCTCTCCGGGATCCACATGGACATCCGCCAGGGCGAATACGTCGCCATCGCCGGCCCGTCCGGCTGCGGCAAGTCCACCCTCCTCTCGATCCTCGGCCTCCTCGATTCGCCGACCGACGGCACCTACACCCTCAACGGCCGCCCCGTGCAGGGCCTCTCGCTCCCCGAGCGCGCCCGCATCCGCAACCGCGAGATCGGTTTCATTTTCCAGTCCTTCAATCTCATCGGCGACCTCACCGTCTACGAGAACGTCGAGCTCCCGCTCACCTACCGCGGCATGCCCGCCGCCGAGCGCAAGGCCGCCGTCACGCAGGCCCTCGAGAAAGTCGGCATGGGCCACCGCTCGAAGCACCTCCCGTCTCAGCTCTCCGGCGGTCAGCAGCAGCGCGTCGCCGTCGCCCGTGCCCTCGCCGGCAAACCGGCCGTCCTCCTCGCCGACGAGCCGACCGGCAACCTCGATTCGAAGAACGGCGACTCCGTCATGCAGCTCCT
This sequence comes from uncultured Opitutus sp., assembly GCA_964513055.1. Classification (GTDB taxonomy): domain Bacteria; phylum Verrucomicrobiota; class Verrucomicrobiia; order Opitutales; family Opitutaceae; genus ER46. The sequence continues at coordinate 16,149 of CAZENI010000098.1, forward strand.
CGCGGAGCTCCACAAGCAGGGCGCCACGATCGTGATGGTCACGCACGACGCCCGCTTCGCCCGCCACGCCGAGCGCACGATCCACATCTTCGACGGCCGCGTCGTGCAGGAACAGGTCGAGAGCGATCCGACGCGCTGACGCGCCGCGCTGCGCGCGAACAGCTGTCAGCCGTCAGCGATCAGCTTTCAGCTCAAGTCCCGTCGCAGATAGCGCTGAAAGCTGACTGCTGATCGCTGATCGCTTCCCCATGCACGACCTCCGCTACGCCTTCCGCAGCCTCCGCAAGGCCCCCGGCTTCGCCGCCATCGCCGTCCTCACGCTCGCCCTCTGCATCGGCGCCAACAGCGCGATCTTCTCCGTCGTCAATGCCATCCTGCTGAAGCCTTATCCGTGGCCGGATTCGGATCGGCTCGTCTACGTCTATAATACGTATCCGAAACTCGGACTCGAGAACGCCGGCTGCTCGATCCCCGATTACCTCGACCGCCGCCGCGGCGTGCCGGCGTTTGCCGAGAGCGCGCTCATCACCGGCTTCAACGCCAACCTCTCCGCCGACGGCAACCCCGAGCGCGTCTATGGCCTCAGTGTCACGCCCTCGCTGTTCCCGCTTCTGCAGACCGCGCCCGCCCTCGGCCGCGCGTTCACCGCGGCCGAGGCGGAGTTCGGCGCCGCGAAGACGGTCGTCCTCAGTGACACGTTCTGGCGCCACCGCTACGGCGCCGACCCCGGCATCCTCGGCCGTGCCATCCACCTCAACGGCGAGCCCTACACCGTCGTCGGCGTGATGCCGCCCGGCTTCTATTTTCCCAGCCTGCGCGCCCAGTTCTGGGCGCCGTTCGCCTTCAGCCAGCAGCAGCAGAGCGACGAATCGCGCGGCCACGAATTCTCGTCGATGCTCGCGCGCCTCAGGCCCGGCGTCACCCTCGAGCAGGCGCAGCGCGACGTCGACGCCGTCAGCCGTGCCGTCCGCGAGCGGCTTCCGCGCATCCGCGGCGACTACGAAGCCACCGGCTTCGGCGGCCTCGTCCGCGACTACCTCGCGCAAAACGTCCAGGACGTGCGCGCGATGCTCTGGCTCCTGCAGGGCGGCGTCGCCGCCGCCCTGCTCATCGGCTGCGCCAACGTCGCCAATCTCCTCCTCGCGCGCGCCAGCGCCCGCGAGCGCGAGTTCGCCATCCGCGCCGCGCTCGGCGCCGGGCGCGGCCGGCTCGTGCGCCAGCTCCTCACCGAGAGCCTGCTGCTGTTTCTGCTCGGCGGTGCGCTCGGCCTCGTCGTCGCGCTCTGGGGCCTCAGCGCCGTCAACGCCCTCGGCGTCGGCGATCTGCCGCGCGGCTTCGGCGTCGCGCTGGACGGACGCGTCTTCGCCTTCACCCTGCTCTCCGCGCTCGTGACCGGGCTCGCGTTTGGCGCGCTGCCCGCGTGGGTCGCCACCCGCGGCAACGCCGCCGATGCGCTGAAAGCCGCCGGCACCCGCACCACCGCCGGCTTCCGCCAGATGTGGGTCCGCGGCGCCCTCGCCGTCGTCCAGATCGCGCTCTCGCTCATGCTGCTCGCGACCGCCGGCCTGCTCATCAAGAGCTTCGCCCGCCTCCAGGAGGAATCGCCCGGCTTCAGCACCGACCGCGCGCTCACCGCCTCGCTCTCCCTGCCGTCCGCCCGGTATGCGACCCCCGAAAAACGCGCCGCCTTCGCCGCCCAACTCATCGCCCGCATCGAGGCGTTGCCCGGCGTGAGCGCCGCCGGCCTCACCAACAACCTGCCGTTCGGCGGCGGCAACAGCCAGGGCGGCTACAACATCGTGGGGCGCGACCTCGCCCCCGGTCAGGCCAATCCCCACGGCATGATCCGCCAGGTGAGCGCCGGCTACTTCCGCGCGATGGGCATCCCGCTGCTCCGCGGCCGTTACCTCGAATCCACCGACACCCTCGGCCGTGAAAACGTCGTCGTAATCGACCGCCTCCTCGCCGATCGCTACTGGCCCGGCGGCGATCCGATCGGCCAGCGGATCAGCCGCGGCGGCAACGCCACCCAAGGCAACGGCGCTTGGACCATCGTCGGCGTCGTCGGCACCGTGAAGAGCACCAGCCTCGATCAGGCCGTCACCAAGGAGACCCTCTACTTCCCCTTCGCTCAGACCTCCAGCGCCACGGTCACGCTCGTCGTGCGGACCTCGGCTCCGCCCGAGACCCTCGCGCCCGCCCTCCGCGCCGCCGTGCTCGCGCTCGATCCGGATCAACCGGTGTTCGACGTGAAGACGATGGCGCTGCGGCTCGACGAATCGCTCCAGCGCCGCCGTTCGCCGATGGTGCTGCTCAGCGCCTTTGCCGGCATCGCGCTCCTGCTCGCGGCGCTCGGCATCTACGGCGTGCTCGCGTTCTCCGTCGGCCAGCGCACGCCGGAAATCGGCATCCGCATGGCGCTCGGCGCCGGCCGCAGGCAGATCCTCGCGCTGATCCTGCGCCAGGGCGGCGTGCTCATCGCGCTCGGTCTCCTGCTCGGGCTCGCCGGCTATTTTTCCCTCCGCTCCGTGATCGCCCAGCAACTCTTCGGCGTCGCCGCCACCGATCCCGCCATTCTGGTGCTCGCCCCGCTCGTGCTCGCAGGTATCGCGCTGGCCGCCTGCCTCATCCCCGCCCGCCGCGCCACAAAGGTCGACCCAATGGTCGCGCTGCGAACGGAGTGATCAAAATGCCAAGTGCCGAATGCCAAATGCCGATTTGCTGAGAGACACGGGGAGTTCGGTCCGAAATTCGTCACTCGGCATTCGGCATTCTTGATTTTCTCCATGCTCTCCGACCTCCGTTTCGCCCTCCGCTCGCTGCTCAAGACTCCCGGCTTCACCGCCGTCTGCATCCTCACGCTCGCGCTCGGCATCGGGGCCAACGCCGGCGTGTTCAGCTTCCTCAACACCCTCGTCCGCCGGCCGCTGCCGCTGCCCGCGGTGCACGAGCTCGTGTTCTTCGGCGAGCACTCGCAGCAGGTGCCGAACATGTCGGTCTCCTACCCGAACTTCCTCGACTGGCGCCAGCGGCAGCGCTCGTTCACCGCGCTCGGCACGTTCCGCGGCCAGAGCTTCAACTACGTCGGCGCCGCCGAGACCGAGCGCATCAACGGCGCGCAATTCTCCCACGACATGTGGCCCGCACTCGGCGTCAACCCGCAGCTCGGCCGCTGGTTCGGGGCCGACGACGACAAGCCCGGCGTCGCCCGCACCGCCGTGATCAGCGGCGCGTTCTGGCAGCGCGCGTTTGGCGGCCAGCCCGACGTCCTCGGCCGGAAGCTCACGCTCAGCGGCGAGATCTACGAGATCGTCGGCGTGATGCCCGCGGATTTCCGTTTCCCGAGCGGCACGCTCGATGTGTGGGTGCCGTTCGGGCTCTTCGCCGAGCAGAACATGAACCGCGGCAACCACCCCGGCCTCTACTGCGTCGGCCGCCTCAGGCCGGGCGTCACCGTCGAATCCGCCCGCCGCGACCTGGTCGCGATCGCGAAGCAGCTCGAAAAGGAATTTCCCGACAGCAACACCGGCAACTCGATCAACCTGCAGACGCTCGTCGATCGCTCCGTGGGCCAGCAGCGCACCGCCGTGTGGGTGTCGTTCGGCGCGGCCTTCGCCGTGCTCCTCATCGCGTGCGCCAACGTCGCCAACCTCCTCCTCGCCCGCGGCGCCGCCCGCGCGCGCGAGTTCGCCGTGCGCGCGGCCATCGGCGCGAGCCGCGCGCAGCTCGTGCGGCTCGTCCTCGCCGAGAGCCTGCTGCTCGGCATCGCCGGCACTGCCCTCGGCCTGCTCGTCGGCTACGGCACCATGCAGGGCATCAAGACCCTCATCCCCGCCGGCTCGCCCTTCATCACGCAGACGACCATGGACGCGAGCGTGTTTGCGTTCGCCGTGCTCATCGGCGTGGGCGTCACGCTGCTGTTCGGCCTCGTGCCGGCGCTCACCGGCTCGCGCGTCAACCTCAACGAAGCCCTCGCCGCCGGCGGCCGCACCGGAGGCGGCGCGGTCCACGCCGGCTGGCGCTCCGCCCTCGTCTCGGGCGAGTTCGGGCTGACGCTCGTGCTGCTCTTCACCTCGGGCCTGATGATGCGGACCATCTCCAACCTCTACCGCGCCGACCCAGGCCTGAAAACGGATCACGTGATCAGCTTCGGCTACGCGATGCCGGGCCGCGATTGGATCGACGCCGCGAAACGCACCCAGCTCCTCGATCGGGCGCTCGCGCGGCTGCGCACGATTCCGGGCGTCACCCAGGTCGCGCTCACCAATCCGCTCCCGCTCGCGGGCGGCGGCAACCAGACCAGCTTCCTCCCCGAGGGCCTGCCCGATCCCGGCCCCGGCAAACGTTTCTCGACGGAGAACAACGCCGCGAGCGCCG
>CAZENI010000099.1:0-20408 GCA_964513055.1 uncultured Opitutus sp.
ACGAGCGAGAGGGAACGGAGGAAACGCATGGCGTGACGAAAGCCCGGCCGGTGGGCGGGGAAAGTTGCAAGGCGGCTTCGGGCCGGGAGCGAAGGGGAGAGGGCGTCGATTCGCATGGTGCTACCAATCCTTGCCGGTCTTCTTCGTCGCCTTGCGTTCACCTTCCATGAGCTGGAAGAGCTGCGCGGGCGAATCCTGATTGCGGAGCTGCTCGAGCTTCTGCAACGGCAGCGCGAGCGACGGATCGACGGGCTCCGCGGCCTGATCTTTCTTCTCACCGCCCACCTGCTGGGTGTTCTGGGGCGGCGGAGGAGGAGGCGGCGGCGTCTCCTCCTTTTTGTTCATGTCACCGAAGGCGGATTCGCCGGGGTTCTTCGGCGGCTCCGGCGGCTTCTCCTCCTGCTTCTGGGAGGGATCCTGTTTTTCGGAAGCGTCCTTCTGGTCCTGCGGCGAAGACTTCTGCTGCTTGCCCGACTTGTCCTGCTTCTGCGGATCGGATTTCTGATCCTGGTTCTTCTGATCCTGATCCTGTTGCTGGTCGTTCTTGTCCTGCTGATCCTTGTCCTGCTGCTTCTCCTGCTCGGATTTTTCGAGCAGCGCCAGCAACTCCTCGCGCAGCTTGGGCCAGTCGGTCGCCTTGGGATCGAGTTTGGCGCCGAGCGTGGCGGCGGTGAGCGCGTCGCGGACCGGGCTCTCGGGCACGGGCTGCTGCTCGGATTTCAAGCGGGAGCCCCACGTGACGGTCTCGCGGCCGAGCTCGGCCCAGTCGCGCGCGGTGGGCGCGTCCGCGGCGGACAGGCGGCTGACGATCTTCACCAGCGGGGAAGGTTCGGGCGGCGGCGTCGGCGCGGGGGCGGTGGCGCTGAAACCGGAAACCGGATACCGGAGACCGCCGAGCAGAAGCAACACGGCGAGGGTGGCCGCGACCTTGCCGGTCTCCGCTTTGCGGTTTCCGGCTACGCCGGCCAGCGCGATCGCGCGCGGGCGCGGGCGGACGGGGAACTCGTAGCAGAAGCTGACGAACAGGCACCACAGGCCGAAGGCGAGGGGCCACTGGAAGCGCTCGACCAGGCGCACGGTGTTCTTCTCGACGAACTGGCCCTTGCGGCCCGTTTCGATCGTCTCGTTGACGAGCCCGGCGAGGTCGACCCACGCGCTGGCGTCGCGGTAGGTGCCGTTGGTCGCCCGGGCGAGTTCCTGCAGCGTGCCGGGCTCGAGTTTCGAGAGGACGACGGCGCCGCGTTCGTCCTTCACGAACTGCCCGGTGCCGTCGGGGATCATCGCGCCCGCCGCGGTGCCGACGCCGAGGCCGAGCACGCGGATGCTCTTCTTTTTCAGCTCCTCGATCTTCGATTTCCAGTCCTCGTCGGTCGCCTCGCCGTCGCTGAGGATCACGAGGAAGCGGTCGGCGGAGCCGCTGGCACCGAAGGCCTGGAGCGCGGTGTCGAGCAGCGCGCCGTAATGCGTGCCGCCTTCGGGCAGGAAATCGGGGCCGAGCGCGGGCAGGAATTCGCGGAGGATCTCGTAGTCGGCGCTGAGCGGGCTCTGGAGGAAGGCGGTGCCGGAGAAGACGACGAGGCCGACGCGCTCGCCCTTGAGTTTCTCGAGCAGCGACTGGATCAGAAGCTTGCCGCGCTCGAGGCGCGAGGGCTTGACGTCCGGCGTGAGCATCGAACGCGACAGGTCGACCGCGAGGAGGATCTCGCGCGACTGATCGAAGACGGGTTCCTCAATGCGGCCCCACTGCGGGCGGGCGAGGGCGGCGACGCAGAGGGCGAGGCCGGCGCACAGCCAGAAGCGCGGACGCGCGGCGGACGAGGCCGAGGGGTTGAACGCTGACAGCGTGAGCGAGTGCGATCCGGCCTCGGCGCGGAGGATCTTCGGGCGCGGATTCGCGGCGGCGCGGCGGCGGTGCGTGAGTTCCCACGCCAGCCAGGCGGCGGGGACGAGCAGGAGCCAGAAGAGCTGCGGCGCGGCAAAGGTCATAGGTGGCGGGCGAAGAAACTGGCCGGGCCGGGCGCGTTCATGCGAACGCCTCCTGGCGGACGACCGGGCGCGAGAGCAGGGCGGCGACGGCCAGCAAGCCGAGCCCGGGCGCGGCGAGCCACCAGAACAGCTCCGTGGTGAGCAGGTAGCTCTTGGCCTGGAACTCGATTTTCTGCGCGCGATCGATCGTCTTGAACGCGCTCTCGATCGTGCCGGTGTCGGCCACGCGGAAAAACTTGCCGCCGGTGGAGTCGGCGATCTGGCGCAGCGCGGGCTCGTCCACGTCGGAGAGCATGCGGCGGTAGCCCATCTTGCGGTTGTTGTCGTCGAAGACCGGCACGGGCACGTAGCCCTCCTTGCCGGCGCCGATCGTGTAGACGGGAATGCCGCGCGACTTCGCGAGTTCGGCGGCCTGATGCGGCTGGAGCGCGCCGCGGTTGTTGGCCCCGTCGGTCATCAGGACGACGAAGGCGCCCATGCGCTTGCCGCCGCTGTCGCGTTTCGCCTGTTCGAGTCGCGTCAGCGCCACACCGAGGCCGTCGCCGATCGCGGTGCCGTCCTCGATCATGCCGATCTTCACGCGCGAGAGCTGACGCGAGAGCCAGTCGTGGTCGAACGTGAGCGGCGCCATGGTGTAGGCGCGCCCGGAAAACAGCACGATGCCGATGCGATCGGTGGGCCGCCGCTCGATGAACGCCTGGATCACGGGCTTGATCGCCTGCAGGCGGTTGATGCGCTCGCCGTCCTTCTCGAAATCCTCCGCGCGCATCGAGGTCGAGAGGTCGATCGAAAGCATGATGTCGTAGCCTTCGGAGCGGACTTCGCGCTTGTCCTCGACGCGCTGCGGCCGCGCGAGCGCGCCGATCAGCAGGGCGAGGCCGGCGAACGCGAGCACCACCGGCCACCGCGACGGCGCGGCGAGCGACGGCCGGTGCCAGGCGGCGGCAAAGGGCACGAGCAGCACCGGCACACGCCGGCGGCCGCGCAGCCACACGATCAGCGGCAGCGCGGCGAGCGCGAGCAGCCAGATGGGATCGTGGAGGGCGAGACGGGTCATGAAATTGTCGATTGCCGAATGCCGATTGCCGAATGACAGCAGTGCGCGGGGGAAAAAGCGTGAGCGTTCTTCATGCGCTCACCGCGCTCCGGTTTTCATGCGCGCGTGGAAGAAGCGCACGAGGGCGTCGAGGCGGTTTTGATCCGTGCCGACGACGAGACGGCTCATGGCGTCGGGGAAAAGTCCCTGCCACGCAGTGTCGCGCTCGCGCTGCCACGCGGCGTGCGCGGCGCGCTCGGCGGCGCTGCCCTCGATCGTCACGAGCCGGCCGGCGAGCGGATCGTAGGCGGCGAACGCCTCGCCAGTCGGCAGGGCCCGCTCCCACGGATCGTCGACGCGGAAGCCCATCGTCTGATAGCGGCGCTGCAGGACGGGCCAGCCTTCCGGCGTGCCGCGCGGCGGGAAATCGCCGAGCCAGATCATCACGCTGTGCTTCGGCGCGGCGCGCGCGAGAAAGCGCCACGGGATCTCCGCGGGGATGGCGGTCGGCGATGGCGCGGGGCGCGCGAGGAGCGTCGCCGCCGCGTGCATGATCTGGCCGCGCCCGCGGACGGGTTCGCGAAAGAGATTTCCGCCGGGCGCGGCGTGGACGAAGCCGACGCGGTCGCGGTTCACGGCGCCGAGGAGCATCACGAGGCCGGCGAGCTCGAGCAGGGCCTCGCGCTTGGATTGCGCGCCGGAGCCGAAATGCAGCGACGGCGAATCCTCGAACACGAGCAGCAGCGTGACCTCGCGCTCCTCGACGAATTTCTTGCGGTAGGGTTCGCCGAGGCGCGCGGTGACGTTCCAGTCGATGTCGCGCACGTCGTCGCCGAACTCGTATTTGACGACCTGATCGAACTCCATGCCGCGGCCGCGGAAGGCCGAGCGATACTCGCCGCTGAGCACGTTTTCGACCGCGTGGCGCACGCGCCACTCGAGCTGGCGCAGGAGCGCGAGCGGAGATTGGGCGGGGGCGGAGGTGGCGGGCGCGGGCATGGTTTCGAAATCTTTCTGTTAATCATAGTCTCTCTCTTTCTCCCGAGATCGCACTATTCGACTTCGTTTCGCGTTCGCGGCCGAACCTGCGATGGAGAGAAAGATCAAGAGAAAGAAGAAAGAGAAAGATGGGCTACTTCACCGCCGGCACCGGCGTGCGCTCGACGACCTGCGTCACGATCCGGTCGGGCGTGATCTCCTCGGCCTCGGCCTCGTAGGTCAGACCGATGCGGTGGCGCATGATGTCGGGCGCGAGTTCCTGCACGAGGGCGGGCGAGACGTAGTCCAGCCCGCGCAGCCACGCGAGGGCGCGGCTGGCCTGGTAGAGGGCGAGCGAGGCGCGCGGGGAGGCGCCGAAATTGAGGTAGCGCTTGGCACCGGCGTTGCGCTCGGCGAGGGCGCGCGTGCCGCGGACGAGGGCGAGGATGTAGCCCTGGACGGCGGGCGAGAGGTGGATGCGGTCGACCTCCACCCGCAGCGCGAGGAGTTCCTCGCCGCTGGAGACGGCTGCGAGCGCGGGCTGCTTCGTGACCTGGCCCCAGCGCTGCATCATCGACGATTCCTCCTCTGCGGTCGGATAGTCGACGAGGAGCTTGAAGAGGAAACGGTCCGTCTGAGCCTCGGGTAGCGGATACGTGCCCTCCTGCTCGACGGGATTCTGGGTCGCCATCACGAAAAACGGCTTCGGCAACGGATGCGTTTGCCCGCCGATCGTGACCTGGCGCTCCTGCATACCCTCGAGCAGCGCGCTCTGGACCTTGGCGGGGGCGCGGTTGATTTCGTCGGCGAGGACGAGGTTGGCGAAGATCGGGCCGCGATGGGCGGAGAACTCGCCGGACTTCGGCTGGAAAATCATCGTGCCGACGACGTCGCTCGGCAGCAGGTCGGGCGTGAACTGCACGCGTTCGAATTGCACGCCGAGGGCGGTCCCGAGCGACTTGATGAGCAGGGTCTTGGCGAGGCCGGGCATGCCCTCGAGAAGGACGTGGCCGTTGGCGAGCAGCGCGACGAGGAGGCGTTCCACCACGGCGTCCTGGCCAATCACGGCTTTGCCAATTTCGTCGCGGAGTTTCTGAGACCAGGCGGGACCTGTCATAAGGATGGGAATGGGAATGAAGCGGGAGGCGGTTTGACTCGGCGAGTCTGGATAAGTTTCCCTAGAGAAAAGACGCGGCCATGGCTTTACCAACCCAAATCGACGAGCGGCTCTCGGCCATGGGTATAAGCGTCGCCGACGTCGAAGAACGTTTCATCCGCGGGAGCGGACCGGGCGGGCAGAAGATCAACAAGACGAGTTCGACGGTGTGGCTGCGGCACCGGCCGACGGGGCTGGAGGTGCGCTGCCAGCAGGAGCGATCGCAGGCGGCGAATCGCGAGCAGGCGTGGCGGGAGTTGTGCGGGAAACTCGAGGCGCGGGTGCGGGCGGCGAAGGCCGCCGTGGTGGATGCGCGCGAGGAGGAACGGCGTCGGAACCGGCAAAAAAGCCGCGGGCAGAAGGCGCGGATGATCGAGTCGAAGAAGCACCGGGCGAAGCACAAGGCGAAGCGCGGGCGGGTGCGGGACGACGGGTAGGCGTATCGCGTTGGCGCGGTCATCCTGGTTCGAGGTGGAGCGGCTTGTCCCCAAGACGCGGGTTCGAGTCCGCAGCGGAAGGCGTCGTCAGCTTCCGCCACCCAGCGCGTTGAGGACAACGCGCTCCACCCGGTTCATTCGCCCGGGCGATAGGTGCGCCTGGCGTTTCGGGCGATATCCTCGGGGTAGAACAGCGCGTCCTTGAACTGGGCCTTCGCGTAGATTTCGGCCTGGTCGTTGAAATGCGGCGACGCGGGATCGCCGCTGACGCCGCCAGCGAGGAGGGTCCTGGCCTTCACGCGCGGACCGAACTCCACGACGGCAACGAAGCTGTTGCCGCGGTTGCCGTAGATGCGCTTCGTGGGCGCGCCCGTCGGCGTGGTGGCCGCGCCGATCGCCGCGAGCGAGCCCCAGTCGCCGGAGGCGAATCCGATCGGCAGGCTGGGCTTCGCGTCGTCGAACGCGGGCGTGATGTCGCCGGTGATACGCTGGAAGCGGTTGATCTCGCCCCACGGCGTCCGCCACGTGCCGAAGTCGCGCGTGAGCCGGGCCGTGACGCGCGCGAGGGCGTCGAGCCGCTGCTCGCCGGTGGTCACGGCGATGAGGTGGTCGATGACGACAATCTTCTTCGCTCGGGCCTCGGCGATGCGGTTGGCCGCGAGTTCGTGGGCCCAGAGAATCGCGACGGCGGCCGGGACCGAGCTGATGGTGGAGCGGCGATCCCAGCCGCGCAGGGCGGCGATCGGCTCCGCGAGAGCCGCGCGTCGTGCGTCGGCCGCCGGCAGCGCGTCGAACGACGCGAAGAGCGCGGGCAGCAGTTTCTCGAACGCGATCAGATACGGGTCGTAGGCCGCGGCGATCAGCGAATCGAGGGTGAAGTCCTTGCGGTCGGCGAGGACGCGCACGGCATTGAGGCCGCGGGCGTTTTCCGGGTTCGTCCACATGTAGCGGGGGAAGTCCTGTTCGCGCGGGCTGCTCGGGCCGGCGGCGGAGAAGGGCCAGTTGTTCGTATTCTGAATCCAACCACTGGCGGGATTCTTCAGCGTGATGATCTCACTGACGGGGTGCAGTCCCTGCCACTCCGTCGCGGGATCGCTGCCGTCGACCGGCTCGATCCAGTTGAACTTCGGATCGCGTTTCGGGACGAAGTCGCCGTGGAAGTAGGCGATGGTGCCATCGGCGTCGGCGTAGACGGTGTTGTTGGAGGTGTTGGTGCGCAGCTCCATCGTGCGGTAGAACTCCGTGTAGCTCCGCGCCTTGGTGCGCAGGTAGGACTGCGAGAGTGCGTTGACCGGGTCCTGCATGAGCTTCACCGCGATCCACTTGCCGCCGGCCTCGCGCACGATCGGGCCGTGGTGGCTGAAATACGCGGTGAAGGTCTTTCGGGCGATCGCGCCGTCCTGGCGGTAGGGGACCACGATGGTCTTCGCCACGAGCGGGCGCTCGGTGGTGCCATACTTGTAGACGTAGTTGCCGCTGCCCGCGGGCTTCTCGGTGACGGTCTCGAGGTATTCGTCGATCACATCGGCGCCGTCGGAGGTGTGCATCCAGCCGCAGCGGTCGTTGAAGCCCTGATACACGAAGAACTGGCCCCAGGTGACGGCGCCGTAGGCGTTGAGCCCCTCGCCGCTGGCAACGTGGACCTCAGGGCGGAAATAGAAGGTCGTGTGCGGATTGATGAGCAAGAGCGCGTGACTCGACGCGCTGCGCGCCGGCGCGATGGCGAAGCCGTTCGAGCCCGTCGACTCGCGCGCGGGCGCGGGGGGCGCGGCGGCGAGCGTGCGCTTGCCGTAGAACGCCTCGAGCGCGCGGAGCGAGACGGACTCGATGTCGCCGCCGATGCTGCCCTCGCTGAAGGTCAGCGCCATCCACGGCTCGAACTTCGTGATGAGCCGCGGCTTCACGTTCGGGTGGGTGTGCAGGTAGAAGTTCAGGCCGTCGGCAAACGCGTCCATCAGGGCGCGCAGCCACGCGGGGCTCGCGGCGTATTTGGCGCGCATGTCGGCCGGATCGATGAAGAGCTTCATCCGCAGGTCGCGGTAGATCTCGGTCGCGCCCTCGACCTCGGCGCGGCGGCCGGAGGCGTCGAGGTAGTTGAGCTCGATGCGCGGGAAATCGTCCTCGGCCTGCGCGTAAAGGAAGCCGAAGACGGCGTCGGCGTCGGTCTTGCCGGTGACGTGCGCGATGCCCCATTGATCGCGGACGATGGTCACGTTGCGCGCCCGCGCCTGCCAGCGCGCGAGATCGGCGTCAGCGCCGGACGCGACGGGGAGGGTTGCGCAGGCCAAGCCAAAAAGGGCGAGCAAGAGGAAGCGCTTCATCGACGAGGTTGTGCGCTGGAGCGCGGGGCAAGGCAAGGAGCGGGTCGCGTGGTGTGGGAGCCTGTTTATTCCTCGAACAGAATTTCTCTGACAGGATGAGCAGGATTTCAAACCGGGATTGACAGGATTCCTCGTCCTCATCCGCCGATCGCAGCGGAATCGAGGCTCCCGTGCATTCGGAACATTCCTGAAAATCCTGTCTTCAATCCTGTGAATCCTGTCAAAACCACGAACCGTGCGACGACCCAGATGGGTCCGAAGCCCCGCTCCCCTTTCACCGCTCGATGCCGACGGGGTAGAGGAGGAAGCGCTCGTCGTAGAATTTGCTGCGCGCGTAGAACCACTGGAGCCGGGCCGTGGGATCTTTCGCGAACTTCTCATCGGCGGCCACGCGGGCCTCGAACTCCGCCTTCAGTTTCGGGTCCTGCTTCAGCATCTCTTCCGCGAGCGGCGCGATCACGTAGCCCTCGATGTATTCGGTGCGCTGGCGGACCTCGTCGAAGAAGCCCCACCCGACCAGCGAGTCGTCGGCCTGCGGCTCCAGCATGGCGATGGCGAGGCCGCCGAGCGGTTGATCCGTTGGCACGCGGACCGAACCGGCGGGAAACGTCTCGCGGCGCGACTCGAGCTTCACGCCCGTCTTCACGACATGGCGGCGCTCGACGGGCTGGCCGTTGTTGCCCGGCGTGGGATCGACGAGGCGATACATGCCGACCTCGAGGGTGCGTGCCGCGGCGAGCGGCTCGACCTTCACGCCGTGCACCCGCAGTCGATCAATCACGTCGGGACTGCTCGCGGGCACCCAATACGCCTTCGGCCGCGCCACGGTGAGGCCCGGCTGATCCGTTTCCACCGGGAGCTTGGGGAAGAGCCTGGGCCGTCCCAGCCAGCGGACCTCGGTCGTGCCGGAGGCGGGCGAGGCGTAGCGCTCCGAGTCGATGCCGAGAAAATCGATTTCGCTGCGCGGACCGCCCGGCTTCCAGGTCACGATGACCTGGGCCGGACGCGTGGACTGGTCGGAAGCGATGGCGGCGCGCACGTTGGCGGCCTCGCGGCCGAGCACGTCGAGCGCCGTCGCCAGCAGGACGCAGGTGCCGAGCACGCGCTGGCGGTAGGGTTTGAGCGAATGCGTCTCGACGAGCACGGTGGGCAGGTGGCGCACGTCGCCGTAGCCGTGCGACAGGCGCGGGGGCGCGTGGCCGGTGTCCAGTCCGCGCGTGAAATCGCGCCGATCGACCGGGTCGATGTAGAGATTGAGCGGGAGGTGGCCGTGGGCCGAGAGCGCGGCGGCGACGGCGGGATGCCACGTGCGGTCGAGCCAGCGGGCGATCTGCGGCGAGTGCGCGAGGGTGTCACGGGTTCCGTGATACGTGTAGGTGACGTCGTATTGGTAGTCCAGGCCGTCGGTCACATGGAGATCGAGGTAGAGCGATGGCGACCAGGCGTTGATCAACGCGAGCACGGCGCGCATCTCGGGGGCGTCGGCCTTCACGTAGTCGCGGTTCAGGTTCAGGTTCTGCGCGGTGGTGCGCCAGCCCATGTGCACGGGGCCGCGCTGGTTGGGGCGGTTCCAGGCGGAGATGCGCTCGTGGCCGTCGGCGTTGAGGGCGGGAATGAAGAGGAGGTTCGCGGCGTCGAGCAGCGCGGTCTTGCCGCCCACGGTGAGATCGCGGAGCAGCATGAGGCCGGCGTCCTTGCCGTCGATCTCGCCCGCGTGGATGCCGGCCTGCGCGAGGAGCGTGGGCCTGCCGTGGGCGCGCAGGCCGTCGGGCGTGCGCGTCGGTGCGCGACTGGCGAGGACGGCGTAGAGCGGGCGGCCCTGGGCGGTGCGGCCGAACTCGTGCAGCGAAAGGGCGGGCGACGCGGCGGCGAGTTTCCGGAGCCACGCGATCGTGTCGTCGTAGTTCGGCGTGTCGGTGAGCCCGGTCTTTTCCGCGGGCGTGATCCACGGGTGATCGGGTGCGACGATCAGCGCCTCGCTCGCGCCGTGCCAGGGAGGAACCGGCGGCAGGTGGTCCTGCGGCCCGGCGTGGACGGAGGCGGCGGCCAGCGCGGCAAGGAGAAGGAGGGCGGGAGAATTCATGTCAGGAAGCCAGCGGGCGGCGGCCGGCGAGCGTTGAAACTCACGCCAGCAATTCCACCGGATCGCCGACGCGCAGGGCGCCGGTTTTCGTTTCGTTGATCAGGTTCTGGCCGAAGTTGACGTCGGTGGGATCGGCGGCGGCGCGGCGGTAGGTCGCGAGCGTGCGGAGCGGCTCCCGGCCGCGCTCGGCGGTCTCCTGATCCGTCGTCGTGATCGCGCAGCGCGCGCACGGCCCGCCGGAGCGAAGGACCACGCTGCCGATCCTGATCCGAGGCCAGGTGTCCTCCGCGAACGCCCCGGCGCCGGCCACCACGAGATTGGGCCGGAAGCGATTCATCGGCAGCGCCTCCCCGCCCTGCGCGACGAGGCGGTCGTTGAGATCGGCGAGCGAGGCCTCGCTGATCACGAGCAGGGGAAACGCATCGGCGAACGTGACGTGGTCGCCGGCGCGGGCGAACCCGGGTTTGAGAATCGGGCGGACGAACTTCTCGCCGATGCGCACGAGCCGGCAGGTGACGCCGAGAAAGTCCCCGAGCCAGGCGGCGGCCGCGTCGCCGCAATCGTCGGCGAGCAGTCCCTCGCTTTTCCACACCGAGACCGTCCGCAGCACCGGGGCGCCGCTCGACTGCGTGGCGACCGCGATCGACCCGGCGCCGGCGGCCGTGAGCGTGAGCGTGCCGGCCGAGAGCGCGGTGCGGATGAGCGCCATGCGGGGGAGGGCGCGTTGCGTGAGAAATTTCCCCGCCGCGTCGACGACGAGGAAGCGCCGGTCTCCCACCAGCCCGAGGGCATCGACTTCGGCGGCGGGCACGGCGCAGCCGCCGAGGGACTTGACGGGGTAGAGGAAGAGGCCGGAGAGGTGCATCGACGGGTGGGCGCTCCGGCGATTCGCTCGGCGGGGGGCGACGCCGGCAACGACAAACCGAACTGTCGGGCGAAATTTCGCGGCAACTGGTCACGCCGCGGACGGCGGCTGGGCCCGGCCGGTTCAGGCCACCGGCAGGCTGGCGTAGAAAGCGCGGGCCTTGGCCAGAAGCTGGGCCTCGGTGTGATGGTGTTCGTCGACGATGATCGAGGCCACGATCCGTTTCGCCAGTTGTGGCCGGTGCGTCGTGAGCCAGGCGGTGAACTGCTCCATCTCGCTGCTGCGGCCCGTGCCGCTGCCGAAGACCAGGATGCGGCCGGCGCCGTTCAGGACGGCGGCCACCGGCTCGAAGTAGCCGGCCGGATCGTTCTTTTCCGGAGGGCGGGAGGGATCGTTCGAGCGCGGGGCCTGGCGAAAGTAGTTCTCCGGCACGCGCGGGCGGATCTGTTGAGCCACCGCTCCGGGCGCCGCGCTGCGGTAGATGCGGGCTTCCCGGTGGTCGATGATGACCAGCCAGTTGGCGGCCTCCTCCGGTTGCTCCGCGGTGTCGCCATTGGCCGAGTGCTCGAGGAACCGCCGCAGCGCCATGAGCTCGTCCGGATCAGAAACGTCCTTGGTGCGGGCGGCCGGCAGCACGAGGACCTGGCCGTGACGCGTCACCTTGAACTTGCCGTTGGCTTCCTCCTCGACCTCGCCGAGCTGGCGGAACAGCGCATGCACGTCGCTCCAGCCGAGATTGTGCGCGAGGGGATGCTGGAAGATCGACTGGTAGGTGCGCCGGTGGGCGCCCGTGAGACTGGAGGGCGGATTCATGGTGGGAGGACTGGCCACGGGCGGGACAACACAACGTGACCCAACCTGCGGGTGCTGAAACTCGCCCATTCACGGCCCCGCCTCGGGCGACGCGTCGGTGCGCCGCACGGCCACAGTGCGCGCGCGACGGAGCGCGTTCCCAACTATCGGGCCGATCGCCGGCCGCCCGGAATCAGGTCCGGCGATACGTCGCCAGATACCGGCGCTGGCCGGGGCTGGTCGCGAACTCCGTCGGCGCCACGCCGTCGAGTCCATAGCACACGCGCAGGCGATCGCCGACGCGTTGAAAGAGGCACGGGATCGTGCGGCCGGCGTTGGGGCCCTCGAGGCCGCGCAGCACGAGCGTCCGCGCGGTGAGGGCGCCGGCGAATTGGAAGAGCCCGCGATCCGCGATCTCGCCGTCGAAGCGGACGGCGTAGGCCCCGGCCTGGAGCACCAGCACCGTGTTGGTCGTCACGAGCTCGTGCGCCGCCTCGCCGTCGAGTTCGGCGCGGACGAGCTGCCAGGTGCCGTCGAGCGGGGCGTCGGGCGGAGGTGTCATCAGGGCGGAAACGGATCGGGGCCGCGGCCGGCGAGGCAAGCGCAGATTCGGCGGCGCGTCGCGGCGTTAGCTCCGCTTGACGACCTCGCGGGTCGCGAGGTCGACGGGGCCGGGGACGGCCAGGTCCTTTGCGCCCTTGGCGCCGAGTTCGGCGAGCTTGCGGGCGCCGGGCAGGAGCATGCCCTCGAACGAGCCGACGGCGGTGTTGTAGCCCTTCAGGGCGTGGTCGAGGCCGCGGCCGATCTTGTCGAGGTTGTCGGCGAAGGCCGCGACGCGATCGTAGAGGGCGCGGCCGAGTGCGCTGATCTCGTCGGCATTTTTGGAAACGGCTTCCTGGCGCCAGCCGTAGGAGGCGGCCTTGAGCAGGGCGATCAGCGTGGTGGGCGTGGCGAGGAGCACGCGGCGCGAGAGCGCGCGGTCCATCAGCAGATTGTCGGCCTGCAGGGCGGCGGTGAGAAAATGATCGCCGGGGAGGAAGAGAACGACGAACTCCGGCGCGGGCTGAAACTGCTCCCAGTAATTCTTCGCGCCGAGCGCGTCGATGTGGCCGCGGACCTTGGCGGCGTGCTCGATCATGCGATTTGCCCGAATTGCCTCGTCGGTGGTGTCGCCCGCCGCGCGAAACGCCTCGAGCGGCGCCTTGGCGTCGACGACGAGCCGCTGGCCGCCGGGCAGGCGCACGACGAGATCGGCGCGCAGGCCGCCGGCCGACTCCTGCTCGACGAAATCGCAGTAGCCGACCATGTCCGCCATCTCGACGACGCGGCGGAGCTGCAGTTCGCCCCAACTGCCGGCGTAGGTCGTGGAGCGCAACGCGGTCGACAGGCGCGCGGCCTCGGACTGGAGCTGCAGTTGCGCGGTGTTCAACGCCTTGAGCTGTTCGCCCAGCGCGCCGTAGGCGCCGGCGCGCGCCTGCTCGATCGCCGACATCTTCGCGCCGACCTGGTCGAGCGACTCGCGGATCGGCCGCACCAGCGCCTCGACCGCCTGCCGGCGTTGATCGAGGTCGCCGACGGACTGCTGCTGGAGCTGCGCAAACGCCTGCTTCGCGAGTTCGAGGAAGTCGCTGCGGTTGGCGCGCAGGGCGTCGGCGGAGAGCGCCTTGAATTCGTGCGTGAGCCGCTCGTGCGCGGAGCGTTCGGCGGCGAGCTGGGTGCCGAGCTGGGCGTTGAGCGTCGCGAGGCGGGCCGCCTCGCCGCGGAGGACGATGAGTTCGCCGGCCATGCGGCCGTTCTCCTCCTCGCGCGCGCGGAGACGCTCGCGCAGCGCGGCCGCGCGGGCGTTCAGCGCGAGCCACGTGACGGTCGCCGCGAGCGCGGCCGCGACGAGGGCGACGACGGTAAAATCCACCTCAACAAGGTCGGGGTCGCCGCGTTCTGGAGCAATCCCCGATGCGCGCCTTGACACGTGAAATCGCCACCTGCAAACAGCGTTATGCTGCGCGGCGCTGGCTGCCGGGCAGGCCAGTTTCAACGCTCGCTTCCAAACCTCGCATGCTGACCGAGAAAATTCCGGCTGTCGCTGCACCCGCTTCGGGTGAGCGCCCCGCCGTGCTGGTGGTTGATGACGAATACGGTCCGCGCGAGTCGATCGCCTTCAGTCTGCAGGGCGAATTCGCCGTCGACACGGCCGAGCGCGCGAAGGAGGCGCTCGCGAAGCTGCAGGCCAGGCCCTATGCGGCGGTCGTGCTCGACATCCGGATGCCGGAGATGGATGGCATCCGCGCGCTCGAGGAAATCCGGAAGATCGATCCGCACGTGTCGGTGATCATGCTAACGGGCTATGGCACGCTGCTCACCGCGCAGCAGGCGATGGTGGCCGGGGCGAATCAGTATCTGCGCAAGCCGCCGGACATCCCCGAGTTGATCGACTCGGTGCGCAAGCAGACGCAGGCGACGCGGCTGCGGCGCGCCCAGGCGCAGGCGGCGAGCGACGCGCAGAGCATGAACGTCGCGTTGAAGCGCGAGATCGAGACGAACGAGCCGCAGATCTGGCAGGCGCGCGCCTCAGTCGAGCTGGTGCACGATCTGAACAACCCGCTGACGGTGGTGATCGGCTACGCGGCGCTGGTGGCGGAGGAGGCGCGGCTGCTCGGCCAGCGCGATCCGGACCTGGCGAAGAAGCTCCTCGAGTATGCCTCGATGGTGGAGAAGGCGGCGGAATACTGCCACCACCTCTCGGAAAACTGGCGGCAGGCCTCGAAGCAGGCGACGGAGTTCCAGCGCGTGGATCTCGTGCAGGTGGCGCAGGAAGTCCGCCAGGTGATCTTCTTCGGCAACGTGGCGATCCAGTGTGCCGGGCTCGGCGCGGCGATCGTGCGCGGCTCGAAGTTCGAGTTGATGCGCGTGCTGCAGAACGTGTTCAAGAACTCGCTCGAAGCGGGGGCGACGCGGATCGCGGTGACGTTCGCGGCCCGGGGCGAGCAGATCGAGATGACGATCGCGGACAACGGCGCGGGGATGGATACGGAGCGCGTGAAACGGGCGATGCATGGCGGCTTCAGCAGCAAGGCCAGCGGCACGGGACTCGGGCTGAGCATCTGCCGGCATCTGGCCGGCACGCACGGCGCCTCGTTCACGCTCGATTCCGCCGCGGGCAAGGGCACCACGGTGAAACTGACCTTCCCCGCCGCACCGCAGGGATGAAGCGGAGGCGGGTAAAGATCACAGGCATCGGGCCGGTCACACCGGCGGGAATCGGTCGCGAGGATTTCTGGAAGGGAGTGATGGAGCCGGTGAGCTACATCCGGCCCTACGCGAAGCTGGGGCCGGAGTATGGGCCGCTCGTGGCGGCATCGGTCGAGCGTTTCAACATCACCCGCTTCATCGAACGCGAGCGGCTGCCCAAGGGCATCGGGCGGCACACGCAGTTCGCGGCGGCGGGTGCCCTGCTGGCGCTGCAGGATGCGGGGCTCGCGCCGGCCGGGCTTTCCGGGGCCGACACGATCATCGTGACCGGGTCGTCGCTGATGGATTTCGGCGGCATCTCGAGTTCGACCCAGGCGGTCTTCACCAAGGGGCCGGACGCCGCGCAGGCGCGGACGATTTTCACGACGACGAATGCGAACGTGACCGAAACGGTCGCCCGGGCGCTGGGGATCGAGCCGCGGACGATGACGCTGCAGAATTCGTGCTGCTCCGGGATCGATGCGGTCGGGTTTGCGGCGGCGGCGGTGGCGCGGGGCGAGGCGGAGCTGGCGATCTGCGGCGGCACGGAGGCGCCGCTGCACCGGTGCCCGCTGCTGGAATTGCGCGCGGCGGGACTCACGCCGCCCACGGTCGAGATGTCCGATCGGCTGGCGCGGCCGTTCGATCTGTGGCGCACGACGGGGGTGGTGAGCGAGGGCGCGTGCCTGTTCGTGCTGGAGCCGGAGAGCAGCCCGCGGCCGGGCTACAGTTTCATCAGCGGCTATGCCTACGCCAACGATCCCGCGGGGCAGGTGTGTATCGGATTGGTGGAGGCGGCGCGCCTGGCGCTGGCGGATGCGCGGCTCAATCCCCGGGAAATCGACGCGATCAACGCGTGGGGGCCGGGGCATCGGTTCATCGACGCCGGCGAGGCGGCGGCCATGCACGCGGTCTTCGGCGGCGCGCTGCCGGAGATATGCCCCGTCTCGCTGAAGGGCGCGCTCGGCAGCGCGCTCGGCGCGGCGCCCGCCATCCAGATCGGCGCGGCGGCGCTCGCGCAGCAGCAGCGGGCGTTGCCGCCGACGGTCAACTGGAGCCGGCCCGATCCGGCCTGCGCCTTGAATCTCAGCGGCCGGGTGCGCCGGGTCGATCAGCGCGCGACCCTGATCAACGCCCACGGGGTCGGAAACGTGAACAGTTGCATGATCCTCGAGCGATGCTGATCTCACCTGCTCTGCTGGCTCCGATCGCGGTCTTCATCGCTGGCGCGGTGATCCTGTGGTCGAACCCGCGCCGCCTCGTGAACCGGATGGTGTGCTCCTGCTCCGTGCACATCGCCGCGTGGCTGGGCTGTTTCTATCTCCTGACGTCGGCGCCCACCGGGTCGGAAGCGGCGCTGTATTGGGTCCGCATGGCGTGCACGGTGGGCGGGTCAATCCCGTTTCATTTCTGGCTGGTCAAGGAGAGCATCGTCGCGGGCACGGGCACGTCGCGCCGGTGGTGGTTCGGTCAGCTCACGGGCTGGGTGCTCTTCTCGGTGGCGATGTCGGTGGTGCCGTTCACCGAGGCGTTCATCCCGTCGGGTTCGACGGACGATCAGCGGGTTCGCGGCTGGGGCTACACGGCTTACATCGCGGTGGGGGTGGGGCTTTATCTCTGGCTGATCGCCGACGCGATCCGCACGATCCGCCGCCTGACGGGCAGCCGGCGGATCGAACTGCAGGTCTGGCTGCTGGGCGGAAGCAGCGTCGCCCTGGCGGTGCTGGCGTTCATGGGGCTGCGCGCCTACACGGGCGACTCGCGCTACATCGGCCTGCAGCCGGTGATGATCCTGGTCTTCTACATCGGCACGGCGCTGGCGATCACGACCTACCGGATTTTCGACGCGCGGCAGATCCTGCTGGTCGGCCTTCGCGAAATCTGCCTCGTCGCGGCGGTGGCGGTGGCGGCGTTTGCGATGTATTCCGGGCTGACCGAGGTGCTGCCGGACGCGCTCTCGCTCGTCGTCACCACGGCGCTGTCACTGTGGCTGGCCTCGGTGTTCAACGGCTGGCTCGATCGCGTTTTTCATTTTTATCCGCAGGGGCAGGTGGCGCGGCAGGCGGCGTTCTCGGCGGCGCAGCGCGAGAGCCGGCTGGAGCGGCTCGAGGTGGCGTTCAGCGCCGTCCTCAAGGGCTGGGGCCAGTGCGACCACGCGGTCATCCTGAGCGGCACGCAGGATCTGCTCACGGGCAGCGGCGTGACGCTGGCCGAGGATGGCACGGTCCTGCGGGCGATGCGTCAGCTCCGGTGGGCGACGCCGGAGCGGCTGGCGCGCGAGAAGCCGACGACGGAGCGCGAGGAGCTGCAGCGCTTTCTCGTGGCGCAGCGCCTCGGCGTGCTGGTCGTGATCGAGGGGCCCTCGCTGACCATCCTGGTCGGCGTCGGCGTGGGGGCGTCGCGCCGGCCCTTCACCTACCCGCAGGTGACCCAACTGCTCGAACTCGCCTCGATCATGGAGAGCGCGCTCGAGCGGGCCCACTTCTCGGCGAAGGTGCAGCACACCGAGCAACTGGCGACCGTCGGGCTGCTCGGCGCGAGCCTGGCGCACGAGATCCGCAACCCGCTCGTGTCGATCAAGACGTTTGTCCAGCTCCTGCCGACGCATCACCAGGATCCCGTTTTCCGGGAGAAGTTCTTCCGCCTGATCGGAGACGAGGTGGGGCGGATCGATCAACTCACCGAGCAGCTCCTCGATCTCGCGTCGCCGCGCACCTATGAGGCGACGGTCGTCGAGCTGCATCCGCTGCTGCTGGCCAGCCTCGACCTGGTGGCGACCAAGGCGGCGCACCGCAACGTGCAGTTCCTGACCGAATTCAACGCGTCTCCCGATCGCGCCTACACCGACGCGTCGGCCGCGAAGCAGGTGATGCTGAACCTCTGTTTCAACGCGATCCAGGCGGTGGAGTCGCACGCCGGCTCCGACCGCTGGGTGAAGGTCGAGACCCGGAACACCTCGGGCGGGATCGAGATGTCGGTCGCGGACAGCGGCCCGGGCATCTCGCCGGAGATCCGGCCCCGGCTCTTCCAGCCGTTCCAGACGACGAAGTCCACCGGCTTTGGCCTGGGGCTTGCCATCTGCAGCGACATCCTCGCGAATCTGAACGCCAGCATCAGCGTCGATCCTCCCGTGCCGGGACACGGGGCGACCTTCCGCGTGACCTTTCCATGCCAACCCTTGTCATCCTAGCGACGACCGACAGCGCGCTTGCCGACGCCTGGGAACGGCAGCTCCAGCCCGGGCGGGTCGCGCTGCGGCTGGGCGCGCATGCGTTTCCGGCGGGGACGGCGCCGGGATTCTCCGCGGTGGTGGTGCTGGATGCGGCGAGCGAGACGACGCTGCCGCCGTCGCTGGCGCGTTGTCCGACGATTTTCGTCGGCGAGCCGCGGAGCCTGCCGTTTGAACAGGCGCGGATGAGTGGCCGCGCCAAGGCGTTTCTCTCCTACGAGGACAGCGGCTCGCGGCTCCGCGAGCTGCTGCCGCTGATCGAGGAGGTCGCGGAGAAACAGTCGCTGGTCGAGATGCTCGCGGAGAAGGCGCGGCGGTGGGAGCAGCCGGCGCGGACCCAGCAGCGGCCGGTGCCGGCGGATGCGGCCGAGTTCTGGGATTTCCTCGAGGGCGCGGTCGAGAACATCGACACGCGCGACCGCCTCGTGGCGGAGTTCCGGCGGGCGTCGCGCCACCTCCTGCGCGCCTCCCACGCGGTGTTCTTCCAGCGCGAGGCCGACGGTTTTCGCGCGGACCGGGGCACGTCGTTCTTTGCGACCGACGATCCGCTGGTGGCGTTTTTCGAGGATCATCCGGCCGTGATCGACGGCACGAACTGGGATGGTCCGTCGGATCCCGTCGCGGAGCTGGCGGTGCGAAACCGGCTGGCGCTGTGGGGCGCGCGCCTGCTCGTGCCCGTGCACGACAACGGCCGGCTGCTGGGCCTGATCGCGCTCGGCGTGCGGGACGACGGCCAGGCCTACGACGAGGCGGACCGGGCGCGGGCCGTCCACCTCGCGCGCCTGCTGCGGCACTTCCTCGCGAAATCCACGCAGATCTCGCGGCTCAATCACCTCGCCGACCAGGTGAGCATCGGCGCGCGGTATTTTCCCGCCACGCTCGTGCTCGCGCAAAACGAGAGCCCGCCGCGCCACGTGCCGCTGGTCGTGCGCGATCTGATCGGTCAGGCGCGGCGCGCGCGGGAGGTCTGCCGCGTGCTGCCGTGCGCCGGCCAGCCCTTCCGGGCGAGCGCCGGCCTGGTCGCGGAAACCGGCGGCGTCTGGGCTTACTGGGAGGAGGCGAGCGGGGAGGTGCACGACGCCGCGGCGCGCGAGCGCATCGGCCGCCGCGACGTGCTCCGCGAGATCGCGCTCACGCTCAGCCACGAGCTGGGTAACGCGCTCGTGTCCCTCACCACCTTCCGGCAGGTCACCGCGGAGCGGCCGATGCCGCCGCCGCTGATCGAGACGATGAAGGGCGACGTCGTGCAGCTCGAGGCGCTGAACAACAACCTGGCGCTGATGCAGAGCCTGCACGAAGCGGACGCCGCGCCCGTCGATGTGCGCGAACTCGCGCAGTCGATCGGCCACTCGCTCGGCCTGCGCGTCGAGGTGGGGCCGGACCCCGTGATCCTCGCAGCGAGCAAGAAGCTGCTCGATTTCGCGCTGCGTTCGCTGATCCGCACCGTGGGCGAGAACCGCCCCGACCACGGGCTTCGCGAACTCGCGCTCAAGGTCCGCTCGACCGGCAGCGGCGCCGAGCTGACGGCGCTGCTCTCGCTGAAGGGCAAGCATCTCGAACTCGAGGGCATCCTGCCCGAGCCGTCGGACGAGGCCGTGCCCAACCAGGGGCGCATTGGCGTCTTCCTCGCCAAGGAAATCCTCCGCCTGCACCACGGCGAGATCCACGCCGGCCCCGGCCTCGAGGGCACGGAAATCCTGATCTCGCTGCGGAAGCTCTGATTCCGGTGGCGGCCCATGGATATCAACGGGCGGGAGCCGCCGCGAGCCCGGGGTCGCTTGGGCTCGTGACGGCGTGGCTCGAGCGGGAGCCGCGCGTGCGCTCAGCGGTGCTGTTCGGCTCCGCCGCGCGGGACGAGCAACGGGAGAGCGGCGCGGATGCGTGGTCGGATCTGGATTTGCACCTCGTGGCGACGGACGCGGCGGGCCTGGAGCGGATCGACTGGGGCGCGGCGCTGCCGGGGCTCGAACTCTGCCACCAGGCGGTGCGCCCCGCGACCGGCGGCGTGCGCAAGGCAACGGTCGTGTTCGCCCGCGGCCAGCTCGACCTCGTGATCGTGCCCGCGCGCGCCATGCGGCTCGCCGCCCTCGCGCTGCGGTGGCGGCCGCTGCAGCGGCTCCGGCCCGTCACGATCGCGCTCAACGAGATGGCGACGTGCCTGCATTCCGGATACCGCTTTCTCAAGGGCGAAGGGGACTGGGGCGGGCTCTACGCGCGCGTGGCCGCGCTGCCGGGCGTGCGGCTTTCGGATCAGGAGGTCTGCGCGCTCGCCGACGGTTTCGTCTGCGACCTGCTCT